>NZ_JAXDPY010000517.1:0-15489 GCF_034668105.1 Paraburkholderia sp. | reverse complement strand
GGATTCCAGATGCACCACTACCGTGACTGTGCGGGGGACCCGCTTATGAGCTGGCGGTGTGAGCGGCTTTCTTTGCTTATCTTTCTTTGCCGCGGCAAAGAAAGTAAGTGCCGCCCCGCACAGGGGCAACGCTAATAGACCACTAAGAAATCAAGGAAAGGCCAAACCAACAAAAGCAGAGACAACCAAACAAGCGCCGCAGGCATTCACCCTTTGGCTGGAAGCCTCAAATGATTCCACGCCGCCAGCCCGGCAAAAACAACCCCAGCAACGCTAACTCCAATCCATCCAAAAGCCGGCCAAACCACAGCACCGACCCCCGACCCCACGGCGCCGCCAATAAAATAAGCCACCATATAAACCGTATTCACGCGACTCCGCGCATCCGGCTTCAGCGCGTAAATCCGCGATTGATTCGAAATCTGCGCGGCCTGCACACCAATATCAAGGACGATCACGCCGATCACCAATCCAGCAATGCTCTTCGCCGACAAAGCGAAAACCACAAACGAAATCGCCACCAGCACGATCGACAGCGTGATAATCGCCCGCGGTCCGCGTCGGTCGGAAAACTTGCCGGCGAGCGGCGCGGCCATCGCACCCGCGGCCCCCACAATCCCGAATAGCCCGGCCGCCTGCGGCCCAAAATGAAACGGTGCGCCCGCCAGCAATAACGCCAGTACCGACCAGAAAATGCTAAATGCCGCGAACATCGCCGCGCCCGTCAACGAGGCTTCACGCAGCGCGCGATGTTCGACCACCAGGTGCCACATCGAGACCATCAGTCTGCCGTACGGCAGTGTCGACGTCGGCTTACTCTTCGGCAGACGCAAAATGATCACCACCGCCAACACCAGCAGTGCGACGACCGAGGCGCCGAATACCGCGCGCCAGCCGAAATACTCGGCGACAATGCCCGCGGCAGTCCGTGCCAGCAAAATCCCCAGCAGCAGTCCGCTCATCACGGTGCCGACCGCATGGCCACGCTCGGAGGCGGGCGCGAGTTCGGCCGCGAACGGCACCGCCTGTTGCGCGATGGTGGCGAGCACGCCGATCGCAAGGCTCGCGATGATCAGCACCGACAAGGTCGGCGCCGCTGACGCCAGCACCAGCGCGACGCACATGCCCGCGATCTGCAACAGGATCAGGAAGCGCCGGTCGAAACGGTCGCCGAGCGGCGCCAATAACAACATCCCGGCTGCGTAGCCGAGCTGCGTCACGGCCGGTACCGCGCCCACCCACGACGCGCCGTTCGGAAACGACTGCCGGAAATTGTCGAGCAGCGGCTGGTTGTAATAGATGTTCGCGACTGATACGCCGGCAATCGTCGCGAGCAGGAGCAGCAGGCCGCGCAACGACCGGTCGGCGGAAGCGGGAGTAGTAGCGTCGGGTGTGGACATGAGAGGAATCATCGACGGACCGGCCCATGCACGGTCCTTAAGCGTGCCGATCATACCGGAGCAGAAGGGATCGTGCTAACCGCAGCCGATGCGTCCAGTAATGCCGCCGTGGGCGCGAAGGCAACGCGGCAGCAAACGGCCGGCACGCAATGGGGAATGAGAGCATCATGCGGCGCCTGTTCGACGTCCAGACGAATCGGCAGCGAACACGCTCTGCCACAGATGCGGCACAAGTCGGCCAGCCGCTCCGGCAGAGCGCAAAAAGGGCGTGGCGCGGCGGCTGCTCCAAAGGTTATGCGGCAAAAATGAGATGGTCGTTCGGTTTTCGTTCGTAGAATCGGCGCGCGTCACACGATCCCTCACATCACCCATTTCATGAACACAACTTCGAAACCCGAGCCCCGACGCATCGGCGGCTGGCTGCTTATCGCGCTGATCTGCCTCGCCGCGTGGGTACTTTCAACCGCCCTCGCATTGCGCGACCCACTGAAGCTCATGCTCGAATGGGAACTGCTGGCGGTATTCGTACGTCCGGAAACGCACGGCTGGTATCGCACCGTCATCTCCATGGTCGGCTGCGACGTGATCGCCGGATCGTTTATCGTTGCCGGCGCCGGTTGGCTGGCGCTGCTCGCGTGGCGCAGATCGGCGCGCTTTCCGGTTCAGGTGCAGGCGTGGCTGCTCGCCATCGTCGTCATGCGTACCATCGCCTATCTGCTTGGCGATCATATGGCCAACGCCATTGGCATCGAAATCGCGATTCCGCTCGCCGATTTCATTCAGGCCGTTGTCGCCGCCGCGCTCGGGATACCGTATTTCAGGCTATCCCGGCGCGTACAGCAAACCTTTGTCGCCGCCTGAGCCGACGACGCGGCACCGTCAATCGATCAGCGCGCCTTCAGGTTCGTAGAACGGATACGGCCCATCCGCTGCATCGACATACGCGTGATGCGTGACGATGCCCGTTGCCGGATCGTAGCGATGCAGCGCATACGCGGGCGGCTCCATCGCGAATGCGGAGGGTGCATCCTCGCGCAGATCGAGTACGACCTGATGCGCGGGCGCCGGCACTGCCGACGCAATCGTGCCGCCAAACCGCACGAACATCGGCCGGTGCACATGGCCGCAAATCACCCGCTCCACGTTCGGAAAGCGCGCGATCAGGTCAGCGAGTCTGTCGGCGGCCGCGGGGTCGAGCCGCAATTCATCCATATGCCCGATGCCGCAGACAAACGGCGGATGATGCAACGCCACCACCGTGGGCTTGCCTTGCGCGGCATCGAGTTGCGCAGCGAGCCACGTCAAGCGCGTATCGCACAGATTGCCGGCGCTTTCGCCGGGCACCATCGAATCGAGTGCGATGATCCGCAACGGGCCGACGTCCACCGCGTATTGCACAAACTCGCCGCCACTGTGCAATTCCGCGCGATCGGGAAATGCCGCGCGTAACGCAGCGCGTTCGTCGTGATTACCCACTAGCAGGTAGTAGGGGATCTCGAGCGGCGCGAGCAGCACCTTCAAATGTTCATACTGTTCGGGGTCGCCCTGATCGACGAGGTCGCCGGTCATGATCACAGCGTCGGGACGCGGCTCCAGCGCATTGAGTGCGGCGATGGTACGCGCGAGATAGGCACCGGTGTCGACGCGGCGGTAGGCCAGCGCGCCGGGCCGTTTGATATGCAGGTCGCTGATTTGAGCTAGCAGCATGGGGATTTCCTTTCTTATGTCGCGCTAAAAACACAGCGCGGCGTCATTACGATAGCGCAATCAGCGCATCCTGGGCGATCGATATCCCGACCGGCGTGCCGCGCGCGAGTTCGACCCGGCCGGCGACATCGATCAGCAAGGGGTCCGGCGCGGCGCCGCCGATCGTCAAACGGGTGCGTTCGCCGAGAAACGCCGTGCTTTCGACATGGCCGCGCAATTGGGCGTCGGCCGGGTCGGCGAGGTAAGCGTCTTCAGGGCGAAAGAAGATTTCGTGCGCCGCGCTTGCTTGCGCGGGACCTGCCGGCAGCGGGACAGTGCCACCGGTGGTCGTCAGCAGACCCGCGTGCCGTTCGCCCGCCAGCCGGTTGATGGTGCCGACGAACTGCGCGACCGTGCGGTTCGCCGGACGATAGTAGATGTCGCGCGGCGAGCCGATCTGCTCGATGCGCCCCGCGCTCATTACGACGATGCGGTCGCCGAGTTCCATTGCTTCGGCCTGATCGTGCGTCACGTAGACGGTGGTGACGCCCAGCTCGCGCAGCAGCGTATTCATTTCGCTCCGCAACGTGTCGCGCAACCGCGCATCCAGCGCGGTGAGCGGTTCGTCGAGCAGCAGCACGCGAGGTTGCACGGCGAGCGCGCGCGCCAATGCAACACGCTGACGCTGGCCGCCCGACAACTGGTCGATGGGTTTGTCCGCGTGGGCGGTGAGACGCATCATCGCGAGCAGTTCGTCGACGCGTTGCCGCGCGGTGTCAGCCGCCACGCGTTTGATCTTCAATCCGTAGCCGATGTTGCCGCGCACGGTCAGATTCGGAAACAGCGCGTAGCTCTGGAACACCATGCCCACCTGGCGTTTTTCGATCGGCAGCGCGGTGACATCTTCGTCGCCAAAGACAATGGAGCCGCCGGCGTCGGGTGTTTCGAGGCCCGCGATCATGCGCAGCGTGGTCGTCTTGCCGCAACCGGACGGGCCGAGCAGGACCAGTGTCTCACCCGCGCCGATGTGCAGATCGAGCGGTTCGAGCACGCGCGTGCCGCGAAACGTTTTCGCGCATTGCGTGAGCGTGATGGGAACGGAGTCGAGTTTCATCGCGTAGGTGTGGACTTCAAAGGAGAGGCGTTTGCGCGCTTCTTGCTCGCGCCGCGCTGGCCGGTCGCATCGACGCCGAGCCATTGCATTGCCACGAGCAGCGGCATGGTCATGATGAAAAACAGAATCGTGTACGCGCTGCCGATTTCGATGCGTAACGACGCATAGGTGTCGGCGAGACCGACCGGTAGCGTCTTGGTGTCGGGCGTGTGCAGCATCCACGTCAGATTGAATTCGCCGATTGAGAGCGTCAGCACCGCCAGCGCGCCGGCGACAATCCCGGGCCGCGCATTCGGCAGCACGACCGTGATGAAGCGCTGGAAGAAGCTCGCGCCGAGACTAGCCGCGCCTTCTTCGAGCGTGCGCAGATCGCTGCTCGCGCACACGGCCGCCACCGCGCGCACCATGAACGGCAGCGTGAACACCACGTGCCCGACGACGATGAACGCGACGCTCATGCGAAACATCGTGAAGCCGCCGTAGACCACCAGCAGTGCAAGCGCGGAAGCCAGGCCGGGCAGGGCGATCGGCAGCACCAGAAACTCTTCGATGATGCGCGAGAGCCGCGTCTTGCTGCGCGCCAGCACGTAGCCGGCCGGCACGCCGGTCAGCAGCGTGATGAGCACGGTTGCTGCCGCCACTTCGAGCGATAGAAACACCGAGTCGTGATACTGCGCCCACACTTCGCCTAGCCAGCGCAGCGTGAGCCCGCTGGATACACCCTTGAAGTAGTTGACCGTGAGCCCCGCCATGATCGACATCACGACGGGCACGATCAGAAACGCACACAGCAGCAGCGTGACGAGCCACTGACCGGCCGCGAGCCACGTGCGTGACGTTGGCGGCCCGAGGCGCCGCGCGCGCGGCTTTGCGCCCGGCTGGATTGGAGCGGTGAGGGAATTCATCGAAGTCTTGTCATCCGGTTTAGACAGGCGGCTCATGCTCATGCGCTCGCCGCGACCGCCGAGCCGCTCACGCTGCGAGCGAACGCCAGCACGAGCCATGTGACGATGCCGAGCACGATCGAGAGACCCGCGGCCGTCACCATGTTGGCGTTCAGCGTGAACTCGGTGTAGATGGTCATCGGCAACACGTCGATGTCGGTGGCGAGCGTAAAGGCGGTGCCGAACGCGCCCATCGCGGTGGCGAAACAGACGGCGCCCGCCGCAATCAGGCCTGGCGACAACGCGGGCAATACGATGTCGCGCGTAATGCGCCACGGCGATGCGCCGAGCGAACGCGCGGCTTCTTCGAGCGACGCATCGAGCTTGGTGGCTGAGGCCATCACCGTGACGATCACCCGCGGAATCGAGAAGTACAGGTAGCCGAGAAAGAGTCCGCTCATCGAATAAGCGAACACCCAGCGGTCGCCGGTGAGTTTCAGCGAGAGCGCGCCGATCAAACCCTGGCGTCCGGCCAGCATGATGACCATGAAGCCGACCACGACACCTGGGAATGCCAAGGGAAACGTCAGCAGCGCGAGCAACGTGCGTTTCAACGGAAACTCGCGGCGCGCCAGCAGCAAGCCGGCGATCACCGAGAGCACCAGGGTTGCCGCCGTGACCGCCGCGGACAACATGACGGTCGCGCCGAGGCTCGACATGTAGCGCGGATTGGTCAGCATCGCGCGATAGGTCGCGAACGCGTGGCCGTCGCCGCTGATTTGCGCGAGCGCACCCATCGGCAGCAGCCAGAACGCGATGAAAACCGCCAGCGCCGGTGCGATCAATGCGATGCGCCAGCGCAGCGGGAAGGTAACGTCGTTCAATGCATCACCTGTAGATAACGCTCGCCGAAGCTCGATTGCTTCTCCGCCATTTTGTCGAAGTCGACCGTTTTGGCGCGCGCATAGTCGCTTGCAGGCAGGAACCTGGCGGCGATTTCCGGGGTCATCGCTTTCGCGCGTACCGGACGCAGATAGGCTTCGGCCCACAGTTTCTGGCCTTCGTCCGAGAGCACGAAATCGAGCACCTTCTTGCCGTTTGCTTCATGCGGCGCGCCCTTTACGAGACTCATCACGTACGGCACCGAGATCGTGCCTTCCTTCGGAATCACGAATTCGACATTGGCGTGATCCTTGTACTTCGCGCGATAAGCGTCAAAGTCGTAGTCGAGCAGGATCGGAATTTCGCCGGACATCACGCGTGCGTAGGCAGTTTGCTTGGGCACGATCGGCGCGTTGGCTTTCAGCTTGCGAAACCAGTCGAGGCCCGGCTCGAAATTATCGAGCGTGCCGCCGAGCGCCTGATTCACCGCAACCGCGCCTGCATAGCCGACAAACGCACTCGACGGATCGAGGTAGCCGATCATGCCTTTGTATTCAGGCTTCAGAAGATCGGCCCACGAACGCGGAACCGGCTTGCCTTCGAGCGCGTCCTTGTTGACGAAAAAGCCCAGCGTGCCCGAGTGGATCGTGAACCAGTAGCCTTGCGGGTCCTTCATGTTCGCCGGAATGTCGTCCCAGTGCGCGGGCTTGTACGGCTGGATGACGCCTTTGTCTTTCGCCTGGAACGCCGACGACACGCCGAGATAGACCACGTCGGCAACCGGGCTCTTCTGCTCGGCCATCAGTTGGGCAATCGACTGGCCGGAGTTCTTGTTGTCGAACGGTACGCGAATGCCGGTCTTTTGCTGGATCGCCTTGATCTGGCCTGCCCAGTCGGCCCATTCGGGTGGGCAGTTGTAGCAGATCGCGGTTTCGTCGGCATGGGCCGCTTGCGGCGCGAGGGCGGCGAGCGCGGCGGTGACGATCATGCCGGCGGACAGCGCGGTGGCCGTCATGCGGACAAGGCGGCGCCAGAGCGGTTTGATCGAGGAATCACGGCGTGTTGAAGAGCGGATCACTGCGGGTCTCCTGGAAAGGAAGAGAACGGGTGGTTCGGGGTTCGATGTCGATAACGCAAATAGGGTATTGCCGAGGAGTATTTCCAGACGATCAGCGCAAACCGTCCGTAAAAGACAGTGTGGGCAAGCAGATCAGGAACACACCACCGTCTTGCGCAAGCGGCTAGGCAAACCGTCTCTCAGTAGTCGCCGACGTTTCGTTGCGGTTCGAAATTGCCGCGATGGTGGCGCCTTCGCGCAAGCTGTGCGGTAACGTCAGCGTGAGCGACGTTTCACCCATTGTTTCGTAGGTGCCGGTTACGTGTGTCAGCAAACGCTGCCAGGCGGCGCAGCCGATCTCGCGATTCGGTGCGCAGACGCTTGCCAGCGGCGGCGACAGCAACTCGCCCATCGCGAGTCCGTCGAAGCCGAGAATCGACATGTCGTGCGGAATCTGCAGACGCGCACGGCGCAGGCCGCGCATCACGACCATGGCGAGCAGATCGTTACTGCAGAAGAGGGCGGTCGGGCGGTTCGGGCCGCTGGTCAGATGAGCGAGCACGGACGGCGACAGTTCGTCGGCGTTGAAATCGACCTCGAGTGCGGGCGCGGGGGTGAGGCCGGCCTGCTGCATCGCCTGCGCGTAGCCGAGGTGCCGCTGACGGGCGCGGTCCGAGGCGGCCAGCGTGCCCGCTAGCATCAGGATGCGGCGGTGGCCGTGCGCGATCAGCATGCGGACGCCGTCGAACGCGGCGAGGCGGTTGTCGACCGAGACCGACGGGCGCCGCACTGTGTCGTTGTGCATCAGCACATAGAGCAGGCCCGCGCGGTCGAGCTCGTCGAGCAAGGGGTGCGTGTCGGCATCGGCGACGGTCAGGATCAGACCTTCCACGCGGTGCTCACGCAGCGTTTCAATGGCGTGCCGTTCGCGGTCGGCATCGTACTGGGTGGTCATCAGCATGAGCCGGTAACCTTGTGCCGAGGCGAGCTCGTCGATGCCTTGCAGGCATTCGGCGAACACGGGGTTGGCGAGCGTCGGCAGGATCACGCCGATGAGGCGCGTGCGTTCGCCGCGCAGTTGCCTGCCGAGCGGGCTGGGGCGGAACTTGAGGGCGTCGATCGATTGACGCACTTTCTCGAGCGTGACCGGATTGACGGTGTGCGGCGCATTGATCGCGCGCGAGACCGTGGCGATGGAGAAGCCCGCGTGGGCGGCGACATCTTTGATCGTTGGGATCATCGTTTCCGCTCTGGTTGTAAACGTTTTCGTGAGCGGATTATCGGGAAGGTTTGTGACTTCCGGATGACGTCAATATTGGCGCCTGCGCGGCGCGAGGCGGGATGGATCGCAGCGGGATGAGCCAGTTTGGTGCGCTCGCCGGGCAATGGTAGAATTCGCGTCCACAAGCGGTTCTGAGCCCTGCCGGGGTGATGAAATTGGTAAACATAGCGGACTTAAAATCCGCCGCCTAACGGCTTGCCGGTTCGAGTCCGGTCCCCGGCACCAGGAAGTATTCCGCGCGATTCCTCGAAAATTCCGTGAACCCTCGGTGCAGCGATGCTTCGAGGGTTTTTTGTTTCCCAGAAAATTCGCAGGGTTCGGTGGTGACTGGCGGCCGCCTGTCACGCCGACACGGCAATCTCACACTAACTGCCCGCCGGGACATGCCGGCGCATCGCGCCACGTCGCGCGCTCCGTTCGCTCGATCTGACCGTCCGTTACAATCGACCTTAAAGTCCAGTCGTGGCTAACACACGCGACAAGCCGGATCTGCCGCGCGTCGTTGGAACGCAGCCGGTCTAACCACGTAGGTGCCCATGCGAGCCCATGGAGCGGAGAGGCCAATGAAGAACGGAAAGCCGAAGTTCACGCGTCAGCATGCTGACGGACTGTTCCCTGATTTAAAACCGAGCGGCGCCCACATCGGGAGTCGGCCCGACAATCCGTTTGGCGGCGAGCCATTCGAGACAGTCGACCGGCATGATCGTGACGAAAAAACTCTCTGGAAAGAGAATCTCGTTACCTTGCCCGTTGGGATTGAGTTGCCGCCCGGGTATGAGTCGGCCTCTCGTGTGCGCGACACGATGGAGCGGGCCTGGCGGATGAAATGGGTCCGCGAAGACAAGAACGAGATCGTCGCGGAATTCCCCGAAGGCTGGGCGGCCGCCAGACCCAAAAGCGGACCCGTGGAGTTACGGGACGCGAACGGGGTGGTCCGCGCCCTCTACGGTTGGGCGGAGGACGCGGAACTCAGGATCCTGCCGCGGTATCTGGTGGAATCGCAGGAGAACAGCTCGAACGGTCTCGGCAGCCTGCTGGTACGCGATCGCGAGAACGGCAGCATTCTCGAGCGATCGTCGATCTGGTCGGCGCAGAGTGGCACGCATCATCCGGATTGGGCCAGGCTGTCTGGCTGGCTCGACACGCAGTATCCGCTGCATCGGGATCCGTTGCGCCTATGGACGGATTGCGAGCGCAACTTGCGTTGAACACCGCCATGCAACACCTGAAATACCTGAGCGGCTATCCGTCCGCGCTCCAGGAAAAAGTCCAGAAGCTGATTGCCGACGAGCAACTGGGCCCGTATCTGGCGAAGCGCTACCCCGGCACGCACGACGTGCAAACAGACCGGGCCCTGTACGAGTACTGCGCGGAGCTCAAGCGCGAACATTTTCGCAACGGCGCGCAGATCGACAAAGTTGCTTACGACAGCAAGCTCGATGTCGTGCGGCATGCACTCGGCCTGCACACGAGCATTTCGCGCGTGCAGGGCGGCAAGCTGAAGGCCAAAAAAGAAATCCGCGTGGCGTCGCTATTCAAGGGAGCGGCGCCGGAATTCCTGAAAATGATCGTCGTGCATGAACTCGCTCATCTGAAAGAAAGCGACCATAACAAGGCGTTCTACCGCCTCTGCGAGTTCATGCAACCGGGCTACCATCAGATCGAGTTCGATCTGCGTTTGTACCTGACGTATCGCGATCTGGCGAACAGCCCGCGCTGAACTTCAGGCAGCGTCGGGCTACAGGCGTCCCTCAAGCAGCAATCGCGTCGACCACCGCCGAGGCCTTCAACAACACCGGAATCGACTTCGATGTCGGCGTCCCCGCGCCATCGGCAACCGAAGAAAGCGGCACCAGCGGATTCGTCTCCGGATAGTAAGCGCCGAGACACCCACGCGGAATGTCGTACTCCACGAGCAGGAACCCGGCCGCGTGACGTTCGATTCCATCGGCCCAAACGCTCGTGATATCCACGCGCTGGCCCGCAACGAATCCCAGCATCGCCAGATCGTCCTTGTTGGCGAACAGCACGCGCCGCTGCCCATACACGCCGCGGTAACGGTCGTCGAGACCGTAGATCGTGGTGTTGTACTGGTCGTGCGAGCGCGTCGTCATCAAGGTCATCAGGCGCTCGCCATGCTCGGCGCGCGCCTGATGAATCGGCGTGTCGACGTCAATCGCATGCACGAGGAACTGTGCCTTGCCGCTCGGCGTTTTCCAGATCCGCTCGCGTGATGCCACGCCCAGGTGGAAGCCGCCCGGGTGCTTCAGGCGCTCGTTGTAGTCGTGGAAACCTTCGATCACCTCCGCGATGCCGTCGCGAATCAACGCGTAGTCCGCTGCCTGAGCGAGCCAGTCGACCTTGCCGCTGCCGAGCGTGGCGTGGGCCATGCGCGCGACGATCGCAATCTCCGACAACAGATTCTCCGAGGCCGGCTTGTTCATGCCGTACGAGATGTGCACCATGCTCATTGAATCCTCGACGCTCACGCCTTGCGCCACACCATTTTGCAAGTCGATCTCGGTGCGCCCGAGCGTCGGCAGAATGAGGGCATCGCGACCATGCACGAGGTGGCTGCGGTTCAGCTTGGTCGTGATGTGCACGGTCAGGTCGCAGGAGCGCATCGCTTCCCACGTGCGCGGCGTGTCCGGCGTTGCAATCGAGAAGTTGCCGCCGAGGCCGATGAACACCTTCACCTTGCCGTCGAGCATTGCCTGGATCGTGTTGACGACGTCGAGACCATGCTCGCGCGGCGGCTCGAAATCGTAGACTTCGCCGAGCCGATCGAGAAACGCCTGAGTCGGCCTTTCCTCGATGCCGACCGTGCGGTCGCCCTGCACATTCGAGTGGCCGCGCACCGGGCACAAGCCCGCGCCGCGGCGGCCGATATTGCCGCGCATCAGCATCAGGTTGGACAGGATCTGCACCGTCGGCACGGAGTTCTTGTGCTGCGTGAGGCCCATGCCCCACGTCGAGATCACCGCGCGGCCTTTCACGTAGATGTCGGCGAGCTTCAACACGTCTTCAAACGGTACGCCCGATTCGGCGACGATCGTGTCCCAGCTTTCGGCACGCAGATCGTCGGCGAACGCCTCGAAGCCAACCGTGTGTTCGGCGATGAACGCGACGTCGAGTACACGTTCGAGACCCGAGGCCAACGCTTCGTCGTCGAGCTCGATCACGCGTTTGGCGACGCCCTTGATCAAGGCGAAATCACCGCCCACCTTTGGCCTGATGAACACGGAGCTGATCTTCGTGCTGCCCATCGTGATCATTTCCACCGGATGCTGCGGGCTCGCAAAGCGCTCCAGACCACGTTCCTTCAGCGGATTGATCGACACGATGGTCGCGCCGCGTTTCGCGCACTCACGCAGCTCGCCGAGCATGCGCGGATGGTTGGTCGCCGGATTCTGGCCGAAGATCAGCAGCGTATCGGCGTGTTCGAAGTCGTCGAGCGTGACCGTGCCCTTGCCGATGCCGACCGTGTGCGGCAAGCCGCGGCTGGTCGCTTCGTGGCACATGTTCGAGCAATCGGGGAAATTGTTGGTGCCGTACATGCGCACGAACAACTGGTACAGGAAGGCGGCTTCGTTGCTGGCGCGGCCCGAGGTATAGAAGGCGGCGCTATCGGGATTGTCGAGGCGCTTGAGGTGCGCGGCGATCAGGTCGAAGGCTTCGTCCCAGCCGATCGGCACGTACCGGTCGCGCACGGCGTCGTAGACGAGCGGGTCGGTCAGACGGCCGTGTTGTTCCAGCTCGAAGTCCGACTGCGCCATCAGTGCTTCAACTGTGTGCTGTTCGAAGAACGCCGGCGTCACGCGCTTGCTGGTCGCCTCGGCGGCCACGGCCTTGACGCCGTTTTCGCAGAACTCGAAGGTGGACGCGTGTTCGCGATCCGGCCATGCGCAACCCGGGCAGTCGAAGCCGTTCGGCTGGTTCTGTTTGAGCAGCATGCGGTAGTCGCCGCCCGTCACCTTTTCCTTGAGCAGGTTGATGGCGACGTATTTGAGCGCGCCCCATCCCGCGGCGGGGTGCGTATACGGTTCAATGCGAGCTTCGGTTTTTTTCATGATCTTGCCGCCTGAGGAGGCTTGGGCGAGGCTTTTATGCCGATGCCTACAAGCCTACTGTGTTCCAAAAGCGGCGCAGCATACAGAAAATTGGAAAGCCGAGGGATACAGTTACTGGGCATTTGTCATAGACTGGCGTTCCCGCCCGCACGTTTGTTTGAACCAGATCCTTGAAACTGTACGAAAAACTCGCCGATGAACTGACCGAAGCCGTGCGCCGCGGCGTCTTCGCGGCGGGCGAGCGGATTCCATCGGTGCGCCAGGCGAGCCAGCAGCACGGCGTCAGCATCAAGACCGTGCTGCACGCGTACGCGTTGCTGGAAAGCCGGGGGATTGTCGAGACCCGTCCGCAGTCGGGCTATTTCGTGCGCGACGCCGTCGCGACAGTCGCGGCGCTCGACGAGTCGCGTGTGAATCGCCAGCCGGCGGCGCATACGCCGCCCGTGGCCGCCGAGGTCGACGTGAGCCGCCTCGTGCTGTCGACCCTGCGCAGCATCCGCGCGCACGACGCCGTGCCGCTCGGCTCACCGTACCCCGATCCATCGCTGTTCCCGTGGCGCCGCATCAATCAGTACGCGAATGCGATTGCCCGGCGCCAGGCGAGCTGGAACCTGATGGACGATTTGCCGCCCGGCAATCCCGAACTGATCCGGCAGATCGCGCGGCGCTATGCCGAGAACGGCGTACCGGTCGATCCGGATGAAATCATCATCACGCTCGGCGCGACCGAGGCGATCAACCTCAGCTTGCAGGCGGTCGCCAAACCGGGCGATACGGTCGCCGTCGAGTCGCCGACTTACTACGCGATGTTGCACGCCATCGAGCGTCTCGGCATGCGTGCAATCGAAGTGGGCACGCATCCGGTCCACGGCATCGAGATCGAGGCATTGGCCGAGGTCATCACGCGGCAAAAGATCTCCGCGTGCATGGTGATGCCGAACTTCCAGAACCCGCTCGGTTTCCAGATGCCGGACGCGCGCAAGCAGCAACTGGTCGAACTGCTCGCCGCGCACGAGATCCCCGTCATCGAGAACGATGTCTATCAGGAACTGTATTTCGGCGAGGCCAGGCCGTCGACGTTGAAGAACTTCGATACCAGGGGACTGGTGCTGCATTGCGCGTCGTTTTCGAAGAGCCTGACTGCCTCGTACCGGATCGGTTGGGCCATGCCGGGGCGCTACCGCGCGCAGGTCGAGAAGCTGAAGTTTCTCAATACGCTGACCACGCCGTCGGTGCCGCAAGTCGCCGTCGCCGATTACCTGAAACAGGACGCCTACGACCGCCATCTGCGGCACGTGCGCAAGGTGTACCGGCAGCAGGCAAGCATCATGACGGCGATGGTGCAGCGGTTTTTTCCGGCGGGCACGCGCATGTCGATGCCGCGGGGCGGGTACGTGCTGTGGGTGGAGTTGCCCGAACGCGTCGATTCGATGCGGCTCTATCAGGCGGCGCTCGCGCGCAGCATCACGATCGGGCCGGGCATGATGTTTTCGATGCGCGACGATTTTCGCCACTTCATCCGGCTCAATTACAGCTATCCGTGGACGGTGCAGACGGAGATGGCATTGAGGACGCTGGGCGAACTGGTCACGCATATGGCTTGATGGGGCAGGAGACAACGAGGAGACATTCACGATGGAAGACGACGAACTCGATCCGGTGCTGGTGGCCGTGCTGGCGCAGCTGTGGCGCGCGTATCAGGAAACGCCAGGCGGCGTGTGGTCGCTCGCCAGGCTTTCCAGGCAGGCGGATGTGCCGATGAGCGCCTTGCGGCGACAACTGACGGCGCTGGTCGACGGTGGTCTGGTGGACACCACCTTCACCGAGGAAGGCACGGGCACGGCGCGCCTGAGCGAGCTGGGCCAGGGCGTGTGCGCGCAGCTGTTCGAAGCGGGCGGGCCGCCGGATGACGAGCAGACGGAGCCGCCGCCACGAATTCATTGAATCGCCGCTGAAGTTGCGCGCGCGGGCTCGGCCGGTGTACTCCGGTGGTCTCGTTCGACGATGCCGAGCATATTTTCGGCGCGCAAAAATAAAGATTCCGATATGAGCGGGATAACGAATAATAATTTTTCCGCTGAAATTGACCTTCGAATATGGCCCCCTATGCTGGAGCGTTGCCCGGGCGTGTCCCGGGCGCTGTGGCAGGCACCTGGAAACCATCTTCGGAGAATTCATGAAAACAAAGCTGGCGCGCGCACTGCATGACGCAGTGCGGATCAAATCTGTCCGGACCGTTCTCGCCCTGGCGCTGGGTGTGGCGCTCGGCACATCGCTCGCGTTCAACGCCGCGGCGGCCACAGCGGCGAGCGGGCAGCCGCTCGGCATCGCCTTCGTCTACCTCGGCAATCCGGGCGACGCCGGCTGGACCTATGCGCATGAGCAGGGCGTGAAAGAGGTCGAGGCGAAATTCGGCGACAAGATCAAGGTGACGCGTGTCGAGAACGTGCCGGAGTCGGCGGATTCGGAGCGTGTGTTTCGCGACCTCGCGTCCAAGGGCAACAAGATCGTGGTGGGCTCGAGCTTCGGTTTCCAGGATTTCGAGCTGAAGGTCGCCAAGGACTTTCCGGACGCCGTGTTCGAACATGCGACCGGCTACAAGAAGGCCGCCAACTTCGCCACCTATGACGTGCGGACCTATCAGAGCGCGTACCTGGCCGGCCTGGTCGCCGGTTATACGACGAAGTCCAACACGCTCGGCTTTGTCGGCTCGGTGCCGGTGCCGGAGGTGGTGCGCAACATCAACGCGTTCACAATGGGCGCTCGCTCGGTCAACCCGAAGGCGCGCGTGAAGGTCGTGTGGATCAACAGCTGGTTCGATCCGGGCCGCGAAAAGCAGGCCGCCGAGACGCTGATCGGCGAGGGTGCCGACGTGTTGATCCAGAACACCGATTCGACGGCGACGATGCAGACGGCCGAACAGAAGAAAGTGCATGCATTCGGCTGGGACTCCGACATGAAGAAGTTCGGGCCGAACGCGCAGCTGGGCGCCTGCGTGAGCAACTGGGGCGTGTACTACACGCATCTGGTGCAGCAGGTGATGGCGGGTACGTGGAACAATTCGCCGGTGTGGTGGGGGCTGAAAGAGAAGGCGATCGATCTGGCCGACATCAA
>NZ_JAXDPY010000516.1:0-3154 GCF_034668105.1 Paraburkholderia sp. | reverse complement strand
GCGTCGGCGGCTTCGAGAAAATCGATCTCTTCTTCCGGGAAATCGAGCGTCGCTTCGACCAGCATCCGCAGCGTGATGACCTCTTCGACCAGCGCATGGATGTCGCGCGAAAACGCGCCGTCGAGCGAGCGGCCCGCCGAGCGTGCCGCGGCCTCGGTGCTGGCCTCGATCAGATCGGCGACGGCTTCCGCTTGCGCCAGATCCAGCTTGTCGTTGAGAAACGCCCGCCGCGTAAATTCGCCCGGCTCGGCCAGGCGCAAACCAAACGCGCGGCCGGCGTCGATGCAACGCTGCAGCACCAGTTGCAGCACGACCGGACCGCCGTGGCCTTGCAACTCGAGCACGTGTTCACCGGTGTAGGAGTGCGGCGCGGGAAAGCACAGCGCGATGCCGCGGTCGAGTGCGCTGCCGGCGTGGTCGAGGAAGGGCACATAACTCGCGTGACGCGGCGCCAGTGCCTGGCCGGTGAGCGCTTGCGTCAACGGCAACGCGGCGGCTTCCCCGGCGCGGCCGAACGAAATTCGCACGACCCCGATTCCGCCTCGGCCGGGTGCAGTGGCAATGGCGACGATCGGATCGGAATCGGTGGCGAGCATGGGAATGAGGCTATCAGAAGGGAGTGAATACGTAGAAGCGGGCGCCGGGCATTGTAACGCGGGCACCTTCCGGCTCTGAACCAAGGCCAGACTCCCAAAGCCTGTTCATTTTCATAAGACAAATAAGGATTTATCTTGCATAAGCTAAGATAGCCTAAGATTCATATGCGACTGATCGACGCATCAAAATCGCTAAAACGCACGCCGTGCAAGGAAAAGAGAGTATTTGAAAAAATCGTGAAAGCCGTTATTCAGCGCCCATTTCAGGCTAAAAATAGCTTAGTCACGCAATAAAATTGCTTATATGGTTGTCCACTGATTATGCGTCGAATTGCACAATCGGGCCCATGCCGACCTCCAAAGAAAAAGCAGCTTTCGCCAAACGGTTGAAAGACTCACTCCCCAAAGACATCAAGGGTGGGACCGATTTAGCCAGGGAATTCAATCTGCTTTATAGCAGTGGCCCGGCCGTCTCACCACAAACCGCGCACAAGTGGCTCGCGGGTACGACGATCCCCAAGCGCGACAAGTTGCAGGTTTTGGCCACTTGGTTGCAGAAAGACGTTCACTGGCTGCATTACGGCCCAGCGCCATCCGGCAAGGCAAAACCGCTTGCCCGTGGCGAAAAGTATCCGATGACGCCGGAAACGATCGAAATGGTCACGCAGATGGCGAACCGCTTCGCGGGTTTGTCGCCGCGTCAGCGCAATCTGGTGGAAGAACTGATCACTGAATTTGACGGCGGCACGCCACAGGAGAGCGCCGCCACGACTGAAGACGCATCGACCTCGGCCTCGGCCTCGACATCAACGCCGACGCTGAAAGACAAAGGCACTTCGGCCGAGTCATAAAAAAAGCCGCCCGGTGCAAACCGGGCGGCTTTCTACAGCTAGCGTCTGCTTCAACCTCGACTTCGCAACCAGCGGGCGCTACCGCCGCCCGCCGTAAGCAAGGCTAGAGATCAATCAAGCCGCTTTCGTCTTCGCCTGCCCCATCATCCGCGTGATGTAGTACTGCTGGGCGATCGACAGCACGTTATTCACCACGTAGTACAGCACCAGACCGGCCGGGAAGAAGAAGAACATGACCGAGAACGCGATCGGCATGAACATCATCATCTTGGCCTGAACCGGGTCCGGCGGCGTCGGGTTCAGCTTGGTCTGCAGGAACATCGAGACGGCCATCAGCACCGGCAGGATGAAGAACGGATCCTGTTGAGACAGATCGTGAATCCAGAGAATCCACGGCGCACCGCGCATTTCAACCGACGACAGCAGCACCCAGTACAGCGAGATGAACACCGGAATCTGAATCACGACCGGCAGACAGCCGCCGAACGGATTGACCTTTTCGGTCTTGTACAGCTCCATCAGCGCCGAATTCATCTTCTGCGGATCGCCCTTGAAGCGTTCGCGCAGCGCCTGCATACGCGGCGTGATTGCCTTCATGCGCGCCATCGACTTGTAGCTCGCGGCCGACAGCGGGAAGAACACGGCCTTGATCAGCAGCGTAAGCAGCACGATCGACCAGCCCCAGTTGCCGACATAGCTGTGGATTTTCTCGAGCAGCCAGAACAGCGGCTTCGCGATGATCGTGACCCAGCCATAGTCCTTCACCAGTTCCAGACCCGGCGCGATGCCTTCGAGCATGCGCTCTTCTTCCGGACCGGCGAACAGACGGGCGGACACATCAACCGATTGGCCCGGGGCGAGGGTTGCCACCGGCTGCTTCACGCCGACGCGATAGAGCGTCGGATCGATCTTCTCGACGTAGATGTCGCGCTTCGCACCTTGCTGCGGAATCCACGCCGACGCGAAGTAATGCTGCACCATCGCGATCCAGCCGTTGTCGGCCGAATTGACGAAGTCTTCCTTGTTCTTGTCGATGTCGCCGAACGTCATCTTCTGGAAGTGGTGCTGGTCGGTGTAGACAGCCGGCCCGATGAACGTGTGCGAGAAGCGCGGCGTTTCCACCGGCTGGTCGTCGCGCACCAGTTCCATATAGACCGACGGCGTAACCGGCGCGGTACCGACGTTCTCGATCTTCGTGTCGACGCCGATCACATAGCTGCCGCGCGTGAACGTATAGGTCTTGATGACCTTAACGCCACCCTTCACCGGCGATTCGAAGCTGAGCTTGAACGATTTCTCGTCGCCCGTCAGGTCGGTCGGCTGGTTCGGAAGCAGCGTGTAGATGTCGTTGTGGTTCGGGAAATCGCCGCCGAGCAGACCCGTGCGCGCCACGTACGTGTGGTTCGCGGTGCGGTCGAACAGCGTGATGACCAGATCCGGCTGCTTGCCGTCGCCTTGCTTGACGAGCGACAGCTTCGACAGCGTGCCGCCGCGGGTGTCGATCTCGCCGTTATAGACGTCGGTGCTGAACTTGATCAGCTGGCCCTGGGCGGCGGCCGGCGCATTGCCGGGCGCTGCTGCGTTGGTGGTCGGCAAATCGGCGGGCTGGGTTCCCGGCGTCGTGGTTCCCGGTGCGGCGCTACCGACAGTGTTGGTCGGCGTGGCGCTTGGGAAGAACATCGACGGGCGTCCGTGGTCGCGTTGCCA
>NZ_JAXDPY010000515.1:0-5127 GCF_034668105.1 Paraburkholderia sp. | reverse complement strand
AGCCCTGTTATCTGAAGCCGGCCGCCACGCGTCCCATCTGATCGATGCCGACGTCGAACAGGCGCATGAAGAATGGAATCATGTTCGGGATCATCAGCTGCAGGAGCAGCATGCCGATCAGCATCGTGAGGGGAAAGCCGATCTGGAAGACGCCGATTTGTGGTGCGGCGCGGTTGAGAATGCCCAGCGAGATGTTGGTGATGAGAAGCGCGACGACCACCGGCAGCGAGAGCAGGAGCCCCGCCGAAAACACCGTGCTGCCGAAAATCGCCAGGGTGTGCCAGCCCGGCGCGCCGAGGATGTTCGCGGACACAGGGACGGACTGGAAGGTGGTGAGCAGCGCGCTGATCATTTGCAGATGGCCGTCGATCACCAGAAACACCAGCATCGCGATCGTGTTCATGTAGCTCGACAGTACCGCGCTCGAACTGCCGGCTTGCGGGTCGAAGAATGTCGCGAAGCCGAGGCCCATGCCGAGGCCGACAAAGTCGCCGGTCGCGCTGATCGCCTGAAACACGATCTGCATCGTCATGCCGAGTGCGATGCCGATCAGGAACTGATTGACGATGATCCACACGCCTTCGGCGGAAAACACGGTCACTTGCGGCATGGCGCCGAGCGTGGGCGCGACGATGATGGTGGTGAAGGCCGCGAGGCCGACCTTCACGCGCGTCGGCAGCGATGTGTTGCCGAGCACCGGCGCGCTCGCCACCAGCGCGAGAATCCGCACGAACGGCCACAGGAATGCCGTGAGCCAGCCGTTCAGTTGAGCGTAGGTGACGGAAAACATGACGGTGGGAGAGGGGGCGAGCGCCGAGCCGGGGCCGGGGCCATGCTCAGTTGACGAGCGTGGGGATGTTGGTGAGCGTCTGGCGCAGGTAGTCGAGCATGGTCGTCAGCATCCAGGGGCCGGCGATCACCATCGTGATGGCGATCGCGAGCAGCTTCGGAATGAACGACAGCGTGGTTTCGTTGATCTGTGTCGCGGCCTGGAACAGGCTCACCACCAGACCGACCACCAGCGCGACCAGCAGCAAGGGCGCGGAGAGCAACAGGCCGACATACATGGCCTGGTGCGCGAGTGTCATGACGGATTCTTGATTCATGGCGAGTCGACTGGAAGCGTGAAAGGTTGAGTGGCGCGGCTAATGGACTTAACCAGGTGGCCCAGCCAGGGCCGCGGTCAAACAAAGCTCTGCGCGAGCGAGCCAAGCAGCAATTGCCAACCGTCGACCAGCACAAACAGCATCAACTTGAACGGCAGCGAGATCGTGGCGGGCGACACCATCATCATCCCCATCGACATCAGTACGCTCGCCACCACCATGTCGATGATCAGGAATGGGATGAAAATCGTGAAGCCGATCTGGAAGCCCGTCTTCAGCTCACTCGTCACGAACGACGGCACCAGCAGCGAGAGCGGCACGTCTTCCGGACCTTGCATGGGCGCCGCGTGCGAGATGCGGGCGAACAGCGCGAGATCGCTTTCGCGGGTCTGGCGCAGCATGAACGTCTTGAACGGCGCGAGGCCGCGGCTCACCGCTGTTTCCATCGGCAGGGTGCCGTCGGAGAACGGTTTGTAGCCGTCGTTATAAGCCTTGTCGAGCACCGGTGACATCACGAACAGCGTGAGGAACAGCGCGAGACCGACCAGCACCTGGTTGGGCGGCGTGGTGGTCGTGCCGAGCGCCTGGCGCAGCAGCGACAACACGATGATGATGCGCGTGAAGCTCGTCATCATCAGCACCATGGCCGGCAGGAACGACAACATGGTGAGCAGCAGCATCGTCTGCACGCTCAGCGAATAGGTCGTGCCGCCGTTCGGGCCCGGGCTCGTGTTGAAGGCCGGCAAGCCGGCGGCCTGCGCGAACGACAGCGTCGGCAGCGCGAGCATCAGCGCCGGCAACGCGACGGGCGCGAGACGGCGCAACACGGCAATGACTTTCGAGGCGGCGCGAGACATACGCGTGGCGTGCGCTTGACGTACCGATTGTGCTGATTGAAGACTGAACTGCATTACCGATCCCCGCTGCCTTGCCCATTGAAACGTTTGCCCACTTCGCCTTTCAACGCATCGCGAAAGCGTTGGCCGAAGGTGCCAGGCAATGCCGCGTTTGCACGTGATGAACCCGATGCGTCTGATGCGGCCGCTTGCGTGCCTGCGACCGGATCGAGCGCGGCTGAACCGGCGGGCATGGTGTGCAGCAGACGCACATTGCCGGGCGCCGTGCCGAGCACGAGCCACGTATCGCCGATCTCGACCACCGCGACCCGTTCCTTGCCGCCGAGCGAAGCGCCGCCGATCGTCTTCACGAGGCCGCCGCGACTATTGGGTTGCAAGCCGAAGCGGCGCGCGAGCCAGGCACACGCGAACACCAGACCGATCACGACCAGCAAGCCGACGATGGTTTGCAACACCGCGCCGACGCCGAGCGCCGGAACGGCTGTGCCGGCGCCCACGCCGGAGGCGATTTTCGCGGCGTTGTTGACGGCGTTCATGTCAGCTGCGTGCGCGGCCGATGGCGCGAAGATGGCCGCGGCGCTCAGCGCCGAGGTCGCCACTGAAGTTTGCGCGAACTTCCGCGCCGAAGTGACCATTGCCGTCCTTACCGTTGCGGCATGCAGAGCGCGCTTGAAAACAACGCGCGATGCATGGCACAACCGCAGCATGGCGCGACCGGCAACGCGTTTCATCGATTCAACTTCCGGATGCGTTCTGACGGCGTGATGATGTCGGTCAGACGGATGCCGAACTTGTCGTTCACCACCACTACTTCGCCCTGGGCGATCAGGCAGCCGTTCACCAGCACGTCCATGGGTTCACCGGCCAGGCCGTCCAGTTCCACGACCGAACCTTGCGCGAGTTGCAGCAGGTTGCGGATCGCGATCTTGGTGCGGCCGAGTTCGACGGTCATCTGGACGGGAATGTCCAGGATCATGTCGATGTCGTTGCGCGTCGAGCTCGGTTCGACCTTCGAGAGCGGCTGGAATACACCGGCCGTCGTCGCGCTGACTTCCGTGTTGTCGTTCTGCTCGGCCAGCGCGCTCGCCCAGTCGGCCATCGCCGCGTCGTCTTCGGCGCTGGCTGCGTCGGCGGCGAATTGCGGCTCGCCGGCGGCCAGTTCTGCCTCAGTCTTTGCGTTCAGGTCACTCATATCCACCATCCTTCATCGTTTCGGCTGCGCTGATCATCTTCTGGACCCGCAACGCGTACTGACCATTGAAAATTCCGTAGCCGCATTCCATCACCGGCACGCCATCGACTTTCGCGGTGATGTGTTCGGGAATGTTGATCGGCAGAACATCGCCCTTGCGCATGTTCAGGATCTGTTCGAACGTGACCGGCACCTGGGCTAAGTCGGCGGTCAGTTCCACTTCCGCTGCCTGCACCTGTTGCGACAGCACACGGACCCAGCGGCGGTCGACTTCGAGTGCCTCGCCCTGGATCGGCGACGACAGAATGTCGCGGATCGGTTCGATCATCGAATACGGCATGCAGATGTGCAGCGTGCCGCCCGTCGTGCCGAACTCGATCGAGAACTGCGTGACGATGACGATTTCATTCGGCGTCGCCACGTTGGCGAACTGCGTGTGCATTTCCGAGCGCACGTATTCGAACTGCAACGGGCGCACGCTTTTCCACGATGCCGCGTAGTGCTCGAACGTCAGATTGAGCAGCTTCATGATGATGCGCTGCTCGGTTGCCGTGAAATCGCGGCCTTCGACGCGGGTATGGAAGCGCCCGTCGCCGCCGAACAGATTGTCGACCACGAAGAACACCAGATTCGGGTCGAACACGAACAGCGACGTGCCGCGCAACGGCTTCACGTGGACCAGGTTCAGATTGGTCGGAATCGGCAGGTTGCGGGTGAACTCGCTGTACTTCAGCACCTTCACCGGACCGACGGAGATTTCCGCCGAGCGCCGCATGAAGTTGAAGATCCCGACGCGCAACAGACGCGCGAAACGGTCGTTGATGATTTCGAGGCCGGGCATCCGGCCACGGACGATGCGTTCCTGCGTCGCGATGTTGTACGGGCGTACGCCTGAGCGGTCGGTCTGCTCGGCTTCCGTGTCGGACTCGCCGGTGACGCCCTTGAGGAGGGCATCGACCTCCTCCTGGGACATGAACTCTTCGTGGCCCATTCCTTATTCCTCGTGCGTCCCGAAGCGGTTGATGATGGCGGCGTCGAAAAACACCAATGAGAACGTCACTGAAAACGTCACTGCACGATGAATTCGGTGAACAGCACGTCCTGGATATGGATCGGCGCGGCGCCGTTATCGGTCGGCTGTTCGATCAGCGTCCGGAGTTCGGTGGCCAGAGCGCGTTTACCGTCGAGCGGCGCGAGGTCGTTCGGGTGTTTGTTCGACAGTGCGAGGAGGATGCGGCTGCGCACTTCCGGCATGTGGTCGGTGAGTTCCTGCTGGGTCTTCGAGTCGGTGAGCTTGAGCGTCAGGCCGATGCGCAGGAAGTGTTGCTGACCGTCGTCCGATTGCAGATTGACGGTCATCGATTCGAGCGGGAAGAAGAGCGGCACGGCCAGCGGCGCTGGCGCGCTGACGGTTCCCGCCGATGCGGCGGCTGGGCTGCGCTGGGACATGAAGAACCACACACCCGTGCCGGCAGCGCCTGCCGCGACGATCGCGATGAGGACGATCAGGATGATGCGCTTCAAGGGGCCCGGGGAAGCGGGCACGACTTGCTGGTTTGCGGTCGGGGTTGCCATGAGGTTTGCTTTGCTTGCCTTTAGTGCTGGTGATGGTGATTGTTGTTGATTTGCCTGCGGCGCGATGGGTCGAAAAGAAGGGTTATTGAGGGCTATCTCTGGTTTTTGCCTATTCAGGCGGGGGGCCTTCGGCGATGGTTTTGGTTTTGGTTTGTTTGGCTGCGCCGCGATTGTTTGTCTGTTTGCCTACGGCGTTGGGCTGGTTGCCTGCGCGCGCTTGTTTGCATTGTGCTTTTATGGCGTTGGCCTTTCCTTGCTTTGTTATTGGTCTATTAGCGTCGCCCCTGTGCGGGGCGGGCACTTACTTCTCTTTGCCGCCGCAAAGAGAAGTAAGCAAGAGAAAGCGGCTCAAACCGCTAACTCTTAAGCGGGTCCCCCGCACAGCCACGGTAGTGGT
>NZ_JAXDPY010000514.1:0-9587 GCF_034668105.1 Paraburkholderia sp. | reverse complement strand
ACCTTGCCAATGCCGACAACGTGCAACTGTTGTCGAAGCCATAGCCCGTGGGTTGCACCACGACGACCCGCGTCAAGCCCAACTCCTTTTGCATCCGCTGGTACGCGCTTACGGGTGCGGGCGGCGGGACAAACGTGGCGTGAGGCGCGAGGGGATAGCCCGCTTCATAGATATGGATGTGGCAATCACATGCGCCCGGGTACAGCGTGGCCAAAGTCGAATTCATGAGGGTGCGCTTTGCTATGAATGTCGAGGTGTTTGCGATTCCAGCGCGGCCTGTGCTTGCTGTTCTCCACACGCGAATCTGCTCAATCGGCTAGCGTGCGAAGCATTCACAGCGCCTTCCGGTACTGCTCCGCTGAAGATCGCCTCGACCTGCGAGACTGTCTGAAGCGCCTGGTGTTCGATCGCCTCCGGCGTAAGACCGCCGATATGCGGGGTTGCAATCACCTTGGGATGCCGTGCGACGATCAGGGAGGGCATCTGGTCCGCTTCGCTGCCGACGTCGAGTGCACAGCCGGCCAGATGGCCGGAATCCAGTGCGGATAGCAGCGCGGCCTCATCGACCAGTTCGCCGCGCGCGGCATTGATGAAGTACGCCCCGCGTTTCATCGCGGCAAACGCCTGGGCGTTCATCAGGTTGGCGGTTTCTGCGGTGGCGGGCGCGAGGCAAACAACGAAGTCGGACGTAGCCAGCAGCGTGGGCAGCGGCACTTGCTGCAAGGTGGGCTGTTCTACCTCGGTGTACGGATCCGTGACGATCACACGCATGCCCAATGCACACGCCGCGTCGCATAGATAGCGCGATATCTGGCCATAACCGATGACACCCAGGGTGGCGCCGCGCAGCTGGCGTCCCATCACAGGCTCGGCGGGTGTGCCGCGATGATAGGCCGTCGCGTAGGCAGGAATGCCGCGCGCCATCGCGAGAATCACGCCGATCACCCATTCCGATACCGACGGCACGAATCCGGCGCTCGCCTGTGTGACCAGCACGCCGTGCTCGCTTGCGGCGCCGACATCGATGGTCCGGATATCGACCGCGCACCGCACGAGCGCCGCCAGCTCCGGCAGCGCGGCGAACAGGCTGCGCGGCGCCGGCGTCTGGCGATAGGCGATGATCACGTCGCAGCCACGCGCCGCGGTGGCCAGTTCATCGGTGCTGAGTTCGCGGCGCTCGGTGTTGAGTTTCACCTCGGCGAACGCGCGTAACCCGGCGAGCGCCTTGTCGCCGAAGTAACGTTCCAGCATGTGGCTAGGATGACTAACAAAAACCGTATTCATTTCCTGGTATTCCGCTTTCTGGCATGGATAGACGGAACCTGCGCGGGAGGTGCCGCCACGGATTCGCGTTCGATGAGCAACGTAGTGTTGAAAACCAGATCATTGGCGTGCGCATTTGCGCCCGGCGCCCCCTGGGGCGTCATGGCCCGCTCGACCATCGCGCGAGCCATCTCGGTCACCGGCAGTTGGACGGTGGTCAATCTGGGATTGGACAGCGCGGACAGAAACAGGCCGTCGAGTCCGACGACGGAGACGTCCGAGGGCACGCTCAGCCCGGTTTCACGCAGACCGGACATCAAACCCAGCGCCATCAGATCGTTGACCGCCACGATGCCCGTGGGGCGGCAGGCATTCTTGACGATTTGCCGAGCAAGCTCGTGTCCCACTTCGCCGATGACGGAATCGCCATATTCGTTCGACGGGCCGCCTTCAATGACACGCGCCTGGTCGCGCAAGCCGGCCTCGCTTGCCGCTGCGTAGAAGCCGTCGATCTTGTCGCTGCGACTCACGGTCATACCCGCGACCGTCGCGAACGCGAGCTGCGTATGACCGTGAGCGATCAGATGACGGGTGGCGATCCGCGCCGCCTCGAAGTTATCCGGCGCGACGTGGTTGACTTGGGATTGCTCGCCGGGCGTAGCGCGCCGGTCGTAGCTGACCACCACCATGCCACGCTGCACCGCCTGCGTCAGGTGGCTCTCGTCAGCCAGCGACGAGATCACGATGACGCGCCGGACACCATGGGCGAGCAGATCCTCAAAAAAAGACGCTTCTTTTTCCTTGTCGCGATAGGTGTTGCCGATCAACACGCGGTGCCCGTACTGCTCCTGCGCGAAGGTCTCGACCTCGCGGGCAATGTAGCCGTACATCGGGTTGGCGATGGACGGCACCAGCAGGCCGATCAACGGTGTCTGGCCGGTCTTCAGCTGACGCGCGAGGGTACTGGGCCGGTATTTCAGCGCTTCTATCGCCTCTTCCACGCGGGCGAGCGTCTCCTGACGCATCCTTTCCGTGCGGCCGTTCAGTACATTCGACACGGTGCTCACCGAGACGGCGGCATGTTTGGCGACGTCTTGTATCGTGCTCAAGAGATCCTCGGAAAAGTGACTTACATCCCAAAGCGGGATGGTAGCCAGAGAGAGAAGCCGGGCACAAGCACCAGCAGGACGAGGACGATAGCAAGTACCGCAAGGTATTTGAGCATGGGCCGCGCAACGCGTTCGACCTTGGTGCCCGTGATGGCGCAGGTGGCGAACAGGCCGAGCCCCACAGGCGGTGCGAACAGGCCGAGTCCCATTGCCACCACGGCCACCGTTCCGAAGTGCAGCGGGTTGATGCCGAGCTGCTGGGCAATCGGCGTCAGCAGAGGCCCGAAGATGATCAACGCCGGCGCGCCTTCCAGGATCGCGCCAAAGACGATCATGATGAGCACGGACAGCAGCATGAACCCGGTCGCACCGTAGTGACTGCCGAAAGAGACCATCACGCCGGACACGAGCGCCGGAATCTGCTCGATGGTGAGCGCGAACGAGACGCTCGACGCCGCGGCGACGATGAACAGAATGCTGCCGGCCATCGACGCGGAGCGCACGAACAGCCGCGCGACCACCCGTGGCGTCAGTTCACGGAATGCAAGCCAGCCCGCCACCAGCGCATAGACCACGGCGAATGCCGATACCTCGGTCGACGTCGCCACCCCGGACGTCACGCCTTTGCCGATCATGCCGATCATGATGAAGGCAACGAGGGCGCCGCCGAGCAGGGGCACCAGCGGCCGGCGCACACTGAAGGCCTTGCTGGGATCGATGCGCCGGCCAAAAATCACGGCCATGATGCCGAGCGACACAGCGAGCACCGCGGCCGGCACGATCCCGGCGAGAAACAGGCCAGCGATCGAAATGTTGGCGACAAAGCCCATGATGATCATGTTCACGCAGGGCGGGATGGTTTCCGCCATGACTGCGCTGCTGGCGAGGATCGCGGCAATTTCGTCCGGATCCTCTCCGCTTTGACGCACGGCCGGCATGACGACTCCGCCTACCGCCGCGATATCGGCCAGCTTGGAGCCGGACACACCCGAGAAGAAGGCGGTTGCCGTGATGGAGATCAAGCCGAGGCCGCCGCGCACGCGTCCGAAGATACGCAGCAGCAGCTCGACCAGACGCGACGACATGCCGTTGGATTCCATCAGCAGGCCGGCCAGCACGAAGAACGGTACCGCGAGCAGGACAAAGTGATTGGCGCCGGCCATCACCTGCTGCGAGTACACGAGCATGGGCAGGCTCGGTTCCGCGAGGAAAAACAGCAGGGCGGAAAAGGCGAGGACGAAACAGATCGGGATGCCAAGGAACAGGCCGCCGAAAAATCCCGCGGCGAGCAATAGCCCCGGCTCGATCGGATGCGCCGGGACGAACGTGCTCCAGGCGAGCAGCGCGAGCGCAATCACCGCGCATCCCGCGAGACTCCCCAGCACGATGCGCCGCGTGCCGTTGATGGCATTCGCCACGGCGAACAGCGTCATGAACAGACTGCCGATCACGAGCGGGTAGACGTTGATCCAGCCGGGCAATCCGCTCGCGGTGGTCTGCCCGTACGAATCGACGAGCAACAGGCAGGACGAAAAAAACAGGCTCGCCGACACCCCGGCAATGATCCAGTGCCCGGCGTGAATCATCGCGGTTTGCCAGCGCCTCGGCAAAAGACCGCGGAACAACTCGATGCCGACATGCTGGCTGCGGGCCAGCACCGTCGCCGCGCCGAAGAAGACCAGCACGATCATCAGTGCAGAGGCGATTTCCTCGGCCCAATCCACCGGGTCGTGCAGGAAGTAGCGGTAGATGACCGACACGAATACCACGGCCACGTCGGCGGCCAGCACGGCGGCCGAGAGGTATTCAGTCCATCGCACCAAGCGTTCGAGGCCCGGTCCCCATGGTGTTCCACGATCGAAGGCCAACGCTGTGGCCGTGGCGTGGCCGGCCTCGTTCGGCGTGTGCGGGGTGGGCAGCGCGCTCATCGATCAGGCCCTTGCCGCGGCGATTTCCGCAAAGAGCGGTGCCGTCGCCGGATATTGTTTTGCGAAGCTCTGATAGAGCGTGCTCTGCAATTGATGGCGCACGGCATCGCGCTCGGCCGGCGCCATCGGGTAGAAAGTCATGCCACGTTCCTTGAGGGCCTGCTCGGCCTGCGCGACTTTTTCGTCGGCGATGGGGCGCTGTTTCAAGCTGGCTTCCTGGACGGCCTTGAGAAATCCCGGGCGCAACTCCGCGGGGATCTTGTCCATGGATCGTTTGCCGATCGCGACGGTGAGCGGACTGAAGTTGTGCTGGGTTTTCCAGCATGACTTCACGACCTCGTAAAACTTGCCTGACAGCACCGTCGCGGAGTCGTGTTCCAGCCCATCGACGACGCCGGTTTGCGCGGCCATATAGAGCTCGCCAAACGGGATCGGCGTGGGGACCGCACCCATGGCCTTGAAGGTCTGGATGAACGCGGGTGTCGGCAATACCCGGAGTTTGGTGCCCTTGAATTCGGCCAGCGACTGAACGGGCTTTTTGGTGAAGACATTGCGCGCGCCGAACTGGGACGTCCACGTGAGAATCTGGCAACCCGAGCGGTCTTGCAGGAACTTGCCCAAGGTGGCGCCCACGTGGCCGTCGAGCACCTTCTCGGCATGCGCGAAGCTGTCGAACAGATAGCCCATATCCAGCATGCCGATTTCCGGCGCGAGCGTGGCCCAGATCGAGGCGCCCGTCACCATCATGTCGATCGAGCCGATCTTGACCTGCTGCACGACGTCGCTTTCATTGCCAAGCTGATTGTTCGGAAAGAAGTCGACACGGATGGCGTCGCCTACGTTCTTTTTCAGACTCGCGGCGAAGTTCTGGTACCAGACATAGTGCGAGGCGTTCTGGTCCGCCACCATCGTGGAAGAAAAACGCAGCGCGATCGGCGCCGAAGCGCGCGCCAGGGTGGGCAGGGAACCGGCCGCCGCGGCGACCGAGGTGGCGGAGGTGAGTTGTAAGAATTTTCGCCGGGAAATCGAAGCCATGGTGTCTCCTGAAGTCCGTGGTGTTCGGACGATTTAGTGTATCGATATAGTAAATCGATACACTAACCGGAGCATCCTAGGGTTTTTACGGGGTCACAGCCTCGCCGCGGTCCACGCCACCACGCTATCTGACGAGATCGTCCAGCCGCTCGTCCTTGATGCCGAAGGGCTCGAGGTGAGCTGTGGCATCGGTCGACGGGAACAATCTCTGCACCGCCTTTTCGGCGTTATCGCCGATTGCATGACCTTCTTCGACCGTGAGCGCGCCGTCGACTTCCACATGGAATTCGACAAAAACCCTGTCGCCGGCGTCGCGCGTCCGGATATCGTGAACGCCTTGCACGCGGTCGCAGGCCAGTACCGCGGCTTCAATGCGTGCACGGTCTGCCTCATCCAGCTCGCGGTCCAGCAGTTGAAACAACGCGTGGACCGTCATGCCGCGCGCGCTCCACAGCATGTAGACGGAGATTGCCAGGGCGCCGATCGCATCGGCCCGCGACCAGCCAAGAAAGCGGTCGAGCAAAAGCGCAACCAGCACGGCGATGTTGACCGCCACGTCCGTCACGTAATGGGCACGATCCGCGGCGATGGCCGTGGAACCCGTGCGCCTGACCACGAGGGTTTGCATAGCGACGAGCCCGGCCGCGGCCACTGAGCTGCCCACAATCACCCAGATGCCGAACCCGGTCTGATTCAATGCTTGAGGAACGAACAGACGCTGCACCGACTCGACGGCGAGTCCGATCGCCGCGCCGGCGAGCAGCAAGGCCTGAACGAACGCGGCGACTGCCTCGGCTTTGCCATGCCCGTAGCGATGGCCGCGATCGGCAGGCATGGCCGCATAACGAACCCCGGCGAAGGTCACGGTGGACGCGACGACATCCACCAGACCGTCGGCAGCGGCTGTCAGCAAGGAAATCGAGCCGGTGGTGAGCCATGCCCAGACTTTGACGACGACCAGCGCAAGTGCGACCACGAGTGCAACAATCGAGGCCATGCGCCGCAGCGCTCCGTTGGACATGCTTTCAGACATCGATTCGACCTCGGTATCGATAGGTTAATTGGCCTGTGCTGCGGATTATATGGCGGGCGGCGCAAGAGGCCATGCGTCGGGCCACGCCGGGCTTTTGCGTGAACGACGTCGAATACGCAGGACTGGCACAATCGGAAGATCTTCGATCCGCTCGGGAATCCCCATGCCAGACGCCGTTACGTCTTCGCCGCCTTCACGTTCTTCACCCCGTATCGGCCCCCTATTTGCGCTGTTTCCCTTTCTGCGCCCTTATGCCGGCCGTTGGGCGCTCGCCTTCCTCGCGCTGGTGACCTCGGCGGGCGCCACGCTGGTGCTGCCGGTGGCGTTCAAATATCTGATCGATCGAGGCTTCGCCGGGGGCGACCGGGCGCACATCGACCGCTATTTTTTCGCACTATTCGTCGTTTCGCTGGTATTGGCCGGTGCCACGGCGTTGCGCTTCTATCTCGTGTCGTGGCTGGGCGAACGCGTCACGGCCGACTTGCGGCGCGCGGTCTACGATCACGTGCTGGGAATGAGCCCGCAGTTTTTCGAAACCACCCAGACCGGCGAGGTGCTGTCACGCCTCACCGCCGACACCACCTTGATCCAGGCGGTGGTGGGCACCAGCCTGTCGCTGGGATTGCGCAACTTCTTCCTCTTGACCGGTGGCGTGGCGATGCTGGCGGTCACGAGCCCGGTGCTGTCCGGCTACATCATTGCGACGCTGGTCGTGGTGGTCGCGCCGATCGTGATCTTCGGCCGGCGCGTGCGGCGGCTCTCGCGTGCAAGCCAGGACAAGATCGCGAACACGAGCGCGCTGGCGGGCGAGGTACTCAATGCGATGCCGACCGTCCAGTCGTATACGCAGGAGCCATTCGAGGCGCGGCGTTTTGCCGCTGCGGTGGAGACGGCCTTCGAGACCGCGCTCACACGCATTCGCGCGCGCGCCTGGTTGACCGCCGTGGTGATCGTGCTGGTGTTCAGCGCGATCGTGTTCGTGCTGTGGCTCGGGGCACAGGCGGTGCTGGCCGGGCGGATGACGGCGGGGCAGTTGTCCCAGTTCATCCTCTACGCGGTGTTCACGGCCGGCGCCGTGGGCGCGGTCGCCGAAGTGTGGGGCGATCTGCAGCGCGCTGCCGGCGCCACCGAACGTTTGCTGCAATTGCTGGCGGCGCGCTCGCCGGTGGTGGAAGCCGAGACCACGGTCGCGTTGCCTGTGCGAGGCGAGGGCATCCGCTTCGACAACATCAGTTTCTCGTATCCATCGCGCCCTGGCATTGCCGCGCTGTCCGCACTCTCGCTCGACGTCCGTCCGGGCGAACATGTCGCATTGGTCGGCCCATCCGGCGCGGGCAAGACCACGCTGTTCCAGTTGCTGCTGCGCTTTTACGATCCGCAATCCGGCCGCATTCTGATCAACGGCGTCCCGACGCGGGACGTGCCGCTCGTCGAATTGCGCAAAGAGATTGGCGTGGTGCTGCAGGAATCGGTGATCTTTTCAGGGAGCGTGCTGGACAACATCCGTTATGGCGCGCCGGAAGCCACTTTGGCGCAAGTACAACGCGCTGCCGAGATGGCCGCGGCGGCCGGCTTTATCGAAGAACTGCCGCAAGGCTACGACACCTTTCTCGGCGAGCGCGGCGTGCGCCTGTCTGGCGGACAGCGCCAGCGCATTGCGATCGCTCGCGCGATCCTGAAGAATCCGCCCATCCTGCTGCTCGACGAAGCCACCAGCGCGCTCGACGCCGCCAGTGAACGGCTGGTGCAAAAGGCGCTGGACAACGCCGCGCAGAATCGCACCACACTGGTCATCGCGCACCGCCTCGCGACCGTTCAGCAGGCCGACCGCATTGTCGTGCTGGAACAGGGGCGCATTGTCGCGCAGGGCCGTCACGCGGAGCTTCTTTTGAGCTCGCCGCTGTATGCCCAGCTTGCTGCGTTGCAGTTCGGCGAGCAGGTGGGGCCGGCGGTGCAACGCGGCGCGGTGAGTGATGCGGCCTTGAGTGATGCGGCCGTGAGTGAGCCAGCGGTGAGCGACCGGCCGTGAGCGACCCGATCGGGTCGGCGTGAAGGACGCAAAACTGGCCGCACGGATGGCCTGATTGAATAAGCCTTGCGCGAGTCATGCGGCTTCGCGTCGGCGAGAAGAACAGACCATGCCGTCGCAGGGAGCGGTGCCCGGAATATGGCGTAAGCTGAAAGCTTGACCGGTAGGTGACGTCGGCAGCAAATCCGCGAACCGGGTTCGGTCAGCTCGCGTTCGTCTCTTTTCATCAGGAGGAAAGCGATGCGGACGATGAAGGCAATGCAGGTCGCGCGGGCGGGCGGCCCTCTCGAGCTCGTCGAACGGGACGTGCCGGAACCGGGTGCCGGGCAGGTACTGATCAAGATCCAGGCGTGCGGCGTCTGTCACAGTGATGTGTTGACGAAGGAAGGGCAGTGGCCGGGCCTGGAATATCCGAGGGTGCCAGGGCACGAGATCGCGGGCGTCATCGATACAGTTGGCGCGGGCATAGAAGGATGGCAGGCGGGGCAGCGCGTCGGCGTCGGCTGGCACGGCGGACATTGCGGACGATGCGAGAATTGCCGTCGTGGCGATTTTGTTCTGTGTCAGCGCGCACTCGTGCCGGGTATCAGCTACGACGGCGGCTACGCCGAATTCATGCTGGCGCCGGTCGAAGCGCTGGCGCGCATTCCAGACGATCTTTCCGATGTCGATGCCGCTCCGCTTCTATGCGCGGGCATCACGACATTCAACGCGCTGCGCAACAGCGGCGCGCGGGCCGGCGACGTGGTCGCCATTCTGGGCATTGGCGGACTCGGTCATCTCGGCGTGCAGTTCGCGAGAAAGATGGGATTCGTCACGGTCGCCATCGCGCGCGGCGAGGACAAGGCCAGTCTTGCGAAACAACTCGGCGCCCATCACTACATCGACAGCACCGCGGCGAACGTCGCCGAGGCATTGCAGGCGCTGGGCGGCGCGCGCGTCATTCTCGCCACCGTCACGAGCGGCAAGGCGATGAGCGCGGTAATAGGTGGCCTCGGGGCGAACGGCAAGCTGATCATGGTCGGGCTTTCGGATGAGCCCGTCGAAGTGCCGATCGCGCAGTTCATCATAGGGCGCAATTCGGTGCAGGGCTGGCCGTCGGGTACATCGGCGGATTCCCAGGACACGCTCGCATTCAGTGCGTTATCGGGAATCAAACCGATGATCGAAGAATTCCCGCTGACAAAGGC
>NZ_JAXDPY010000513.1:0-6463 GCF_034668105.1 Paraburkholderia sp. | reverse complement strand
AAGCAACGGAAATCGTCGAATACCTGAAGCAGCCGCTCACCGTCGCGCAGTTAAAGCAACTCAACGCGCAGCTAGGCTGCACAGTCCGCGAGATGATCCGAGCCACCGAGGCCGAATACAAAGCCCTCGAACTGTCGGACACCACGCTGAGCGACGCTCAGTTATACGAAGCATTGGTAACGCATCCCATTCTCCTGCAACGTCCGATCGTCGTGCGAAACGGGCGCGCCGTAATTGGCCGCCCGCCGGAAAATGTCGAAGCGCTATTCGCCTAAGCCTCGAAACATCGCGGCCCAAGTGCCTGAATGCCTCAAGCCTTTTCAGGCAACGCAGCGTCCTTAGTCACAATCCTCGTCGGGATGATGCGCAGTTCGCTAAACGTGTCCGCAATACGTTGTTGCTCCGCAAGTACATTCGCGTCGACGGGCTTGTAGATGTGCGCGTAGTGCCTCAACCCCGCTTCGATCACGCCTGCGTCTAGCCCTTGAATCGGCGCGAGCTGAGCGGCTGCTTCGCTGTAGTGGCCGCGTACCCACGCTCCCTCTTTGCCCACCTCATCCATCGTGATCGCGAGCACGTCGCCGTTTTGCTGCGCAAACGGCCGTGCGCTCAGGAAGAACTGATGGTGACTCACGATACCTTCGGCGTCGGCAAGCAAGCGCGCGTTCGACTGGCGTTTTGCGGCCTCGAGGAACGGATCCCAGATCGCCCATGCATCGATCGCACCGCGTTCGAAGGCCGCGCGCGCATCGGCGGGCGCCAGAAAAACGGGCTGGATATCGCTGTACTTCACGCCATTCTTCTGCAACGCGGCGACCAGAAACCAGTGAACATCCGATCCTTTGTTAAACGCGATTTTCTTGCCCTTCAAATCGGCCAGCGTTTTGATCGGCGCGTCCTGATGGACGAGGATACCTTCGGCATGCGGCGTCGGAATTTCATAAGCGGTGTAGACAAAGTTCGCGCCGGCAGCCTGGGCGAATACCGGGGGGGCCTCGCCGACATAGCCGAAGTCGATCGCGCCGACATTCAAGCCTTCGAGCAACTGCGGCCCGGCGGGAAATTCAGTCCATTTAACGGTGATGCCGAGCGGCGCGAGCCGCTTTTCAAGCGTGCCGTGCGCCTTCAGCAGCACAAGCGTGTTGGCCGCTTTCTGATAACCGATGCGAAATTCCTTCGCGTGGGCATCCGCGGCGAAGACAGACGCGGAGACAACGGGTAAGGCCGCAGCGGCCAGCGAGGCGCCCACGCCGGCGATAAACGCGCGGCGCTTGAGCAGCGGATGATGGGACATAAAAGTGCTCGTTAAAAAGACGGACGCAAAACGGACCGATTGGCTCCGACAATAATTCGTCCGCAAGCCTGGACGAACCGATAAATTCGCATAAGCAAATCACGCCGAAGCGCCTTGGACGTACCGGCGCTTCCCCGCTGCGCGTCAGGCTGCGTGAAGGCGCCGCGTCCCGCTACAATCCGTCATCCGCGCGCAGTCGCGGCTGCGTCAATCGAAAAAAGGGACATCGTGCATCTGACGACAACACTCGCGCCGTGGTCATCCCACGACACTCAACTGATTTTGTCGTGCGCGCTCGGGCTCGCACTGATCATCATTTTCATCAGCGTGCTGAAGCTCGCGCCGTTTCTGTCGATTCTGGTCGGCACGTTCGCGGCGGGATTTTCGGCTGGTCTGCCGCTGGAAGCAGTAGCCAGCGCATTCAGCAAAGGTGCCGGGGCGTTACTCGGCGACGTCGGCATCATCATCGCGCTCGGCGCGATGCTCGGTGCGCTGATGGCCGAATCGGGCGCCGCCGACCGACTCGTCTCGACCATCCTCAAACATTCCACGCCACGCACGCTGCCGTGGATGATGGCGCTGGTGGCGATCATCGTCGGTTTGCCGCTCTTCTTCGAGGTCGGTCTGGTGATGATGGTGCCGATCATCTTCGTGATGGCGCGCCGCTCGCAGCAGCCGATCCTGCGGATTGCGATTCCCGCGCTCGCGGGCATGACCACGCTGCATGCGCTATTGCCGCCGCATCCCGGTCCGCTGATCGCGGTCAGCGCGCTGCACGCCGATCTCGGCCTGACGCTCGGTCTCGGATTGATCGTCGCGATTCCGGCGGTCATTCTCGCGGGCCCGGTCTACGGCATCTGGTTGTCGAAACGGATGCACGTGGTCGAGCCGGAAGAAATGGGCAAGCTTTTCACCGCGCCGCAAAACACCGGCGAGCCGCCGAGTTTCGCCATCTCGCTCTGCACGATCCTGTTGCCGGTCGTGCTGATGCTGGGCCGCACGGTTGCCAAACTTCTGCTTCAACCCGAGACCTTCCTGTTCAACGCACTCGATTTTTTGGGTGAACCGTTGGTCGCACTCGGCCTCACCGTGCTGTTCGCGGTCGTGGCGCTGGGCTGGTCGCGCGGCATGGCGCGCGACCGGGTCGGCGGCATTCTGCGCAAGAGCTTGCCGCCGATCGCCGCGCTGCTGCTGACCATCGGCGCAGGCGGTGGACTCAAGCAGGCGCTCGTGGTGGCCGGCATCAGTACGACGATCGGCAAGATCGCCGTTGGTGCGCACATGCCGTTGATTCTGCTGGCGTGGCTGATCGCCGTCGCGTTGCGCCAGGCCACCGGTTCCGCGACGGTCGCGACCACTACTACGGCCGGTATCGTTGCGCCGGTCGTCGCGGGTCTCGGCGCGACGCACAATTCGCTGATGGCGCTCGCTATCGGCGCCGGTTCCGTGTTCTTCTGCCACGTGAACGATGCGGGCTTCTGGATGGTGCGCGAATACTTCGGCCTGCAATTGAAGCAGACGGTTCTGGTCTGGTCGGTGCTGCAGACCATTGTCTCTGTCGTTGGCCTTGCATTGACGTTCGTATTGTGGACTGTGCTGACCTGAGCACGGCCTGAGGAGCAGCCGGTGGCAGGAATTGACGCTCTGCTGTCCATTCCGCATGCCGCTGCCCGCTTACACTGCTTCGGCATAGCGAGGTGCAGTCCAAGACCTCGCTCCCCTGTCAACGCGGAGCCCCACCATGCTTGAACTGAGACCGTCCTGCGAAGGATGCGGCAAATCCTTGCCGCCGAACGCGTCCGACGCGATGATCTGCACGTACGAATGCACGTTCTGTGAAGTGTGCGCGCTCAGCACGCTGCGCAATGTGTGTCCGAACTGCGGCGGCAATTTCCAGCATCGGCCGATCCGCACGCGCGCGCAGTTGGCCAAACATCCGGCGCGCGCCGAAGCGCATCCCGTTTCCATCGACGAAACGTCGCACGCAAACTTCTTCGAGCGTTATCGGCACACGCCGCCCGGCGAGCGTTAAACGAGTCAATAACTGAAGGCGGAGGTCAATGCGCTCGCCGTTTGCTATAGCCCGCGAGGCCGCGAATTCGACGCCCCCGCCCGAACTCAACACCACGTCAATCCTCGCGCTCATCCACGCCCGGCAACGCAATCCCGCTGACCGTGTGCGCAGCCACGCGCAACAGGCGGATCTGCTTGCGGTAATTGCGGCAGCCGCTGCAAATCGGCAGATGCAGCCGGATCGCGACCCATTCGCCGGTCGTCAACGAGCGGTCGAGCGCGTCCGACAACAGACGCGTGATGTCCTTACATTTCCCCATTCGCATCCTCTCTGGACAGGCCCTTTTCGCTCAGGCAAGTGCGCAAGCGCAGCCGCGCGCGGTAAATCAGTACGCTGCAGTGATTGGCGGTCATTTGCAGTTCGGCGCAGATCGCTTCGGTTTCGAGATCGAGGAATTCGCGCATCATGAACACGCGCCCAATGTTCTCGGGCAAACGTTCCAGGCACATCTCGAACAAGGTCCAGAATTGCTGCTGACGCAGAGCGGTTTCCGGTGTCGGCCAAGGTTGCGGCTTGGTCTCGCGCGACCAGTGGCCGTTGTCCTTGAAGAGTTCGCGATCGAGCAGCGCCTCGCCGTCGATTTCGGATTCGAGCGCCGACAGGTTCACCGTGCGCTGCCGGGCGCGCAGCGTGTCGATGAGCTTGTGCCGCAGGATGCCGAACACCCAGGTCTTATGCTCCGATTGCGCGTCAAATCGGTCGGCTTGCGTCCAGGCGGCGGCCAAGGCCTCCTGGACCGCGTCTTCGGCGGCCGCGGCATCGCGTAGTTGCAAACGGGCGAAGCGCAACAGGTCGCGCCGCAGTTGCGTGAGATAGGCGGGATTGTCGAACGCTGGCCGGCTTACTTGCGACATGCCAAGCCCCTTCGCCGCGATCGTGATTGCCGCAGTTTTTCTCGTGAATCGTTGTGTTTCATAGGCAAGTGCGTACCTTCGCGCGGTTCCTGGGCGTGTGCGCCATTCTCCCGCACGTTCCTGCGCAAGCGAATCGGTATTGAACATGTGCCCGCCAGCTAAATATGACCTGACCATCTTAGTCGTGCCGCAACGGGCTTTATGACAACAGCGCAAACCGCAAAAAACATTATTGCGAAAAATGAAATCAGGGCTGCGACGGTGAAACTTGAATATAGACGCAGCGCTAGGCATGCCGCCAGAATATCCCTGTCCGTCAAAAACGGGCCTGCCTCGATTATTTCAATACTTGAAAAAATATCTTCTAGTCTTCGGTGTTTTTAGGCGGACGCTGGATCGCTATTCTTCACTCCATCGATCACCCAGATCGCGAATCAAACGCCAAAGAGGAGTAGCACCATGAAACGCATTCTTTCCGCCCTGATCGCTTCCGTCGCTCTGTTTGCCGCCGCTTCGGGCGTAGCCCACGCTGCTGCGCCGGCCCAATGCAACGGCCCGGCATCGTATTGCAACGTGTTCTTCGGCAACTGATCGTCGGAGGGGTTGGCCGGTTATCTGCCCGGCTCCCGCTTGTTGACGAGAACGTTCTCGAAGCTCAAAAGGGGCGCCTATCAAGGCGCCCCTTTTGCATTTGATCCAAACATTCGACGGGCCTGCAACACCGCCGCGAAACATGGCCGCACGCCCGCTCCATCGGCGTTCGAGCGGGATCAGAAAGAAAACGGTACGCAATACGCGGCACTCCGAAGCAACACCCGCGCCCGGCACGTAAATGCGTCTAATGCTCACTCTTCCAACGTGTTACAGTGAGTCAACAGCTTGCAGTTCGCCTGCGCGTCTACGCAGCTTCTCAGGCATCAGCCTCTCATCACAGCGCCCTGAATCGAACAGGGTCCTTTCCTTCTACTCTTGCTTTGCGATGTCATCGGCGCGGCCGGCCAGAAGCAGCCGCTGTCTACGCACATCGTCCGACTTACACCTTGTTTTTCGCTGGTACGCCGCGACTCGCCGGCGTCAGGCCGAACCCACAGCGACGCTTCACGCGAGATCCTTCACCGGAGACGACCACCATGAGCAATACAATCAGAAGCTACCGGGGCCTTGAGATTTACCCGCTGGTCTATCCGCACCAGCCGCGTTCTCCCGATGGCGCCCGCCACTACGACTCGGGCTTCGACGCCGCAGTGCGAATCTGCCGGCGCGGCACCGACGACACCTTGACCACCAGCCGCGTTTTCCGCGTGCCGAGCCGTTCGCCATTCGGCGCGGCAGGCGACGCGCGGATTGCATCAGCCAGTTACGCGGAGCGGGTGATCGACGGCATGGTTGCCGGCGAGTCGATCGCCGGACTCTGATGCGAGCACCGATGGCAAGCCATGTTTCCAGGCGCTCGCAGGGCGCGCATTCCACGCCGCTCACCGGCCGCGCGAACTATCAGGTCGCGGTGTCGTCGCGTCGCACATCTAGCGGAACGGTGCCTACGCTGAAAGTGACCCGTTTGAGCGACGAACGCGTGATTTACCCGTTTCAGGGCCATGCTGACATGCCCTTTTTTGAGAATGCGGACGCTGCCCAGTTATTCGCCGAAACGTACGGCTGGCAGCTGGTAGACGGGGACATTGCCGTCCCCGAGGCATAAGAAAGACGCGTATAACGCGTCGTCTGCAAACACGCGGGCGCCCCGACGTGGCGTCACGGTAAAATTGCCGCGCCGCCGCGACTCACCCGGTGCGGCATCAACGCCTGCCGCTACCGGATCAGATTTTCCCGCCGCCGTCCATGCCACCGCCCTGGCGCCACACTGCCTTGCCCTGTTCGGATAGCTCGCCGCTGCTATGAACCGCGTCCGCTTCGGTACCGTCGACAGCCATTTCGCCGCCGGCTTGTTCTTGCGACCGCTGCTTCTGCTTCTTTCGAGCGGCCACGGCTTCGTCGTGTGACTTCCCTGCATAGTTCTGAGTCATTGCCGATACTCCGTGAAGTGGGTGAAAAAACGCCCGTTTGCCTCAAAACGTCCTAAGCCGGAAGCGTGCTTGATTGACAAGGCAAAAGTACCAGTTATCCACAAGGTTATTCAGTGAATCTGTGGATAACTTTGGGCGCAATAGGGTTATCCACCGGTAGGGACAGGGGATATGGGTCATGCGCCGCCGACAGATGGCGTTTTTCTACCCGCCGCCG
>NZ_JAXDPY010000512.1:0-5584 GCF_034668105.1 Paraburkholderia sp. | reverse complement strand
CGATGCACTGGTTCGACACGGCGGGCAACGGCAGCGTGACCCAGGCCGGCAATCGCGGCAACGACAGCGATGCGATGAACGGCAACGCCGTCATGTACGACATCGGCAAGATTCTCGCCGTGGGTGGCGCGCCGAGCTATGAGCAATCCAATGCCACGTCGGACGCCACGCTCATCGATATCAGCAGCGGCACCGCGAGCGCCGTGCCGATTCAATCGATGAACTACCAGCGCGCCTTCAACAACAGCGTCGTGCTGCCGAACGGACAGGTCGTCGTGGTGGGCGGCCAGGCCTTCGCGCAGCCTTTCTCGGACGATACGGCGGTGCTGGCGCCGGAGCTGTGGGATCCAACGACGAAACGTTTCTCGGTGCTTGCGCCCCAGGCGATGCCGCGGGTCTATCACAGCTTCGCGCTGCTGCTGCCGGACGGGCGCGTGCTGAGCGGCGGCGGCGGACTGTGCGGCAGTTGTACGGCCAACCACGCCAACGTCGAGATCCTGACGCCGCCTTACCTGCTCAATGCGGACGGCTCGGCGGCAACGCGGCCGACCATCAGCGCGGCGCCGACCGAGGCCCAGCTCGGCACCTCGATCGCCGTGACGGCCAGCAGCGGCGTGAAGGCGTTCGCGCTAATGCGTCTGTCGTCGGCCACGCACTCGGTCAACAACGAGCAGCGGCGCGTGCCGGTGAGTTTCACGGTAGGCACGGCCGGCGAATACCTGGTGACGATTCCCTCCGATCCGGGCGTGGTCATACCCGGTTACTACATGCTGTTCGCCCTCAGTGCGAAAGGCGTGCCGAGCGTCTCGCGCACGCTGCGCATCCCGTGATGGCGTCATGGTCGCCACCCCGGGCCGCACGGGCGGCGCTTGGTTTCGCCCTGCTATGCGTGGCAGGTCTGGCCAGCGCCGTGCAGTCGTGTGATCCTGCCAATCTGGGGTGCGCGATTTTCAACGGGGACCATGCGATGTCAGCGCACCTGCGTGACGACGATCACCCGTTGCCGGCCTGGACTACCCGATGCATCAACTGTCACACTCAAACGGCGTCGACCACGGCCTTCGCCCCGCCGTTGACGCCCAGCTATCTGCTCGATGCAACCAGCCGCCGTGGCGGCCCTCCGACTCGCTATAACCCGGCGACACTCTGTCGCGCGCTCAGGGACGGCATCGATCCGGCCAACGTCATGCTGCGCAAGTCCATGCCTCGCTACGAGCTTTCCGACACCGAGTGCGCGGCGCTTTGGCGTTTCATCACCAACGACTAACCTGCAGACGCAAATCGCGCGAGCCATTTGCCACGCCAATTCGGCACCCGTTGCACGGCGCTTGCGTGGCCGACCTTGCTCGCACCCGACGCACGTCAAGTCGAGGCTCGCCTAGCCGTTCAGTTGCCCCTTGAGCCGCGCGCGGTGCGCCGCGACCTTCGCGCGGTTACCGCAGATCGCCATGCTGCACCACCGGCGCGCGTGACCACGCGCGTGATCGGCAAACATCAAGGTGCACGCGGGAAAGAACGATCCGTTTTTTCTGCCGGCCGGCGCCGAGGCATTCAAGCGCGACATCCCGAACGCCGAGGTGCGCTTTTTCGATACGGGTCACTTCGCACTGGAAACGCATGCGGCAGATATCGCCGCGGCCATTTCCGGATTTCTGATTCGCTGAGCTGCAAATGCCAGACGGTTGTTGTCCACTCAATCGATATTCGAGCGGCTCATTCACGAGTCAAGGAGAGAGAAAATGTCCAGCAAGGTAGCCATTGTGACAGGCGAGAGCCAGGGGATTGGCCTCACAGCAGGGAGAGCAGGCCCACCAGGATGAGGCTGGACGCCCAGATTGCATCCAGGTTGAACCAGCTCCGTGACACGAACTTCAGTCCCAGATAGCGGTAGACCAGCCAGGCGAGGAGTCCGCCGACCAGCACCATGGCGGTAGCGTGAACGGCGGAGACGAGCAGCGCCATGCCCAGATTGGCGCCGATCAGCGTTTGCGCGGCCTGGTGGCCTTGGTCGAGATCATAAGACCGGCATAGTCCGAGGTAGATCGGCACGAGCATCAGTCCCGCACCGTGCGCGATGGCCACCGCGAACGACCACAGCGCGAGCCGTGACGGCGGGATCCGCGCGAGAACACGCGGATGGCGTCGCCGGATCAGCAGGAAGACGCCGAAGCCCATCACGAGAAGCCCCGCGCCGACCTGGATCTGACGTTGCCAGGCGAGCAGCATGGCCAGCACGGCGAACGGCATCATCACCGCGAACATCGCCAGCACATGTCCCGCCGCGAGGAAGACGAGCGCGGCGAGCAGCGCCCGCGCGCGTCTTTGCATCAGTCCGTTCGACACCGCGAGCGGCCATCCCATCGCCGGATTGACGCCGTGAAACAGGCCGCTGGCGAGGACGGCCAACCAGAGGCTGGTCTGCGACCAGCCGCTCCCGATCAAACGCCCACCGACGGATAACAGAACGAATCGGTCGAGCAGTCGCCGCCATCGAGCCGGATCTGGTGGGCCCGGTATCCGTCCGGGAAGTCCACCCAGTAATCGTCCGCCAGCGTGAGGCCGCCGCCGGGCTCGGCCCGCGCCATGACCTGTGCGGCAGGCACGCCGTCCGGGTAGAACTGGTTGTCCCAGGTCGAATAGAGCGAGTTGGTCCAATAGACGCGCTTGCCGTCGCGGCTGATCTCGACCATCTGCGGACCGCCCGCGAAGACTTTACCGTTCGGATGAGGCGTGCGCCGTGCTATCCCGCCGATGTGGACCGATCCTGTGAGCTTCGGCTTGCGGGGTTCCGTCACGTCGTACTGGCGCATCTCGCCGGTGCCCCAGCAGGCGACGTAGAGGAATTTGTCGTCGATGGACAGATCGATATCGGTGACGAGCGGCGGCACCGCGCCGAATCCCTGCAGCAACGGCGGAAGCAGTTCCGTGGCGGCGGGCTCGGGCGGAATGGTCGCGGTCTTCTCGATATGGAACGCTCCGCCTTCGCGCCACCAGGTCCAGATCGATCCTTCCAGGTTCGTCGTGTCGACCACCACGCCGATAAAGCCGTACTCCCGGCTGGGATCATGCGCGGGCCGCACTTCGAGCGCCATCTGGTGGTTCGCGCCGAGGTCGAGTGTCTGCACGTTGCGCCTGCCGCGCAGGTCCCAGAAGTGGATCCGGTGGCCGTACTTGTTCGACAGAAGGTCCTCGGGGACGATCCCGTTCTCGAATTGCGGCGGCAACGCCCACTCGCTCGACACCATATAGTCGCGCGGCAGGTTCCACCAGAAGTCATAGTGTTTCTCCTGCAAGCCGCGATCGATCTCCCAGCGGCCGAGCACCTCGAACGTTTCGCAATCCATGATGAAAATACCCGGCGGCCCGTCGGTGCCGTCCTGCCCCGCGCCGCCGAGCGTACTGACGTAAATGCCTTCCGGCCCGCAATGGACCGTATGCGGACGCGAGTAGCCCGTCTTGCGGAAGATTTCTTCCGGCTCGATGATTTTGTGAATCCGCGCCTGGGTCGGATGCGGATGCGTGTCCACGATGTAAATGCGTGAGGAACGCATGCCCGGAATGATCAGATAGCGTCGTTCGAGGAAGGCGTGGCCGGTCAACGGCGACAGTGCCGACGAGCAGGCATTCCAGCCGAAATGGTGGAATTCGTCTCCCTTGTACGGCACCGGGACCGTGTGAACCACCTGGCTGTAAGTCGGCGAGCCTGGCTTCACGTCGACGACGGCGAGCGCGTCGGGCTGCGAGAAATCGGGGCTGAGCAGCACGGTGTAGGCGTACTCTTCCGCGGGCGCATCCATGGCGAGTTTCGGTGAAGCGTGGAACGTAGGATCGGGGCGCATACCCATGACGGGAGTCTCCTTTTAGGGTGCGGGGGCGGCACTCAGTATTAGATGTAGTCCACCGCTGAAGTGAGAGCAACCGAAAGTTTTGTTAGCCGTCCGAATGCCCAGGCATTTTGCCTGATCAAACGTCATATCTGACGCGATAGCAGACGTCCTGCCTTCCTCGCATTGTTGCGTCTAACCTCCGGCGTGACATCCGGGCGACGTTCCGCCGCGACCGTCCAGCATAGCCTCAACGGGACTTCGCCCGCGAGCGCTACCTGAGATTCGCGGCATCCAGTGAGTTGTTGCCCGGCGACCCACACCCTCGTGCGAAATGTTGGCCGCTGGCGAACGAGCTTTTCCGGCAACGGCAAGTCGTACGTTTGCTATTGAACTGCGGCAGCGTGCTGGCCTTCGCCTGGAGCGGACGTCGTCGCGCCGCGAAAGATCGCTGCGGGGATCTTTCCGTGGGTGATATTTGAAGTGGCGCTATTGCTTCGGTTCCCTGACGATTTACAGAGAACGTGTGGTTTTTCTCGCAGCGCAAGTTTATCGAACGGGGTGCGCCGCGACAGTTCTTCACCGCCTTCCAGCATGAACGGACTCAGCGGTTCTTGTGAGCCATCAAGGAAGCAGTTTGACGCTACTGCGGAGAACGACGAGCCTGCGCGTCGACCGACGCTTTGCCGCCAGGCGTGTCGGCTGCACCCGCGCCCGCCTTCACGCCGCCGTCGGCCTGCGGCACTTCGATTGGCTTGACGACGACGGGGGCGGTCCCGTCTTCTTTCAAGCCGAGCTTGTCGGCGGTCTTGGGCGTCACGTCGACGATGCGATTCTTCACGTAGGGGCCGCGATCCCTGATTTCGACCGTCTCGCTGGCGCCGTTTTGCAGGTTCGTGACCCGGGCCTTGGTGCCGATCGGTAATGTCTTGCTCGCAGCGATGTTGGACTGCGGATCCATAGGCGTACCGTCGGCCATTTTTTTCGTGTAGAAGTTTCGGCCGTAATAAGAGGCCCTGCCCTTGCGTGCCTTGCCGGAACGGTCAAGAGCAGTGTGGGGCGTTGCCTTGGGGCTCGACGGCGCGGCATCGTGCGTCGCGGCCCTGGAGTTCGACTGAACGGCATCGTGAGTTGCCGCCTTGGCGGGCGCCGGCGCGGCATCGTGAGTTGCCACCTTCGAGCTCGACTGCGTGACATCGCGCGTCGCCGCCCTGGAGCTCTCCTGTGCGACATCCTCAGTGGTGCTTGCCGTCCTGGGCGCCGGAATTGCCGTACCCAGGCCGCACGACAGGACCAGAAACAGAGACGCCCTCCAAACCCGCACGGGTTGCGCTTTCAGACGCACGCATTGCGCTTCGAGAAGTCGACCGAGCCGCCGATTCTCCCTGGTATGAAGATCATTTGCCATCGCCCCTCCTTTTAGTCTGTCAAAAGCAGCGGGCACCTGATTCAGCGAACGGACCTCTGAATGACGGGTGTATGCAAGATGCCGGTACGCAATCCGCATTCCTGTCCATTGACTGTTGGCGCATGCACCGGCCAACAGGTCATGGCGGCGTCGGCGTCGCGCCATCCCGGTTGCGTATCCTCGGATCTCGTGTTTCCGGCGAGCCGCGCCACCCCGAAACTGCGCGCGTTTATCGACCAGGTGGTGGCCGAATTCGGGCCGCACGTCGCCTGAAAGGAGCCGCCGCACTTAGCTGGCAAGCGCCCTCCGCGACCCGCCAATCTTCACCCATTCACCGCTAGAATTGCCGGCT
>NZ_JAXDPY010000511.1:0-3315 GCF_034668105.1 Paraburkholderia sp. | reverse complement strand
ACGGTCAATTCAGTCCGATCCCCGGCTTGTTATCCTCACTGGCAAGCATCTCCTACGCTTTCCATGACGGATAACCATGGCTTACCCCCAAACCCTGCTTGAAAAGATTTGGCAGCGACACGTCGTTTCACAACTGGATGACGATTATTTCTTGCTGTATGTCGACCGGCACTTGTTGAATGAGGTGACGAGTCCTCAGGCATTCGACGGCTTACGTGCCGCCTCGCGCCAGCCGTGGCGCGCTTCATCGGTATTGGCGACCGCCGACCATAATATTCCCACAACCAATCGCCTTGCGGGCATGCACAACGAAGCGGCCACGCGGCAATTCGCGGCGCTACAGCAGAATTGCAGCGAATACGCTCTGCGCTTTTTCGAGCTCACGGACCGCAGGCAAGGCATCTTGCACGTCGTCGCCCCCGAGCTGGGTGAGACGCTGCCTGGCATGACGATAGCGTGCGGCGATTCGCACACCACGACGCACGGTGCGTTCGGTGCACTGGCGTTTGGCATCGGTACCTCGGACGTGGAACAGATTCTCGCAACGCAATGTCTGGTGATGCGCCGGCCCAAGACGCTGAACGTTCAAATCAGCGGCGAACTACCGCGCGGCACCTACGCGAAAGACGTCGCGCTGGCGTTTATCGGCCGGTATAAATCCGACTTTGCGACGGGCTTTGCATTGGAATTTTCAGGCGAGACGGTTTCCGGATTCAGCATGGAGAGCCGCATGACATTGTGCAACATGGCAGTGGAAGCAGGCGCTCGCTGTGCGCTGATTGGTGTCGACAAGACGGTGATCGACTATCTCGAGGGACGTCCTTCCAGTCCGGTCGGTGCAGCGTGGGAAAACGCGAAACAGGTGTGGTCGACATTGCACAGCGATCCCTCGGCCGAATTCGACAAGACAGTCGTGTTCGACGTGAGCAACCTGCGGCCCCAGGTCACGTGGGGAACGACGCCCGCCATGGTCACGAGTATCGACGGACAGGTACCGAACCCCGCTGCCGGGTCGACTCACGAGCAGCGCGAAGCGGCAATGCGCGCGCTCGATTACATGGGGTTGGAAGCTGGCACGCGGATTCGGGAAATCGGACTGGATAAGATTTTTATCGGCTCGTGCACCAATTCGCGCATCGAGGATCTGCGCATTGCCGCCGATGTCGTGAAGGGCAGAAAGGTCGCGTCCACGATCCGGCAGGCGCTGGTCGTGCCGGGTTCTGGGAACGTCAAGTACCAGGCGGAAGAAGAAGGTCTGGACCAGATTTTTGTCGAGGCAGGTTTCGAGTGGCGCGAGCCAGGTTGCTCGATGTGCCTTGGGATGAACAACGACAGTCTTGGTGAAGGTGAACGCTGCGCGTCGACTTCGAATCGAAATTTCGAAGGACGACAAGGGCGTGGTGGCCGCAGCCATCTGGTGAGCCCGGCAATGGCGGCTGCAGCAGCGATCGCCGGACATTTCATCGACCCAGCGGAGCTTTGAATGAAACCGTTTCTGATTCTGAAGACCCACCCGGTGCCGATCGACCGTACCGACGTCGACACCGACGCGATCCTGCCGAAGCAGTACATGGCGTTGACGAGCCGCGTCGGATTCGGCGATTACCTGTTCGACAACTGGCGCTATGCCGAAGCGGGCGAACCGGGCGACGACATCGCAAAGCGGACGACGCGGCCGGACTTCCCACTTAATCAGCCTCGTTATCAAGGCGCGCAAATCATGCTGTGCCGCGCCAACTTCGGATGCGGATCGAGCCGCGAGCATGCGGTTTGGGCGTTAGCCGACTGGGGGATCAAAGCCATCATCGCACCCAGTTACGGGGATATTTTCTATGGCAACTGCTTCAAGAACGGCATCCTTCCGATCAGGCTGCCGGCCGATGTTGTCGAAGCGTTGTTCAACGACGTGGCCCGGACAGACGAACCGATAACCATCACGATCGACCTTCCTGAGCAGCGAGTCGTTTGCCAGGGCGGGAAGAGTTATCCGTTTGACCTGGATGCCTCCCGCAAGGATGCTCTGCTGTCAGGCCTTGACGAAATCGGGCAGATTTTGGCTAGCTACAGCGAGCAAATCAAAGCGTTCGAAAACGACCACTTCGCCGCTGAGCCCTGGTTGGCGTGACGCGAGATCATCGGATCCAGCTGGAAACCACGCAGACTTCTCGCGCAGGCCCAGCTCTTCGCCAAGTCGACGACCGGTCGCATAGCAAAACCGCATCGCGCTCCTTTACGGTTCTTTTGTTCGCGGACAATCGCTTCGAGATAACGCCTCGCCGGCGGGAGCTAGCTCAAAACCCTCATCGAGCCAGCCAGTAACGCCGCCAATCATGACCTTAACGGGGCGGCCGAGTTTGGCAAGCCTGATTGCGGCGCGCGTTGCGCCGTTGCAGTGAGGGCCCGCGCAATAGGTGACGAAGAGCGTGTCTGGCGGATACTCGGCGAGCCTGGACGCCACGATCTTGCCGTGCAGAATATTCGTTGCGCCGGGCACATGGCCGCGCGAAAAATGCGCGGCACTGCGCACGTCGAGCAGCACGAAATCGACCGAACGCGGGTCGTCGCTCCCGAGTGCCGCATGGACGTCGGCGCAATCGGTTTCGAATGACAGCGAGGCGCTGAAATGGGCGAGCGCGACGGCACTGTCGGCAGGCGGTACGGATGAGACAGGGGACATATAAGGCTCCTTGTGCGTGGATCATTGCCCTGCATTGTCCCGTTCTGCTGCACGTTCAACCAGTGTCGCAAATGACAGATTCCAGTAACATCACGCCACGGCCTTATCCGCGTGAAAACCTCTCACTGCGCTCGCCCAACAGTCGACATCAAGTACCTGCGCGTTGAAGTTGACCACTGCTACGTTCGCACCTCTCCTGAGCAGAATGACCCCGTGGCGGACCAGCCGGTTGGCGAGCGTCACCGCGACGATCGCCACCGCTTATCGGATCAAACTCTCCCAGGAGAGGCAGAACGGCTATGCCGATGCTTCTTGCAGCGCAGCGATTGCCTTCGCCACCCCCGCGCCGTATGCCGGGTCCGCCATCGCGCAGTGTTCGATATGCAGTTGCTGGACCGGCTTCGATACGCCGTTCAGCGCTCGTGCTGTGTTGTCGAACAGCGTCTGCTGCTGCGCGGCTGTCATCTGGCGGAACAAGGCGCCTGGCTGCGAGTAATAGTCGTCGTCGACACGGTGGTTCCAGTGATCCGCCGAACCTTCGATCGACAAAGGCGGCTCGCGAAAGTCCGGCTGCTCCTGCCATTCACCGCGCGTATTCGGCTCATACGGCGTGGCGCCACCCATATTCGCATCGACGC
>NZ_JAXDPY010000510.1:0-21824 GCF_034668105.1 Paraburkholderia sp. | reverse complement strand
TGGAATTCGGCGATGCCGTCGAGCGCGGCGAACTGGTCGACCTTGCGCGGAAGCAGCCCACCGACGTCGAACTGTACTGGCGCGCCTGGAAGGTCCCGTCGCCACGGCTCGAAAGGCTGTCGGCGCGCATCGTCGAACTCGGCCGCATGGCCCTGGGTCCGCCGGGCACCAAGGTCAAATGCAAACGCGCCGCCTGAACTGAAGGTCAGTGGAGGATCGGCGGCAACGATCCGCTGCTCGCGGTGGCGGGATTGGCCGTTGTGGAATTGGCCGTGGCGGGATTGGCCGTGACGGAAGCGGGACTGGCCGTCACATTTGCGGTGTTAGCCGGCGCATTCGTATGGGCGGCCGCCGGTTTGGCCGCGCCGGTTTTCGCCGCCACCTTGACCACGTGCGCATGTGCCGTGTGGCCGTGAACCAGGTTGGCATGCATGACCCTGCCTTGACCCGGTTTCGCTTGAGCGAGTGGTGCGCGCGGCTTTTGCCCCTGCGCGACTGAAGTTGTCTTCGACTTCGACTGAGGCGTGCCCGCGACCTTCACCACGCCAGCGTGGCCAGCATTCTTAGCCGTAACCTTTTTCACGCTGCCGTGGCCAGGGTTCTGAGCCACGACCTTCACGCCACCGTGCGCTGCCGGCCTGCTGCCGCTCTTCGACTCCAACACAACCCGCTGCGCACCATGTTGACCGCGCGCCGCGTGCTTCGAACCGGCCTTCGCACTAGCGCCGGACTTGACCTTGGCGGCACCCGTCGTTTTCCTGACCTGCTTCGCCGTATGTCCGGCCGATTCGGGCGGATTCCACACCTCCGAATAACCCGCCGCCATTGCCGCACCGGACGCACACCACACTGCAGCTGCCATTGCTACTACTCGAACCCACATCTCCTGCTTCTCCTGATCTTCGACTTCATAACGAGCCAGGATTATATTCTCTTGCAAAAATCCACTTTTAGACTAATATCAAGCCAAAGTACAGATAAGGACTCACCTACTCATGGCTCACGCTGCCCGTCTCGCCCAGCCCGAACCACCCATTCGCCGGCCAGTTTCGGAACCCACGCTAACGGAAATGTCGGCTGCAGGTCTGCGTGCGTTCTTCAACATCGCACGAGACTGGGACTTGAGCGCCGAGGAGCAGATCGTGTTGCTCGGCACGCCGGGCCGCTCCACTTACTTCAAATGGAAGCAGGCGCCGGAGACAGCCCGCCTTGGGCGCGACACGCTGGAACGCCTGTCGCTGCTGCTCGGCATCTATAAGGCGCTGCAAATCCTGCTGCCGCAGCCCAGCGCCGCCGACACCTGGATCAAGCGCCCCAACAGCGCGCCGCCGTTCGGCGGCCGCCGCGCGCTGGACCGCATGCTGGCCGGCAACATCAGCGATCTCGTGGCCGTGCGCCAGTATCTCGACGCGATGCGAGGCGGCTGGGCGTGACAGAACCGCATTGGCAGCACCGCTGGCGCAGCGCGCCGCTCGACTGGTCGCCCGCGTATCGCGTGATTCCGACGCGCTTTCCGGCCGTCAATCTGTTCGACCGGGTCGCCTCGCCGGAAGATTTCGACGCCCTCTACGCGCTCGAAGCCATGACCAACGACCGCTTGCGCACCGAAGTCGGCGAACTCGATCTCGTGCCCCGCGAAGAACGCCGTTTCGGCTCGGGATACGGACCGATCATGGCCGCGTTGACCCATCTGAATCCGCTCGGCAGCCGCTTCTCGGACGGCACATATGGCGTGTTCTATTGCGCCCGCTCGCGTGCTACGGCAATCGCCGAGACGCGCTATCACACGGGAAAATTCCTCGAAGCGACCGCCGAGCCGCCCATGCGGCAGCAAATGCGGCTCTACACCGTCGTGGCACAAGGCAACGTGGTCGATATCCGCGGCGACGCATCGCTCGATCTCGCTGTGCTGTCACCGGACGACTACGTCGCCGGCCAGGCGCTCGGCCGTACCGTGCGTGAGGGCGGTGCGCCGGGCATTGTGTATCCGTCGGTACGTGATGTCGAAGGCGAATGCCTCGCCGCGTTCAGAACCACGCTGCTGCGCGACTGCCATCACGCGGCGTATCTGGAATACAACTGGAACGGCACGAGCATCGATATGGTGTTCGAGCTCAATCAGGTGGGCTGAGAGATCGACGGGGACAGGGCTTCGAGTTCAAACACATGCGCGGGGAACCAGCACAGGTGTTCGAACTCAATCGGGTGCGCCCCGAGATCGGCTGGGAAGTGACGCAGAGCGGGCAGCCACAAAGCAACCGCGGGTAGCTGTGAGCAACCGCTCGCAAATCACGGCCGGCCGCAGCAGTCAAAACCCTCAAGGCAGCGCCATCGTCGCTGCTCCGGCTTCCCTCGCCGCATCGACCGAGATCGACCAACGCCGCAATGCCTGCGGCTCCACGATCGTGAGCTTGCCGCCAGGCCCAAATGCGCCGGTGTCGATATAAACCTGGGAACCGAATTGCTGGATGTCACGCATCGGCGTATGGCCGCAGTAGGTCAGCGACAGGCCATGCTGACGCACCGGATCGCCATTGCCCAACGCCAGATCACGGCCCCATAACAACTGCTGGCGCGTTTCAGCGGAAAAATTGCCGGCGTCGAGCTCAGCGTCGGTGCCGAAAAATTCGGCATGCAGAACATTGAAGCGTTCCCTGCCGCTCCCGACCACACGCACGAGCGGCAACGTCCGCAGCAGTTCGGCGTAGTGCTGCAAGCGTTCGTCGGACAATTTCGCCGCCCATATTCCGCCTATGCCATACCACCACTGACGCCGCAAGCGGCCGTCGGCGACGGCGCATAAAGTGTCTTCGTGATTGCCGAGCACGGCGTGAAACCACGGCTTGTCGAGCAGGGCCAAAGCCTGCTCCGACTGTTCGCCGCGGTCCACCAGATCGCCGACCGAAAAAAGCCGGTCGCGCGCGGGATCGAACGCGATATCGCGCAGCAGATAGCGCAATGCATCGACACAGCCATGCAAATCGCCGACGACAAAGTCGCGGCCGCTCCGATTGGCCGGATGATGCTGAACGGGGTTGACGAGTACGGAAGCCATTCGCTCATGATAGTGCGGCATCCGTCATTGCGTATGCGCGCTGCCTATCTTTTCCTGGTCGCGCGCCGTGCTGCAATCACGTAGAAATGACGCGAAAACGGCACGTGTGCGGCAGGAGTTACCGGAAAACATGCCGTTAGCGCTGTCGTTATTGCTGCGTGCGCAGCTTGGCGACCTGATCCACCGTCACGGTGGACTGCGGATTGCCGAACTGTCGGGTGACATAATTGGTGATAGCGGCCACCTGGTCGTCGGTGAGCTGGGTACCGAACGCGGGCATCAGCACATCAGCCTGTTCCCATGATGGTGGTACCCATGATGTGGTTGTTCGGCGCGAACGTATCGTCGAACGAGACCTCGGCGCCGCCGAACAGCGTCGCGATCCGCGCATACAGTTCATGCGTGTTCGCCGCGCTCTTCTTCACGTAGTGGTTGATCGAGTAGTAGATCTCGGGCTGTGGAATGCCGAGCGCGTCCTTGTGATCCGCTGAAGGCACCACGCGGTTCTGCGGCTCCGCGAGATGCTCGTGAAAGCTGTTGATGTTCAACGTGCGGGCCGCGCGGTCGCGGATCTGGCGGTCGAGCTCGGCGCCGGTGAGACCTTTTTTCAGCAGATCGGCGGTCACACTCATGGTCGGCACGCCGTTCGACAGATGCAGCTTTTTCGCCGCGTAGTCGGAGCGGAATGCGCCGTCGCGGAAGTTGACGATCGAGGTCATCTCCATCGGCCCGCGTCCGGGCCACAGCGGTTCGTTGGCTAGGAAGGTCACGCCCGTACCGGGATGGTCCATCAGATTGCGGCCCACCTGGTCGGAGCTATTGCCGATGCCGTGCGGGAATTTGTCGGTGCTCGACATCTGCGGGGGCGATCCATGAGAGCGAGCGGCCCGCGCCGGCAAACGCGAGCGCGGCGGCGGTGGCGCATACGCCCAGCACCCATGCCCTGCGCGATGCCGAGAACGAAAACGAACGCGATGCCTCAAGCCAAGGCGATTGCGAAGACCGCGGTGAAGAGCTCGAGGAAGAACCTGGCGAAGAACGCGGCGAAGACGAAGTTGATGACGAAAGCCCGGACGAATGCGTCACTTCGTGCGCAGCAGTACGTTGTGCAGCGTTACTTGCCGCCGCATTACGTTGTGCTGATGACACCCGTGTGAAATAACGCCACCGAGAACGCCACCGAGAACGCCACCGGGAACGCCACCGAGAACTCCACCGCAAACTCCACCACGCAATGCGCACGGCGAAAAACCTGCCGCCTGCCAATCGCCTTTCAACTGAAAGCGGCGCGCAAGGCCGTTGCGAAAGACTATAGCCTGTGACTCACCCATCGACAAATGGTGCCTGAAGCGCGAGTAGAATCCGCGACACGGGCGCCTCACCACACTGGATCTCATGCTCACAAAATATTATCCGCAGGTGCTTCGCAATCGGCCGCGCATGCTGATCGGCCTTGCCGTCGGCGTCGTGGCCGCGCTGGTCATGCCTGAGCACACACGCTCCATGGTGCGCGTTCTGGTCGGCTGGGACGCCGCGGTATGGAGCTATCTAGCGCTGATCTGGGTGCATATGGCAATGGCCGACGAACGCGGCGTCCGCGAATTCGCGCGGCGCGACGACGAAAACGCGGGTGTGGTGCTGGCCGTGATCTGCGTCGCGACTGTCGCCAGCATTGCCGCGATCGTGCTCGAATTGGCCTCGGCGAAGGGCACGGGCGGCACCTCGGCGCTGTGGCACTCCCTGTTGACCGGCTTCACGATGATTGGCGCGTGGTTCCTGATCCCGACCATTTTCACCATGCATTACGCGCGGCTCTACTACGACCCGGCCGCACCGGAGACGGCGCTGCTGTTTGCCGACGACCAGCTCGAGCCGAACTACTGGGACTTCCTGTACTTCTCCTTCACCATCGCGGTGGCCTCGCAAACGTCGGACGTGGTGCTGCGCTCCCGCACGATTCGCCGGGGAGCGCTCGCGCAGTCGATCCTCTCGTTCTACTTCAACGTCGCCGTGCTTGGCCTGTGCGTGAACATCGCGGCGGGCTTGCTCGGTTCCTAGCCGTGTAAAACCCGCACGACAGCCACCCGTTTTACACGCGGACCGTCCACGGCAACCGCGTGATCTGCCTTCAGGGCCGCCTTCCTCTCATCTTGCCGGCTGCGGTTCGCACCCCTCCCCTTCGTCCGCAAACGCACTGGCACAGCGTTTGCTGCGTCTTGCCAAGAGTTCTGGCCGGCCCCGTGCCGTCGACGCCTGGCGTCAAAGCACCTGCTACTGGCCAGCGGCGTGACGATCTTTGCACTACATTGACCAGTACGCGCCCTCGCTTCACGCATCGCGCGGTATCCGGCTCTGGAAGCCCAATGAGCGCTGTGATCGCATGTCACTTGCATCCACACCGCAGCAGGACGAATCTGGAAACGACCGATGGAATCCCCAAACGGGTACGCGCCGCGGATCTACTTTTTTCATTCACTTCTCGTTGGGCCGCTCGATGCATGGCCTGCGCAGTTCGCTCACGCAGCCGGACTGGGCTTCGATCACGCGTTGATCGGCGGCGTCTTCGCGCCGGGTCAGGCGGGTCATGGACAGGTGGTCGGCAACCACGGCCGGCTGCATCCGGTGTTCGAGACTCAGCAACCGGCCACGGAGGCGCTCCGTACGCTCGCGCAAGCCGCCCGTCAGCACGGCCTGAGTGTGCTGGTCGATCTGGTGATCGACCGGATGGCCGCCGATGGTGCGCTATACGCCGAACATGCCAGCTGGTTCCACCCAGTCGAGTCTGAAGAGGCGCGGCTCGATCCGCGCCACGTGCATCGCGAGGACAACGTCGCGTATGCCAACTTCAAAGAGGCCGGCAGCAGCGCCGCGCTAGTCGACTGGTGGACGCAGCAACTGCTGGCGCTGGCCGACGCCGGTGTGAGCGGCTTTCGTTTCGATTCGCCGCATCGCGTGCCGGCTGCCGTTTGGCGGCAGCTCGGCGACGCGGTTCGCGCTAAACATCCCGACGTGCGTTTTCTCGCCGCGACGCCCGGTCTCGCTCGTGGCGATCTGCTCGGCCTGCAAGGCGCGGGTTTCGACAGCGTGTTCTCGTCGGTACGCTGGTGGGACTTCCGCGCCAGCTGGATGGTGGAGGAGCATGCCGCCCTCGCCCGCATCGCCGCCCCGATCGCCTTTCCCGAAGCGCCTTACGGCACGCGCCTCGCCGCCGATCTCGGCGATGCGCACGACGCCGCCATCGTCGAGCGCGCCTACCGGCGCGCGCTGTTCGCGTCGGCCTCGACCGGCACCGGCTGGATGATGCCGATGGGCTTTGAATACGGCATCACCGAGCCGATGTGGCAGACACGCGGCGATGCCGCGCAGTTCGCTCGCGCCTGTCAGTCGAAGCAATTCGACCTCTCGGAGCGGATCCGCCATGTCAACGAGGTGCTGCGCAATACGAAGACGCTGCACGCCAACGGCGAATTGCGCCCGCTAAGCGGCCCCGGCGCGCCTGCCGCCATTTTGCTGCGCGCCGATACACCCGACCTGCGCAACGCCGATGAAGCGGTCCTGATCGCCATCAATCCCGAACTCGGCGCGCCCGTGCGCGTCGATCCGGCGCGCTTCCTCGCGGGCGTGCCGGGCAATTTCACGCGTTTCGTCCCGCTCGACTCGGCTGGGCATGCCACGCCCGCCACCTTGACACCGTTCACACTCGCGCCTGGCGCTGTGCGCCTGTTCCGCGCCGCCGCCGACAAGCCAATCCGTCTCGCGCCGCCGATCGATAAAGCGAACAGCAAGCGCAGCGGCCGCAAGACCGTGCTCGAAGCAATCAACGCGCCGCGCGTGGCGATCGAGAGCGTGACACCCTCGGTCGATCACGGACGCTTCCCAGCCAAGCGCACGGTGGGCGAGCGAGCTGAAATCACCGCCGCGATCTTCGCCGAAGGTCACGACAAGATCGCCGCCGCCGTGGTCTGGCGCGCCGCCGACGAAACCGCCTGGCATGAAGTCCCGATGAGCGCCGCACAACCGGCGGGCCTCGACATCTGGAAGGCGCGCATTCCGCTGGAGCGCCTCGGCCGCCATGAATTCACGGTGATTGCATGGCGCGACGACTTTGCGTCGCTGGTCGAGCATATCCAGAAGAAGCTGAAGGCGGGTCAAACCGTCGAACTCGAACTCGACGAAGCCGCGCATCTGTTCGCCCTCGTGCTTGCCGAAGTGGAAACGGCGGAAGGCGCGGTGACCGAACCGCTCGAACACATCGTCAAGGTGTTCACGAAGGCCGACGCCGAAACGAAGCTCGCGTTGATCCTCGCGCCGACCACGGCGAAGGCGATGAGCGCCGCGCGCCACCGCCCGTTCCTGAGCCGCGATCCGATCATCTACAAGATCGACGCCGATCGGACCGCCGCGGGTTTCGCAAGCTGGTACGAGATCTTCCCCCGTTCGATGAGCGACGACGAATCGCGCCACGGCACTTTCGCTGACGTCATCAAGAAGCTGCCGCGCATACGCGACATGGGATTCGACGTGTTGTACTTCCCGCCGATCCACCCGATCGGTCTGGCGAACCGCAAGGGCCGCAATAACACGCTGAACGCGCAACCCGGGGATGTAGGCAGCCCGTACGCGATCGGCGCAGCCGAAGGCGGTCACACCGCCGTGCATCCCGAACTGGGCACGCTCGACGACTTCAAGCAGATGCTCGCCGCCGCGCACGCGCACGGCCTCGAAATCGCGCTCGACTTCGCCATCCAATGCTCGCCGGATCATCCGTGGCTGAAGGCGCATCCGACGTGGTTTGCCTGGCGCCCCGACGGCACGCTGCGTTACGCGGAGAATCCGCCGAAAAAGTACCAGGACATCGTCAATCCCGACTTCTACGCGCACGATGCCAAACCCGATTTGTGGCTCGCGTTGCGTGACGTATTCCTGTTCTGGATCGAAGCGGGCGTGCATATTTTCCGCGTCGACAATCCGCACACCAAGCCGCTGCCGTTCTGGGAATGGGTGATTGGCGACGTGCGATCGCGCTATCCCGACACGATCTTCCTCGCCGAAGCCTTCACCCGGCCGCGCATGATGAACCGGCTCGGCAAGATCGGCTTCTCGCAGTCGTACACGTATTTCACGTGGCGCGAGTCGAAGCGCGACTTCATCGAGTACATGACCGAGCTCACGCAAACCAGCGAGCGCGATTTCTACCGGCCAAACTTTTTCGTCAATACGCCGGATATCAATCCTCGGCATTTGCAGTCGTCCGGGCGTTCGGGATTTCTGATTCGGGCTGCCCTCGCTTCCACGCTCGCCGGCTTGTGGGGCGTGTATAGCGGTTTCGAATTGTGCGAGGCCGCCGCGCTGCCGAACAGCGAGGAATATCTCGACTCCGAAAAGTATCAACTGCGCGCGTGGGACTGGAACCGGCCCGGCAACATCGTCGGCGAGATTACTGCGTTGAACCGGATTCGCCGCGCGAACCCGGCGCTGCAAACGCATCTCGGCCTCACGTTCCTGCCCGCGCACAACGACAACATTCTATTCTTCGAAAAAGCGACTGAAGCACGCGACAACGTGATCCTGGTGGCCATCAATCTCGACCCGTTCAACGAACAGGGCGCGGACATCGAATTGTCGTGGGACACTTTCCAGAACTGGAATCTGCACGACCATGGCGCGCTGGAAGTAACCGATCAGATGACCGGTGCGCGTTTCGAATGGCACGGCCGCTGGCAGCATGTCCGCCTCGGTTCGGGCCAGCCGTTTTCGATCTGGCGCATCGCGCCGCTTGGCGGCCTGCCCGCCGAACGCCCGGATGACGCCGACAGCGACTATCACGCAGACGCTGGCAACCCAACCCCTACGGAAGGTGCGACATGAAGCGTGACGATCCAGCCCAAACCACGTCGCAGGCTCATACGAGCACAGCCACCGGCAGCGGCGCCAAGGCGCGATCGCATCGGCGAGGCAAGCCCGCGACCTTGAGCGACGATCCGCTCTGGTACAAAGACGCGATCATTTATCAGGTGCACATCAAGTCGTTTTTCGACGCGAATAACGACGGCGTGGGCGATTTTCCCGGCCTGATCGCCAAGCTCGACTACATTGCCGAACTCGGTGTGAATGCGATCTGGCTGCTGCCGTTCTATCCGTCGCCGCGTCGCGACGACGGCTACGACATCGCCGATTACCGCAACGTGCATCCGGACTACGGGCAGTTGTCCGATGTGAGGCGCTTCATTCAGGAAGCGCATGCCCGCGGCATTCGCGTGATTACCGAACTGGTCATCAACCACACGTCGGATCAACATCCGTGGTTTCAGCGTGCCCGCCGCGCCAAGCCGGGGTCGAATCATCGCAACTACTACGTGTGGTCGGATACGGATCAGAAGTACACGGAAACGCGGATCATCTTTATCGATTCGGAGCCGTCGAACTGGACGCATGATCCGATGGCAGGCGCGTACTACTGGCACCGCTTCTACTCGCACCAGCCCGATCTGAACTTCGACAATCCGGCCGTGCTGAGGGAAGTGCTGCAGGTGATGCGCTTCTGGCTCGACATGGGGATCGACGGGCTGCGGCTCGACGCGGTGCCGTATCTGGTCGAACGCGAAGGCACCAACAACGAAAATCTGCCGGAAACGCACGCGGTACTGAAGAAGATCCGCGCCACCATCGACGCCGAGTATCCGAACCGGATGCTGCTTGCCGAAGCGAACCAGTGGCCGGAAGACGTGAAGGAATATTTCGGCGACGAAGACGAATGCCACATGGCGTTCCACTTTCCCCTGATGCCGCGCATCTACATGTCGATCGCGAGCGAGGATCGCTTCCCGATCACGGACATCATGCGCCAGACGCCGGACCTCGCGGAAACCAACCAGTGGGCGATTTTCCTGCGCAATCACGATGAACTGACGCTCGAAATGGTCACGGATTCCGAGCGCGATTACCTGTGGAACACGTACGCGAGCGATCGCCGCGCGCGTCTGAATCTTGGCATTCGCCGCCGTCTCGCGCCGCTGATGGAACGCGACCGCCGCCGCATCGAGCTGATCAATTCGCTGCTGTTGTCGATGCCCGGCACGCCCGTGATCTATTACGGCGACGAACTCGGCATGGGTGACAACATCCACCTGGGCGATCGCGACGGTGTGCGTACGCCGATGCAATGGTCGTCGGATCGCAACGGCGGGTTCTCGCGCGCCGATCCTGAACAACTGGTGCTGCCGCCGGTGATGGGGGCGTTGTACGGCTTCGATGCGGTGAATGTGGAAGCGCAAAGCCGCGACCCGCATTCGCTGCTGAACTGGACCCGGCGCATGCTCGCCACGCGTCGCGCGAAGCAAACGTTCGGACGCGGCACGATCCGTTTCCTGAAGCCGGAAAACCGCAAGATTCTCGCGTACCTGCGCGAGATGCCGGGCGAGCCGCCGATCCTGTGCGTGGCCAATCTGTCGCGCGCACCGCAAGCGGTCGAGCTCGATCTGTCCGAATTCAACGGCTCGGTGCCGATTGAAATGACCGCCGATTCGGTGTTTCCGGCCATCGGCCAGCTTACGTATCTGCTGACCTTCCCGCCGTACGGCTTCCTCTGGTTCTTGCTGTGCCCGGGCGGCCAGCGTCCGACGTGGGCGCAGGCGCATTCGGAACCGTTGCCGGAATTCGTCACCATCGTGGTTCGCGAGGGCCAGGTCGGCCCGACGCCGGAGAACGTGCGCCTGCTCGAATCCGAAGTGCTGCCGTCGTGGCTGAGCCGGCGCCGCTGGTTTGCGTCGAAGGATCAGAAGATGCACGCCGTGCGTCTCGCCGCGCTCACCACGATTCCGAACGGCGGCTTCGCCTTCACTGAAATCGAAGCGGACGTGGGCGATCACACCGAACGCTACGTTGTGCCGATCGCGATCACTTGGGGCGGCGAAACCACCTTCCCGCTGTTCATGCAATTGGCGCTGGCGCGCGTGCGCCGCGGCCGCAACGTCGGTCATCTGACGGACGCGTTCGCGCTGCCGATCTTCGCCCATGGCGTGCTGCGCAAGCTGCGCGAACGCGCCGTGGTGCCGACCGTGCAGAAGAGCGAGATCAAGTTCATCCCGACCGAACGGTTCGACGAACTCAAGAACCTTGGCGAGCGGCCTGAGATTCGCTGGCTGGCGGCCGAGCAAAGCAACAGCTCGCTGATCATTGCCGACGCCGCCGTGCTGAAGCTGGTGCGCCGTCTGGTCAGCGGTATTCATCCGGAAGCGGAAATCAGCCGCTATTTGACCCAGCTCGGCTACGCGAACACCGCGCCGCTGTATGGTGAGGTGGTACGCGTCGATCCCGAAGGCGTGCCGCACACCCTCTGTATCTTGCAAGGCTTTATCGACAATCAGGGCGACGCCTGGAACTGGTCGCTCGACTACCTGCGCCGCTCGGTGGACGAACTTGCGATCGCTGTCGATACGGAAGCGCAATCGGCGCCGGATCGTGACAACGAAGCGATTCTGACGGAAGGCTACAGCGCGTTGGCCGGTATCATCGGCCGGCGGCTCGGCGAACTGCACGTTGCGCTGGCCTCGCCGACAGACGACCCGGCGTTCGCACCGGAACCCGCCAGCGCCGAACAGGTGAAGGCGTGGGTCGACAGTACGCAGTCCATGCTGGCTAGCGCGCTCGATCTGCTCGCGCCGCGCATCGAGCAGATTAGCGATCCGGACACCAAGGCGCTGGCGCAAAGCCTGATCGACCGTCGCGCTGCCCTCGTCGAGGTAGTCGGCAAACTGGTATCGAGCGATGCGGGCGCATTGCGTACGCGCATTCACGGCGACTTCCATCTGGGTCAGGTGCTGGTCGCGCAGGGCGACGCGTACCTGATCGACTTCGAAGGCGAGCCCGCGCGCACGCTTGAAGAGCGTCGTCAGAAGTCGAGTCCGCTGCGCGACGTGGCCGGCTTGATGCGTTCGCTGTCGTACGCAAGCGCGGCGGCGCAGTCCACCACCGAAAGCGCGCCGCAGCAAACCGCCGATCGCAAGCGCGCGCTGTTCGACCGTTTCCGCGCGCATGCCACCGAGACGTTCCTGAAAGAGTACCGCGCCGCGATTGCTGACTCGCCGACCCGGCTGGTGGCGCCCGAGGCGGAACAGGCCTTGCTCGATCTCTTCCTGATCGAGAAAGCCGCGTACGAAATCCGTTACGAAGCGGCCAACCGTCCGACGTGGCTCAGTTTGCCGGTACGCGGCCTCGCCGCGCTCACCAGCCGACTGCTCGGCGACACCGGCAGCCCGCAGCACGATCCATCAACCCAGGCGCCAGGCGCCGCCACACCGCCTAATCCGGCCGAGGGCGACTATGAGTGAGCATGATCCGGCCGCAGGCCTCCAACCGCTCGATATCGACGCGCTCGTCGAAGCGCGCCACCCCGATCCTTTCTCGCAGCTCGGCATGCATCAGACGGACGCCGGTCCGGTCGTGCGCGCGCTGTTGCCGAACGCCTCGCACGTCACCGTCATTTCGCGCGCCGACGGTTCGACGCTCGGCGAGCTCGAACAACTCAGGCCGGGGCTGTTTGCCGGCCGCATCACGTCGGCGGCGCCGTACCGCTTGCGGATCGACTGGCACGGCACCGTGCAGGAAATCGAAGACACGTATTCGTTCGGCCCCGTGCTCGGCGACGAACCGCTCGGGCGTCTCGCCGGCGGCGACCCGTACGCGGTGCTGGAATGCCTCGGCTCGCGGCCCATGGAAGTGGACGGCGTGCCCGGCGTGCGCTTCGCCGTATGGGCGCCGAATGCGCGGCGCGTTTCAGTGGTCGGCGACTTCAACGCGTGGGATGGCCGCCGCCATCCGATGCGCTTGCGTCATCAGGCCGGTGTGTGGGAATTGTTCGTGCCACGCGTCGGACCCGGCACGCGCTACAAATACGAATTGCTCGCCCGTGACGGCCATCCGTTGCCGCTCAAGGCCGATCCGTGCGCGATGCAAACGGAAAAACCGCCGGGTACCGCGTCGGTGGTCGCGCATGTCGACGAGATCGAGCAGTTTCAATGGACCGATCACGAATGGATTCAAGCGCGCGGCGCAAAGCAAACGCCGGGCGCGCCGATCTCCATCTATGAAGTGCACGCCGAATCGTGGCTGCGCGTCGCCGAAGAAGGTCAGCGCGGCCTCACGTGGGAGGAACTCGCCGAGCGTCTGATTCCGTACGTCAAAAGCATGGGCTTCACGCACGTGGAGTTCATGCCGATTGCCGAGCACCCGTTCGGCGGCTCGTGGGGGTACCAGCCGTTGGGTCAATTCGCGCCGTCGGCGCGCTTCGGCAAGCCCGAGCAGTTCGCCACGTTCGTCGACAAGGCGCACGAGGCCGGTATCGGCGTGATTCTCGACTGGGTGCCCGCGCACTTTCCGAACGACGCGCACGGTCTGATCGACTTCGACGGCACACCGCTCTACGAGCACGCCGATCCGCGCGAAGGCTATCACCAGGACTGGAACACGATGATCTACAACCTCGGCCGCAACGAGGTGAGTGCGTTCCTGGTGGCGTCGGGCCTGGCGTGGTTGAAGCGCTATCACGTCGACGCCCTGCGCGTGGATGCGGTCGCCTCGATGCTGTATCGCGACTATTCGCGCGCCGCCGACGAGTGGGTGCCGAACATCTACGGCGGCCGCGAAAATCTCGAATCGATCGCGTTTCTGAAGCGGCTGAATCACGAAGTCGGCTATGTGCCAGGGGTGCCCGGCGCGATCACGATCGCCGAGGAATCGACCGCGTGGCCGGGCGTGACGGCGCGCGTCGAAGACGGCGGCCTCGGCTTCCAGTTCAAATGGAACATGGGCTGGATGCACGACACGCTGCACTACATGGAAGAGGATCCGGTTTATCGCCAATACCATCATCACATGATGACGTTCGGGATGGTGTATGCGTATTCCGAGCGCTTCGTGCTGCCGCTCTCTCACGACGAGGTCGTGCACGGCAAAGGCTCGCTGCTCGGCAAGATGCCCGGCGACAGATGGCAGAAGTTCGCCAATCTGCGCGCGTACTTCGGTTTCATGTGGACGCATCCGGGCAAGAAGCTGCTGTTCATGGGCGGTGAATTCGGTCAGATGGCGGAATTCAATCACGACACGTCGCCGCATTGGAATCTGCTTGACGATCCCCACCATCACGGCGTGCAGAAGCTCGTGCGCGACCTGAACCATCTATACAGCGCGGAGCCTGCGCTGTACCGGCTCGACAGCGAGCCGGGCGGCTTCGAATGGCTGGTCGGCGACGACAGCGGCAACAGCGTGTACGCCTATCGCCGTACCGACGGCGAGGGCAGCGAAGTCATGGTCGTGTGCAATATGACGCCGGTGCCACGCGTCGGCTACCGGATCGGCATGCCGCGCGGCGGCCGCTGGGTCGAAGTCCTGAATACGGATGCCGGCGTGTACGGCGGCTCGAACATGGGCAACGGCGGCCTGATTCACACCGAGGAAATCTCGAGCCACGGCAGGCCGCATTCCGCAGCGCTGACGTTGCCGCCGTTGGCGACGATCGTCCTGCGCGCGGATTAAACGAAGGTGATGTAAGACGGGCGCGCAGCCTCGCGGCCGCGCGCCCGTTGCATGAAGACCCACGATAGCGTTGATAAAACAGAACAAGGAAGGGGAATCATGTCGCATGCAATGCCCGACCGGCTTCTGCCCGGCTCGCCCTATCCGCTTGGGGCCAGTTGGGATGGCCTCGGCGTCAACTTTGCGGTGTTCTCGGCGAATGCGCAGAAAATCGAGCTTTGCCTGTTCGACCCCACCGGTCGCAAGGAAATCAGGCGCTACACGCTGCCCGAATGCACCGACGAAGTCTGGCACGGCTATCTGCCCAACGCGCACCCCGGCACGGCTTACGGGTTTCGCGCACATGGACCCTATCAGCCGCACCATGGGCACCGCTTCAATCCGCACAAACTGTTGCTCGATCCGTATGCGCGCAAACTGGTCGGGCAGTTTCGCTGGTCCGACGCGCTGTTTGGGTATCGCGTGCATTCGAATCGTGCCGACCTTTCCATCGACCGGCGTGATTCGGCGCCGGCCATGCCGAAGTGTGTCGTGATCGACGAAGCCTTCGACTGGTCGCACGACAAGCGCCCGAATGTGCCGTGGGGCGAAACCATCGTCTACGAGGCGCATGTGCGCGGCCTGTCGATGTTGCGCCCCGATTTGCGCCAGCACGAACGCGGCACGTTCGCCGCGCTGGCGTCGCCGGAATTCATCGAACATTTGCTGAAGCTCGGCGTGACCGCCGTCGAATTGCTCCCCGTGCATGCGTTTCTGAACGACCGCTTTCTGGTGGAGCGCGGCTTGCGCAACTACTGGGGTTACAACACCGCGGCATTTTTTGCACCGGAGCCGTCGTATCTGAGCACGCACCGGCTCGATGAAATGCGTATCGCCGTGCGCCAGTTGCACGCGGCCGGCATCGAAGTGATTCTCGACGTGGTCTACAACCACACCTGCGAAGGCAATGAGATGGGACCGACCGTCTCGTGGCGCGGTCTCGACAACGCCAGCTATTACCGCCTGATTCCCGGCGACGAACGCCACCATATCAACGACACCGGCTGCGGCAATACCGTGAACCTGCCGCATCCGCGCGTGCTGCAGATGGTGATGGATTCGCTGCGTTACTGGTCGACGAAGTTCAATATCGACGGCTTCCGTTTCGATCTCGGCGTGACGCTCGGCCGCGAGCAGCATGGCTTCGACCCCGGCTCCGGTTTCTTCGACGCGTTGCGCCAGGACCCGATCCTGTCGCAACGCAAGCTGATTTCCGAACCATGGGACATCGGCCCAGGCGGTTATCAACTCGGCAATCATCCGCCGGGCTTCGGCGAATGGAACGACCGCTTTCGCGACACCGTCCGCCGCTTCTGGCGTGGCGACGCGGGCCTGCGCCCCGATCTCGCCGCGCGTCTGACGGGCTCGGCCGACCTGTTCAACCGGCGCTTCAGAAAACCGTGGGCGTCGGTCAACTTTGTCACGTCGCATGACGGCTTTACGCTCGCCGATGTCACCGCGTACGAGCACAAGCACAACGAGGCGAATCGCGAAGACAACAACGATGGCCACAATGAAAATTGCAGCCGCAATTGGGGTGTGGAAGGCCTGACCGAAGATCCCGCCATCGACGAAACCCGCAAACGCGTGGCCCGTTCGCTGATCGCCACGCTGCTGATGGCGCTCGGCACGCCCATGGTGCTGGCAGGCGACGAATCGCTGCGCACCCAAAATGGCAACAACAACGCGTATTGCCAGGATAACGAACTGTCATGGCTCGACTGGGAGCGCGCGGAGTCGCCCGATGGGCGCCAGATGACCGCGTTCGTCGCGCGGGTGATCGCGTTGCGCAAACAGCATCCGCTGCTGCGCGAAACGCGCTTTCTGTTCGGCGACCGCGAAGTGTTGCCGGGCCTGTTCGATGTCGGCTGGTTCGATACGCGCGGCGATCCGCTCACCATCGAAGCCTGGGAGGACCCCGAAGGCCGCGCGTTCACGCTGCGGCGCGCCGGTCCCGGGCTAAATGGCGAAACGGAAGTATTGTTGATGATGCTCAATGCAGCGGAAGAAACGCTGCGTTTTACGCCACCCGCGCCGCACCTGGAATGGCATGTGCTGCTAGATACTGCCGAGCCGGAAAGCGCGCCGCACCGGTTGGCGGTCGCAGAGGTGGAAGTGGCCGCGCATAGCCTCGTGATGCTGGCGGCGCAACCCGTCGGCGAAGCGGATTGGCAGGCGGGCTGGAAGGCCGGTGCGCAGCATGGGCGGCGGCTGTTGACCGCGCTGCCGCCCGATCCGGGTGCGCATCCGCCGAGCAGCGACCCGTCGCCGACCACGTAGGCTGCGCAGGAAGCATGGCACGTACAGCATGGTCAGGCAGCTGCGTCATGAAGCGTCGGGCCTCGCAAAGGCGACCGACACGTGAGACGCGGCGCGAAGCAAAACCGAATGGTGAAGAATCATGTCCGAAAGTCCGATTGACCCGCACGCGCATCATCACGCGCATTGCCTGCCGTTCAGCGCGCAGTTGCTGGGCGCGACAGGCGCGAAGCCGCGTACCCGGTTCCGCTTCTGGGCGCCTTCGTGCAAAACCGTCCACGTGGAAATCGAAAACGGACCGGCCCAAGGCTCGCATGACATGACGCCCGCCGGCAACGGCTGGTTCGAAGCGACCGTCGACTGCGGCGCGGGTACGCTGTACCGTTTCCGGCTCGATGGCGAACATGCGGTGCCCGATCCCGCGTCGCGTTTCCAGCCGCAAGATGTGCACGGCCCGAGCGAAGTGATCGACCCGCGTGCCTACCATTGGGAACATACCAACTGGCATGGCCGCCCGTGGGAAGAAACCGTGTTGTACGAGTTGCACGTCGGCGCGATGGGCGGCTATGCGGGCGTGCAGAAACGTTTGCCCGCGCTTGCCGCGCTCGGCGTGACCGCCATCGAATTGATGCCGCTGAACGACTTTCCCGGCAAGCACAATTGGGGCTACGACGGCGTGCTGCCCTATGCACCCGATTCCGCGTACGGTCGTCCCGAAGAACTGAAAGCGCTGATCGACGCCGCGCACGGTCTCGGCCTGATGGTGTTTCTCGACGTGGTCTACAACCACTTTGGCCCGGACGGCAACTATCTGCACGAGTACGCCCGCTCGTTTTTCCGCGAGGGCACGCATACGCCGTGGGGCCCGGCGATCGATTTCGAGCGCAGCGAAGTGAGCGACTTCTTCACCGACAACGCCGTGTACTGGATCAATGAATATCGTATCGACGGCCTGCGTTTCGATGCGGTGCATGCCATCGACAATCACGCGTGGCTGCGCGAATTGTCCGACCATATCCGCGCGAAAGTGCAACACGGCCGGCATGTGCATCTGGTGCTGGAAAACGAGCACAACAGCGCGAGCCTGCTGGAAACGCATTTTGACGCGCAATGGAACGACGACGCGCACAACACGCTGCACGTTCTGCTGACCGGCGAAACGGAGGGCTATTACCACGCGTATGAAGACCAGCCGATCCGGCGCCTCGCGCGCGTGCTGTCGGAAGGCTTCGCCTATCAGGGCGACCCGTCGCCGATTCACGACGGCGCACCGCGTGGCGAATCGAGCCAGCATCTGCCGCCCACTTCATTTGTGATGTTCTTGCAGAATCACGATCAGGTCGGCAATCGCGCATTCGGCGAGCGCCTGCGCAAGCTGACCTCGGACGACGCGTTGCGCGCCGCCACCGGTTTGCTGCTGCTGTCGCCGCAAATCCCGCTGCTGTTCATGGACGAGGAATATGGCTCGACCCAGCCGTTCCTGTTCTTCACCGACTACACCGGCGACCTTGCCGATGCCGTGCGCGAAGGACGGCGCCGCGAATTCGCGCGTTTCTCGTCGTTCAGCGACGAAAAGCGGCGCGCGCAGATTCCCGATCCGAACGACGTGAAGACCTTTGCGGCCTCCTCACCGCCGGAGCCGGTTCACGGTTCCGCCACGGACGACGAAGCGAAAGACCGCCTCGACTGGATGCACTTCTACAAATCCGCGCTCGCCGTGCGGGCGAAGCTGATCACGCCGCGCCTGAAACATTCAAAAGCGCTCGGCTCGACCGTGCTGACCGATGCAAGCGGCGGCGATGCCAATGCGCTGATCGCCCGCTGGAAACTTTGCGACGGCGAAACCTTGTCGGTCGCGTTGAATCTCTCGAAGGAGAGCGTGGCGTTCCCCGATCTGCCTGCCGGCAAAGTGATTTTCGAAACACCGCCGCGCGTGCGCGAACAGATCGACGCCAGGGTGTTGCCACCGCACACGTTCGTCGCGTGGGTGACCGGCGACGTCAGCGACTATGCCATCGGCCACGATGCTCGCATTGCGGGCCAACAGGAGCGCCACGCGTGAGTGCTACCCGACGTTCACACGATACGATCGTGACCCTTGCCACACGCGCCGGTTTCGAGGTGGAGTGGCGCGATGCGCACCGCAAGACCCAGCTTGTGCCGGAGAGCACGCTCGCTGTGCTGCTCGAACGGATGGGCTTGCCCTGTGGTAACGCCACGCAAATCCGGCATAGCGCGGCCGCCCTCGAAGCGGAGCTGTCCGGCAAGAAACTGCCGCCGCTGATGACCGCGGAGGTCGAGCGCGGCATCGCGCTGCCGGTCGCGGCGATCAAATCCGGCAGCCATTATCGGATCGAACTTGAAAGCGGCTCGATCATCGACGGCCGCTTCACGGCGCCCAAAGGCGAAGAAGCCCTGCTCGCGCCGATCGACGAGCCCGGCTATCACACGCTGGTGATCAACGACCAACGCGTGACACTCGCCGTTGCGCCGTCACGCTGCTATACCGTCGCGGATGCATGGCGCACGCTGCACGACGGCACCACTGAGCAAGCCCCGCCGCTGTGGGGCATTGCCGCGCAGTTGTACGGCTTGCGCCGCTCGGGCGACGGCGGCATCGGCGACTATTCGGCGCTCGCGAGCATGGCGATCGAAAGCGCGAAGCGTGGCGCGCACGCGCTCGCGGTCAGTCCGACGCATGCGATGTTCAGCGCCGAGCCGAATCGCTTCAGCCCGTATTCGCCGTCATCGCGCTTGTGGTTGAACGTCACGCATATCGATCCCGCCGCGGTGTTCGGCGCCGATGCCGCGCGCGCCGCGCTCGAGACCGCGCAGGCCGCCGACGCATGGTCGGCACTCGAAGACTTGCCGCTGATCGATTGGCCGAATGCAGTTGTGCTTAAGCTCAAGGTGTTGCGCGCGCTGTACGAAAATTTCTGCACCCAGGAACGCGCGCACGACACGCCGCGCGCGCTCGAATTTCACGGCTTCTGCGAACGCGCCGGCCGTGCGCTCGAAGATCACGCGCGTTTCGAAGCGCTGCAGGCGGTGCAACTGTCGCAAGAAGGCGGCGACGGTCATTGGCGTAATTGGCCTGAGGCGTTGCGCGATCCGCGCAGCCCGGAAGTTGAGGCCTTCGCTGACGCGCATCGGCATGAAGTCGATTTTCATCTGTTTTTGCAATGGCTAGCCGCCAAGGGCCTGTCGCACGCACAGCATGCAGCCGCCGACGCCGGCATGGCCGTCGGCCTGATCGCCGACCTGGCCGTGGGTTGCGATAGTGCCGGCAGCCATGCATGGTCCTATCGCGACGACATGCTGCAAGGCGTGTCCGTGGGCGCACCGCCCGATCTGTTCAACCAGGCCGGCCAGGCGTGGGGGCTGACCACCTTTTCGCCGCGCGCGATGCGCACCCAGGGCTTCTCCGCTTTTATCGACATGCTGCGCGCGGCCTTTGCGCATGCGGGCGGCATCCGCATCGACCACATTCTCGGTTTGCGCCGCCTGTGGCTCGTGCCCGAGGGCGAGAGCGCGCGTAATGGCGCCTATCTACGCTATCCGCTCGAAGATCTGCTGCGGCTGATCGCGCTCGAATCGTGGCGGCATCGCGCGATCGTGATCGGTGAAGATCTCGGCACCGTGCCGCCGGGTTTTCGCGAGCGGCTCGACGAGCACGGCATCGCCGGCATTCGTGTGTTGTGGTTTGAAGGCGCGGAAAGCGGCACGGGTTTCAAGCCGCCGCAGGCCTGGGACCGCAACGCGGTGGGCACCACCACCACCCACGATCTGCCGACCGTGGCGGGCTGGTGGCGCGGCAGCGATATCACGTGGCGCAACCGGATTGGCCAGACGATGGCGCGCGCCGACGGCCGCGATCCCGAGGAAGCCGCGCAGGAACAGCGCGCCGAAGACCGTGCGCTGCTTTGGCAGGCGTTCCAGCAAGCCGGCGTCGCCGCGCCCGACGTGGACGCGCCGCCGCCCGACCAGGCGCCGGTGGATGAAGCGCTCGCCTTCGTCGCCGCCACGCCCGGGCCGCTCGTCACGTTCCCGCTCGAAGATTTGCTCGCGCTGGTCGAGCAGCCGAATCTGCCCGGCTCGATCGACGAGCATCCGAACTGGCGCCGCCGCGTCACTGTGCCCATCGACGAATTGTTCGAGAACGACACCTTCAGCGACCGCCTGCTGGCCATCGATCGCGCACGCCGTAACGCAACCGTTCCCGCTTCTTCTTCCAATGCTTCTTCGGAGCCTGATACGCCATGACCGTCCCGCGCTCCACGCTTCGCCTCCAGTTTCATCGAGGCTTTACCTTCGACGATGCCGCGAAGCATGTCGACTACTTCGCCGCGCTCGGCATCAGCCACGTATACGCGTCGCCCATCACCACGGCCGAGCCGGGTTCGATGCACGGCTACGATACCGTCGACTACACCCAGGTCAATGCCGAATGCGGCGGCGAGGCGGGCTTGAAACGCCTCGTCGAAAAACTGCGCGCGCACAACATGGGCTTGATCGTCGACATGGTGCCGAACCATATGGGTGTCGGCGGCTCGAGCAACGCGTGGTGGCTCGATATCCTCGAATGGGGCCGGCATAGCATGTACGCGCGCCATTTCGATGTCGACTGGCATTCGCCCGATCCGGCCTTGCGCGGCAAGGTGCTGGTGCCGACCCTCGGGGCGCCGTACGGCGAGGAACTGGCGGCGGGCAGGATTGCGCTGCATTTCGCGGCGGACAGCGGGCGCTTTTACATCGGCTATGGGCCGCATGTGTTTCCGGTCTGTCCGACCGATTACGCGTCCATTTTGCAAAGCACCGAGCGCGCCGATCTCAACGCACTGGCTGAACGTTTCCAGGGCCTGACGACGCAACCGGCCGATCAGCCGCGCGCCGCCGAAGGACGCGACATGCTGCGGGAGTTCGTCGCGCAAAGCGGCGC
>NZ_JAXDPY010000509.1:0-3368 GCF_034668105.1 Paraburkholderia sp. | reverse complement strand
CCGCCCATTTTCGCGCGGTCGCCACCGGTACCGATCTGCCGGTGATGATTTACAACAACCCGCCGATCTACAAGAACGACGTCACGCCTGAGGTGCTGATCGCGTTGCAGGATTGCGAAAACATCGTGTGTTTCAAGGACTCGTCGGGCGATACGCGGCGTTTCATCGATCTGCGCAATGCGGTCGGCGACCGCTTCGTGCTGTTCGCGGGACTCGACGACGTGGTCGTGGAAAGTATCGCGGTCGGTGCCGAGGGTTGGGTGTCGGGTATGTCCAACGCCTTTCCGAAGGAAGGGGAAACGCTGTTCCGCCTCGCGAAGCAGAAGCGCTTTGACGAAGCGCTGGCGCTTTATAGCTGGTTCATGCCGCTGCTGCATCTCGATGCGCGTCCCGACCTCGTGCAATGCATCAAGCTGTGCGAGGAGCTGCTCGGGCGCGGCAGTGCGGTTACGCGGCCGCCGCGTCTCGCGCTGCAAGGCGAAACCCTGGACCAGGTCAAGCGCATCGTTGAAAAAGCGCTCGCAATGCGGCCAGCGCTGCCGGACGTCGGCCTTTAAGCACTACGCCACTGTGTTTGTCGGTGGCCGCTCGGAAAGGAGCATTTGTCATTGGCGATTTCGTGACGTGTGGGGTGACTTCGGTGATTTTCAGAAACGCCCCAACGAATGAACAAACGCGAGCAGACCCCACACAAGGCCGCGCAGCGTGGGCTGAAACGCCCGTGGCACGGGCCTGAGCCGCGACTGACGCGAGCGCGGCGATGCGAGTATTGAATGCGAGCATTTACTCGTAACATCTCCGTACGGAACGCAGAGTACCGAGTAAAAAAATCCTATTTCCAGCCGGACATTGATTCACTCAGCCATTAGCGATACCCTGAAATCGTTCATGGTCGTCCAATGCTGGTCAACCCGGAGACAACCGATTCGTGAAGCGAGCATGGGCTTTCTCCTGCATCCTCGTCTTGAGCGCGATCCTCGGAGGATGCGGCAAGGGCGGATCGCAAAACGCTAATCAGGAATCCGGCGCATCCGCGAGTCAGGCGCCGGATCAGCTTGGGCAAGCCGCGAGCGGCACATCCGCCGCATCGGGTGCGCAGGCGGGAAGCGCGCCGGTCGCCGTCACCAAGGCGCAGTTGCCGGGGGAAGCAGCCGAAACGCTGCGTCTGATCAAAGCGGGCGGTCCTTTCCCTTTTGGCGAGGACGGTGTCCTGTTCCGCAACAGCTCGGCGTTGCTGCCGCAGCATCCGCGCGGCTACTACCACGCATATACAGTTCGCACGCCTGGCTCGGCGGATCGTGGGCAGCGCCGCATCGTATGTGGTGGACCGCGTAAGCAGACCGGCGACTGCTACTACACCGACGACTACTACGTCAGTTTCAAACGCATCGCGGAGTAACGTGAGCCAATTCAATAATCGCAGTTCTGACATGTGCGGCTAACGCACGCCTTCATCATCGCCTGACGTTGCTGCTGGAGTTCGCGGTTTCGTCTGTCCCTCCCTGGAAAGGTCGCATTGACCTGGTCGTTGCATGCTTTTACCGCCGACCGATCGCTTGCACTAAGCTGATCAAGAGGCTAGGTTCCGAGAGCGAGTGTTCTTTCTTACTGCCGACAATGTCTCAACGAAATTTGAAGGCGATGTGTCGGACGACATCAGGCTAGTTGAAAACCAAGTATTGGCGCTATGGGATTTGTACCGATGTCTTTGATGCCCGGTACGTACGGCACCGAACAGTTAGCGGATCGGCTAGCTGGCGGCGAGACTCATCCCTCGAAGCGCAGCGACGGGCGGCCTGTGCACAACGGCCGCTTGCTGCGGTTGATCGAAAGGCGCCCCGGGGTCGCTTACCGCCCTTACCGCCCTTATCGCCCTTACCGCCTTTATCCCGACAGAACCGCCTTGTGTGCCGCCGGTCGCTGCTTGCGCACGCATTGATGTTCGAGAGCCGATCTCGTTCGAGCGGACCGTCAGGCCGGATAGTAGCGGCTGCCTACATGGGCGGAGCGCTTTGCTCCGATCTCCTGAGCGCGCTTCACGAATGCCAGGAAATGCGGTGTCACCCGATGGTCCTTATAGGCAGCCTCATCTCTGTAAGTCTCGATCAACATGACTGTATTGGGTTCGTGGTTAGGAAGCAGCACATCGAAACCTATGCAGCCCGGCTCTTCCTTCCGCGATGCCCGGCTGTTTTCCTTGCTGATTTTGAGGAAGTCTGCCATTCGCGCGGACGGCACCTGGAACGTAACGACATTGACAATGGCATGCCCCGATCCTTTCTCGGCAGCAGCCTCTGCCGTCACGGGGATCAAACCGGACAGCAGAGATAGACTCGCCACCAACGCCAGCGAGCGCGCCAGCACTGTGCGCCGTGTTGACGGCTGCGTTGTGCCCGCGCTATTGCCAGAGACCACATGCTCGGGCACATCGTCGTGATACCTCATGATCCAGCCATCCTTTCTCAGTGCGAGTAGCGTTGCTTGTTACGAAGACCGTCCCATGCGCCACCGTGGAGACAGATGTTCACGAAGCGGTCATGTATCAGGATAACCGCGCCGAGACAGTAAATCGATGGCGTAACGATGAACAGATATTGATTCTGTCCGATCGCCAAAAAGCGGTGGAAGCGCGCTTCTATAAGGACACCTGAGCCGTCAACAGGTCTTCGAGCCGAACCGGAAGATTACGCACGCGCACGCCCGTCGCGTGATAGACGGCATTCGCGATCGCTGGTGCAATGCCCGCGATCCCTATTTCACCGACACCGCGGGCGCCGAGTGAATTCAAGGCGAGATCGGGATAGTCGAGGAACGTGACGTCGATCTTCGGTGCATCGGCATGCGTGGTCATGACGTAGTCGGCGAGGCTGCGATTGATCGGGGCACCGGAACGGCTGTCGTAGTTGGTCTCCTCGAATAGCGCCATACCGACACCCATCACCACGGCTCCTTCGATCTGATTACGGGCCGTACGGGCGTTAATGATCTTGCCGCCATCAATCACGCTCACCACGCGGCTGACTCGCAAGCGCGCTGTTTCCGGCTGCCACGTGACCTCGATAAAGTGCGCGCAATACGAGTGAATCGACACTTTGTCCGCATCGGCATCCGCCCCGCTCGCACCGGAACGACCTCTGCCCATCAAGATGCTGACCTGCGCGGGCGCCAGGATTCGTTCGAATGGCACGCCCGCTCCGGGCGATGTCCCTTTGCGATAAACCATGCCTTGTTCGAAACCCAGCACGTCCACTGACTGTCCCTTGAATGGCGAGTTGTCCGCTCCGGCGGCCGTCGCAAGAAGCTGCTGGACGGCAGCCTGGGTGGCCTGCGTCACGGCGGGAACCAGTGACGCGGTCACCATCGAGCCA
>NZ_JAXDPY010000508.1:0-19708 GCF_034668105.1 Paraburkholderia sp. | reverse complement strand
GCGCTGCTTTGACAGACACAGAAGCAGACACAGCGCGTTTCGATGGCGACGAGCCGGTGCATCCGCGCGCGGCCGCCTACCTGATCTACACGTCCGGCTCGACGGGCACGCCGAAGGCGGTGGCGGTCGAACACGGACCGCTCGCCGCGCATGGCGACGCGCTCGCCGAATCCTTGCCGATCGACGGTAACGATCGCGTGTTGCATTTCGCCTCAGTGAATTTCGATGTGTCGATCGAAGCATGGCTGGTGCCGCTCGCCGTGGGCGGCAGTGTGGTGATCAGCGATCCGCCGCCGTTTGCGCCGGAGGCCACGCATGCCTTCATGTTGCGCGAGGGCGTGACCAACACCACGCTGCCGCCTGCTTATCTGCGCGAATTCGCCAACGTTTGCGAGCGGCTTGGCGTGCCGCCTTCGTTGCGGGTGCTGCTGTTCGGCGGCGAAGCGATGTCGCAGGACAGCTTCGACGAGATTCGCCGCGTGTTTCCGTCGATCCGCCTCGTCAATGGCTATGGCCCGACCGAGGCGGTGATTTCGCCGATGCTGTGGCCGGTCGATCCGGGCATGACGCCGGCGCTGGAAGCGGGCAACGGTTACGCGTCGCTGCCGATCGGCTGGCCGATCGGGCGCCGGGTGGCGCGAATCGAGGGGGCGGCGCGGCGTGGTGAGCCAGGCGAACTGCTGCTCGGTGGCGTGTGTCTCGCGCGGGGTTATCACGGCCGTGCTGGGTTGACCGCCGAACGCTTTTTGCCGGACGCGAACGGCGCCCCGGGTGAGCGAATCTACCGCACCGGCGATCTCGCGCGTGAACGCGGCGATGGATCGTTCGACTATCTCGGCCGTCTCGACGATCAGGTGCAGGTGCGCGGCGTGCGGGTGGAACCGGGCGAGATCGCGGCATGCCTGCTGACGCATCCAGTGGTCGCCGATGCGGGCGTGCTGGCCGAGACAACGGGCGGCAGAACGCAACTGATTGCCTGTGTGGTGATGAAAGAGGGCGTGGCGGTGGAGTCGCGTGGCGAAGTAGCGCACGGCGATGCAACACGCAGCGACGCTGTATGCGGCGAAGAGTCCCGAGACGAAGCCGCCTCCAGCGACGCCGCATTGCAGGCGCACCTCGCTGCGCATTTGCCGCAAGCGTGGCTGCCGCATCGCTTCGCGCGCTTTGCCCGTTTGCCTTATACGCTGAACGGCAAGCTCGATCGCGCTGCTTTGCGCGATGCGGTGGCGGCACTCCCGGTTGCGGCCGCAACCGGCTATGTCGCGCCGCAAACCGTCACGGAACAACGCCTTGCCGATCTCTGGCAAACACTCCTGAACGACCCCGCGCCGATCGGCCGCACGGATCGATTCTTTTCGCGCGGCGGCGATTCGCTCGCGGCGATGCAGTTGCAGGCGGCGATCCGGATCGAATGGCGCGTGAATCTGCGGCTCGATGCCTTGTTCGGCGATCTCGCGCTCGAAATGCTCGCGACGCTGATCGACAACAGTGAAACGGAAACGGCGGTAAATCGACATCAGCAGATCACGGTATTGCAGCCTATAAACGCCCCGTTCGTCGACCGGGCGGCTTCATTCGCGCAGCAGCGCTTCTGGGTTCTTGCGCAAACTCAGGACGCCGGCTCGGCGTATCACGTCGCTGTGCAATGGGACGTGCAGGGCGCGCTCGATCGCGCCACCTTGCAACGCGCGCTCGATTGTCTGATCGAGCGTCAACAGGCCTGGCGCACGACACTCGTCGAAAACGACGATGGCATCGTCATGCAGCGCATTCATGCTGAACTGCCTGTGCGAATCGCCGAAATCGAGCTGCATACCAACAGTGAGGCCGAGCGCGCATCGCGGCTCGCGGCGTTGACGGAGCAACACGTCGGCGCGGCGTTCGATCTGTCGAAGGGTCCGCTGGTACGCGCCACGCTCATCACGCTGACCAACAACTCGCAACGCTTCCTGTTGACGACCCATCATGCGATCAGCGACGGCTGGAGCTCGCGCTGCGCCTTCGACGAACTACGAACGGCCTACACGGCGTTCGCGACAGGACGTACGCCACAATTGCCCGCACTGCCGGTTCAATACGCCGACTATGCGCAATGGCAGCGCGACTGGCTCGCCGCAGGCGAAGGCGAACGACAGCTCGCGTATTGGCGCGACACATTGCGTGCCGCGCCGCGGCCGCTGGCATTGCCGCTCGACCGGCCGCGCTCGCCGCAACGCGACTATCGCGGCGGCCGGCTCGCATTGCGGTTGCCGCAGGCGGTCTCCGCGGCGGTACGCGACACCGCGCGGCGCGCACAAGCGTCACCCTTTACCGTGCTGTTGGCTGCTTTCGATGCGTGGCTCTATCGGTTGACCGGCGCAACCGACATCGTGGTGGCCGCGCCGGTTGCGCATCGGCAGCGTGCCGAAACGGCGCCACTGGTCGGTCTGTTTCTCAACACGCTGGCATTGCGCGCGCGTGTAGCGCCTGGACAATCGTTCGCTGCATTGCTCGACGATGTACGCCGCTCGGCGTTCGATGCTTTCGCGCATCAGCATGTGCCGTTCGATCAGGTGCTCGATGCCGTCACACCGCCGGTGCGGCGCGGTGAAGAATGGCTGAAGGTCAAGTTCGCGCAGCAGTTCGATCTGGAATTGACGGCTGAATTGCCGGGTGCTTCGGTGCGGCTGTCGCCGGGACTCGATCTCGCCGCGCGTTTCGATCTCGCGCTTGATTTCACCGATGATCCGCGCGGGATTGAACTGGTACTCGCGTATGCGCTCGACGGTCTCGATGAAGCGACCGCGCAGGCGTGGCTCAATAGTTATGGCGCGCTCGTTGCCGACGCGGTGCGCGATCCGCAGAGTGCGATTGCTGAACTCGACTGCGCGGATGGCGTTGAGTACGGCGCGGCGCGCTATGGGCGTGCGCTTCAGCATGAAGCAGGCAGCGTGCTTGCGCTTTTCGCGCGTCACGCGAGTGAAACGCCGCATCGCATTGCGCTTGCGGACGCTGACACACAACTCACCTTCGCCGAACTCGACGATGCGTCGGAGCGCATTGCGCTGGCGTTGCAGCAACGCAAGGTTGGCGCGGAGCAGCCGGTTGTGGTGTGTATCGAGCGTTCGGTGCGGTTCGCGATTGCGTTGCTCGGCGTGATGAAGTCTGGCGCTTACGCGGTGCCACTCGATCCTGTTGCGCCGCGCGAGCGCCTCGCGGCGGCAGTGGGTGCCTGCGGCGCGCATTGGGTGTTGACTGCGGGTGGCCTGCAAGCCATCCATGCCGTAGGCGCTGCACAGACGCTCGACATCGATTCGCTCACGCGGGGTTCGTCGAGTTTGAGCACGAGTACCGATCCTGGCGCGCATGGCGGAGGCGACGCGAACGTGGAGTCCGCAGCGAACGTGGAGGTTCACGCCGCCGCCGCCCCGCGTCCCGGACCGCTGCCCGATCAGGCGGCCTATCTGATCTTCACTTCTGGATCGACCGGCGTGCCGAAGGGCGTCGTGATCTCGCATCGCGCGCTGGCTGACTACGTCGAAGGCATGCTGGACGAACTCGCCTTTGCCGCCGACGCTTCGATGGCAATGGTCTCCACTGTCGCCGCCGATCTCGGTCACACGACGCTATTCGGTGCGCTCTGCTCGGGCCGCACGCTGCATCTGCTGCCGGCCCAATGCGCGTTCGATCCCGATCGCTTCGCGCATGAAATGCGCACGCGCGGCGTCGGTGTATTGAAGATCGTGCCGAGCCATCTGCATGCGCTGCTCGACGCACAGCAGCCGGCCGACGTGTTGCCCACGCACGCGTTGGTGACGGGCGGCGAGGCGTTGCCGTGGTCGCTGGTTGCACGGATCGCGGCGCTTAAACCGGCGTGCCGTGTTATTAATCACTACGGGCCGACGGAGGCGACCGTTGGTGCGTTGACCTTTGATACGTCCGCGCTGGCTCATGCCGAATTGGGCTTGCAGGATGTTCTCGGTGAGCAAGAGGGGCATTCCGCGCACGCCGTGCAATCCATGCAGGTCACCCAATTCGCGCAGGCGACGCAAGCCACGCAAACCGCCCAAACCGCCCAAACCGCCCAAACCGCCCAAACCGTCCCCTTAGGCCTACCGTTGCCGAACGCATACGCATGCGTGCTCGACAGCCAAGGTGCGAACGTGCCACCCGGCGGAATTGGCGAGCTCTACCTCGGTGGTCCGGGCCTCGCGCGCGGCTATCTGCAGCGCGCCGCTGCCACCGCCGAGCGCTTCGTCCCGCATCCATTCGCGCCGGGTGAGCGTCTTTACAGAACGGGCGACCGTGTGCGGCTGCGTGCCGATCGCCGGCTGGATTTTCTTGGGCGGCTCGACGATCAGGTGAAAATTCGCGGCTATCGCGTCGAGCCCGGCGAGGTCAGCGCGGCACTGCGCGCGCTCGCAGGCGTCGCTCAGGCGGAGACGCTTGCCGTGGAGCATGAAGGGCGTTTGCGCCTCGCATCGTTTGTTGCGTCGTCCAACGGCGCATGCCTCGACGAATCGGCTTTACGCGCCGCGCTCATCTCGCGCTTGCCGGAATACATGTTGCCGGCCGTGTTGCTGATCGTCGCCGCGTTACCGGTAACCGCAAACGGCAAAGTTGATCGAGCGGCATTGCGCGCGCTTGCTGCGACGCCGATGCCATCTGTCGCTGAAGGTGATGCCCCGCAAGGGACGACCGAAGAAGCGCTCGCCGCCGTCTGGAAGGAAGTGCTCAAGGCTGAGCGAGTAGGCCGCGACGATAACTTCTTCGAGCTGGGCGGCGATTCGATTCTGGTGTTGCAGGTGATCGCGCGCTCGCGTAAGCGCGGTGTGCGCTTTACGCCGAAGCAGTTGTTCGACGCGCCGACGTTGGCACTCCTCGCCCGTGTTGCAACAATGGTGGATGCCACCGCATCGGCCACACCGGTTACATCGAAAACGCAATCCGCGCCGTCCGCATCCAGCACTCCGGCATCGCAGGCAGCGTCCCAGCAAGCCACGACGCTCACCCCGGCGCAGCTACGCTTCTTCGCGCTGGAGATCCCACAGCGCGGTCACTGGAATCAATCGATTGAACTCGAAACTCAGGGACCGTTCGACGCGGATGCGTTTGCTGCTGCATTCGAAACACTGCTGACGCATCACGAGATCTTCCGTCATCGTTTCGCCCCGAGCGGTCCCGGTGGAGAATGGCAGCTCACGTTCGCCGCGCGCGCGTTCGAGGCGCTGCCGCTTGCCGTCGCGTCCGCGCGCGACGAGCATGACGCGCTCGCCCAGTTCGATGCGTTGCAAAGCACGCTCGATCTGACGTACGGCCCGCTTGTCTGCGCGCTCGCCGCGCTGTTGCCGGACGGGACGACGAAGCTTTATCTGGCGATTCATCACCTGATCGTCGACGGCGTGTCGTGGCGCGTATTACTGGATGATCTCGATGCGGTCTATCGTGCGGCGCGCGAGCGTCGCACGGTACGCCTTGCATCGACGGGCACGAACGCGCAGGAATGGGCGACCCGACTTGCGCGCGCGGCAACCGACGCAACGAACTTGCCGATCGTCGGTGATGCGCCTTATTCAGCGACGCCCGACGCAACGAACACACCGTTCGCCGCAGAAGTACCGTATTGGACCGCGCTCGCGGCACCTTGCGACGACCTGCCACTCGACCATCCGCAAGCCAGCGCGACTAACGCGGACGCGCAATCCGTCATCCAGACGATCGACGCCGATCTGACGCGCGCCGCATTGACCGGGGCAAACGCGGCCTATCGCACGCAGATGGTCGAATTGCTGCTCGCGGCGTTGGTGCAGTCGCTCGGTTTGCCTCGCTGCCGCATCGAACTCGAAGGTCATGGCCGCGAGGCACTGTTCGACGACGTCGACGTGAGCCGAACGCCAGGTTGGTTGACGAGTCACTATCCTGCGCGGTTCAGCATCGAAAGCACGCCGGCGGCGACGCTCGGCGCGCTCAAGGACACGCTGCGCGCCGTGCCGAACAAGGGGCTCGGCTTCGGTGTGTTGCGTCACTACGGCGATGCGGCGACGCGCGCGGCGCTCGCTGCCGTGCCGCGACCCCATGTAACTTTCAACTACCTCGGCCAGTTCGATGCGCCGCGCGAGGCCGCGCTCGTACCGCGATTCGGCGGCGTGGGCTGCGAGCGCGATCCCGCCGGGCCGCTCGGCAACGCGCTGGCGATTCACGCGTATGTCGACGGCGATGCCGCACGCACGCTGAAAATCCATTGGGTGTATGGCGCGACGCAGTTCGAGCGCGCGACGATTGAAGCACTCGCGCAGCGCTTCGAATCCGCGCTCGCCGGGTTGACCGCCGCCTGCGCGGCCCGTCTCGCGCGACGCGGCGGCGGGGCGACGCCTGGTGACTATCCGCTCGCGCGCACGGGAGGTCTCACGCAGGCGGCATTGGAGCGCTTGCCGCTCGATCTGCGCACCATCGACGATATTTACCCGCTCTCGCCGATGCAGCACGGCATCCTGTTTCACTCGCTGTTCGCCCCCGAGCAATCGACCTATGTGAATCAACTGGTCGCGACGCTGATCGACCCGGATGTCGAGCGTTTGCGCGCCGCGTTCGAGGGCGCTGTAACGCGCCACGACATCCTGCGCACCGGCTTTACGCCAGATGAAGCCACGCCGATGCAGGTCGTGCATCGCCACGCGCGCATGCCGGTCGAGATACTCGATTGGCGCGATCGAGGCGAGGGTGCGCTCGACGCTTTCGAAACGTGGCTCACGGACGACCGCGCGCGCGGTTTCGATCTGAGTTCGCCGCCTTTGATGCGCGTCGCGCTGATCCGCATCACGGATCGGGCGTGGCGTCTCGTCTGGACCCGTCATCATCTGTTGCTCGACGGCTGGAGCACGGCGCGTTTCTTTGCCGACGTGCTGCGCGACTATATCGAACCGCGGCGTGCGCAACCGTTCGCCGCACCTGCCGGAGCGCGCTACCGGGATTTCATCGCGTGGCTTGCGGCGCGCGATGTGGAAGGCGAGCGCGCGTTCTGGTTGCAACGTCTTGCGCTTATCGAGGAACCGACGCTGGTTGCAGATCGCGAGCGCGAACATGTCCGTGTTCACGAGCACGAGCACGACCGCGGACACGGACGCGACAACGACCGTGAGCACACACCCGAAACCCGCCGCATCGCCAAACATCTCACGCGCCGCGAATCATTCGACGCCGACACTACGGCACGTCTCACCGAAACCGCGCGCCGTCTGAAGATCACGCTCAACACGATGGTGCAGGGCGCATGGGCGCTCGCCCTGCAACGTATGACGCATCACACCGCTATCGCCTTCGGCGCCACCGTGGCAGGCCGCCCTGACGCACTGCCCGATGTCGACACCGTGCTGGGCCTTTTCATCAACACGCTGCCGGTCATCACCGCGCCGTTGCCGCAACGCCGTGCATCGGCATGGCTGCAGGAATTGCAGCGCGACAATGCCGCCGCGGCGGAACACGCGCATACGCCGCTCTACGAAATCCAGCAGTGGGCGGGGCAAGGTGGCGGCGCGCTGTTCGACACGCTGCTGGTATTCGAAAACTATCCGGTCGATGAAGCCTGGCAAGGACGCGACGAACGCGCCCTCAAGCTGCGCGACCTGCGCAATATCGAAGCGACCGATTTCGCGCTGACCCTCGTGATCGAAGCCGGCACGACGCTCACGATCGACTATGGCTATGACACCGCGCAACTCGACGCAGCACGCGTGGCTGCATTGCATCGTGCCTTTGCTGCATGCCTCGCGGGCTTGATTGCCGATCCGCACGCATTGCTAGGCACGATCACGATCGCCAGCACCGACGATCTCGCCATGCTGGCGAACGCCAATGCGACCGCACAATCCTGGCCGCTGGCGCAGCGGCAGCCGCTGCATCGGCAGTTCGAGCAGGCTGCCCTCGCGTCGCCGGACGCAATCGCGCTCGAATTCTTCGACCCACAAGGACGCATGCAGCAGATGAGCTACGGCGAGCTCGATGCACACGCGAACCGGATCGCGGCCGCGCTCGTCACAGCGGGCGTACAGCCGGATACGGCGGTGGCGTTATGTGTCGAGCGCTCGTTCGATATGGTGGTGGCGCTGATCGCCGTGCTGAAAGCGGGCGCGGCGTATCTGCCGATCGATCCTGACTATCCGGCCGACCGGATTGCGTATCTGCTCACCGACGCGAGCCCGGCGGTCGTACTCACGCAGTCGCATCTGCGCGACCGTGTCGAGGCGGCGGTCGAAACCATCGACGCCAGAATCCTGACGGTCGACGAACTGCTCAGCAGCAACACCACGCTCGCCGCACCGGCGGAGGTCGAGCCCGAACAACTCGCTTACCTGATTTACACGTCGGGCTCGACCGGCAAACCGAAGGGCGCGGGCAATACGCATCGCGCGCTCGCGAACCGGATCGCGTGGATGCAGGACGCGTATCGACTGAACGCTGACGACGTCGTGCTGCACAAGACGCCGTTCGGCTTCGACGTGTCGGTATGGGAGTTTGTCTGGCCGCTCGCCGTCGGCGCGAAACTCGCGATTGCTGCGCCGGGCGATCATCGCGATCCCGCACGTTTGGTCGCGGCAATCGAAACGCATCGCGTCACGACGCTGCATTTCGTGCCGTCGATGCTCGCCGCGTTCGTTGCGCATCTGGAAGATTTCAAGGCCACGGCCCGCTGCGCGAGTATCGAGCGCATCGTGGCCAGTGGCGAAGTGCTCGCGCCGGAACTCGTGGCGCGCGTCGCGCGGCACTTGCCGCATGCGCGCCTCGACAACCTGTATGGCCCGACCGAAGCCGCCATCGACGTCTCGCACTGGCGTTGCGATGTACGGGATAGCAACACAGGGTCCGTGCCGATCGGTCATCCGATCGCGAATCTGCAACTGCATGTACTCGATGCGGCGCTCCAGCCGCTGCCGTCAGGGGCAATCGGCGAACTCTATCTCGGCGGCGTGGGACTCGCGCGCGGCTATCTCGGCCGTGCCGCGTTGACGGCGGAGCGTTTCGTTCCCGATCCCTTTGTTGAAGGCGCACGTCTTTATCGAACCGGCGACCTCGCGCGCCGTCGCGCGGATGGTGCGCTCGATTATCTCGGCCGTATCGATACGCAAGTGAAGCTGCGAGGTCAGCGCATCGAACCCGGTGAAATCGAGGCCTTGTTGCGCGCGGAACACGCTGTACACGACGCGGTGGTGATGGTGCGTGACGAGCAGCTGATCGGCTACGTCGCGCGAGGCGTGGGCCACACGATCGACACGGATGCCCTGCTCGGTGCACTGCGTGCTCAATTGCCCGCGTACATGGTGCCTTCGCAACTGATCGAGCTGGACGTGCTGCCTGTCACGCCGAATGGCAAGTGTGACCGTCATGCGCTGCCGGCTCCGGCGCGTGGTCCTTCTTCCGGCAACAGCGCGGCGGCATCGCCGCAAACCGATACCGAGCGGGAACTCGCCGAAATCTGGAAGGGCGTGCTGCGTCTCGAAGCGGTTGGTCGCCATGACGACTTCTTCGCATTGGGCGGTCACTCGCTGCTCGCGACGCAGGCCAATGCGCGGGCCAATCTGCATTGGACGCTGATCCTGCCGCTGCGCACGCTATTCGACGAACGCACGCTGCAACACTGTGCCGCCGCGATCGATCGCGCGCTGGCAGAACGCGACGCGGGTGGCGAAGGGGATACCGTGAGCGCGATCGATGCACTGCTCGGCGAATTCGAACTGCAATAAGCGATCACGCCATTACGCCATTACGCCATCACGCCGCTACGCCACCAGCACTGAGCACCAGAACTGAGACAAGCTCGCATGACGACAGCCAAACCGGACCTGCTTTCCCTCGCGACGCGCTTCGCGCTTTTGCCGGACGCGCAGCGCAAAGCGCTTCTCACGAAGCTCGACGCAGCCGGCATCGATTTTCGGGTGTTGCCGATTCCGCCGCGCGCCGAGCGGACCGCGAGCGTGCCGGCTTCATTCGCGCAAACGCGTCTGTGGCTGCATGCGCGCATGATCGACGAACCGGCGGCGTATCACATCACCGAGCGTCTGCGTCTGGACGGTGCGCTGGATGCGAACGCGCTGCGTCTTTCGTGCGACGCGCTGATCGCGCGGCATGAAGCGTTGCGCACGACGTTCGCGGAGAGTGCCGACGGCGTGTTGCAGACCGTGCATGCGCCGTCACGTTGTCCGTGGCATGCGAGCGACGTGAGCGCGTTGCCCGTAAATGAGCGCGAGACACGTGCGGCCGCTATCGCACAAGCGGATGAGGCGCAGGCCTTCGATCTGTCGGTTGGTCCGCTGATGCGCGCGCATTTGATCCGGCTCGACGCGATGACTCACTGGCTCGCGTTGACGACGCATCACATCGTGTCCGACGGCTGGTCCGCGGACGTGATACTCGCGGAGTTGGCATCGTTCTATCACGCGTATGCGAAGAACGAAGCCGTATCGCTGACATCGCTGCCGATCCAGTACGCGGATTACGCGCTGTGGCAGCGCCGTTGGCTCGACGCGGGCGAGCGTGAGCGCCAGTTGGCATTCTGGCGTGACAGACTGGACGCGAGCCGCGACGTGCTGATGTTGCCAGGCGCCGCGCCGCGTCCGGCCCAGCGCAGCGCGCGTGGGGCGCGGCACCGGTTCGTGCTGGACGGCGCGCTTGTCCAGCGGGTCAAGGCGCTCGCCAATGGGCAGCGCGCAACGCCGTTCGCCGTGCTGCTTGCGGCGCTCAACGCCGTGCTCGCGCGGTCATCGGGTGACGCGCAGATTCAGATCGGCGTGCCCGCTGCGAATCGCGAGCGCGGGGAAGTGGCTGGCCTCGTCGGCTTCTTTGTGAACACGCTGACGCTCGCGACCGCTGTTCCCGCCACCCAACCGTTTGCCGCACTGGTCGATGCGACCCAGCAAACGCTCATCGACGCTCAATCGCATCAGGATGTGCCGTTCGAACAGGTGGTTGAAGCGCTCGGTGTGGTGCGCAGCGCGAGCCACCATCCGCTGTTTCAGGTGATGTCGGCCTATGGTGCGCGTCGCCGTTTGCCCTCACTCGCCGACGTGCGGATGACGGAGTTGGCGCCGGGCGCGCCATTCGCCAAGTTCGATCTGACGCTGGGTTTCGAGGAACGTGATGACGATTCTATCGACGCTTACCTCATCTACGCGCTCGATCTCTTTGAGGCGGATGCGCTCGAGCGGTTCGCGGGCCGCTTTGTCGAACTGCTGTCGAATGCGACCGCGGCGCCTGGGACGGTGGTTGGCGATCTGCAATGGGTGCCTGAAGCCGAGCGTGTGCAGTTGGATGCGTGGAACAGAACGGCGACCGGTCCTGAGGAAGCCTTCAGGCCGGTGCATCAGCGTGTGGCCGAGCATGCCCGCGCCCGCCCCGATGCGCGGGGCGTAGCGGATCTCGAACGCTCGCTCACACGCGGCGAAGTGGACGCGCGCGCGACGCGGCTCGCGCAGCGCCTCATCGCAGCCGGTGTGAGCGCGGAGATGCGTGTCGGGGTGGCGCTGAGCCGCTCGGTCGATCTGCTGGTCGGGCTGATTGCCGCGCTGAAGGCCGGCGGCGCGTTTGTGCCGCTCGACCCCAGCCATCCGCGCGAACGCCTTGCACAGATTCTGGATGATGCGCAGATCACGCATGTCATTACCGAACGCGCCAGCGTGGCCGCGCTGCCGGCGTCGGATCGCTTGCGGTTCTGGCTGATCGACGAGGCCTCGCGGGATGATGATTTATCGATCTTGCCCACCGTCTCACCGCACCAGGCGGCCTATGTGATCTACACGTCGGGCTCGACCGGCAAGCCGAAGGGCGTCGTGGTCGATCACGAGTCGTTCGCGCGGCACTGTGCGGCAATTGCCGAACGTTACGGCGCAGGCGAAAGCGACGTCTTCCTGCTGTTTCAGTCGGTCAATTTCGACGGCGCCCACGAAGGCTGGTTCTCGCAGTACATGTCCGGCGCCGCGGTGGCCATCACCGCCGACACGTTATGGCCGCCCGCGCAAACCTGCCGGATGATGGTGCGCGAAGGCGTGACGATGACCTACGTGCCGCCGGGTTGCGCAACGCAGCTTGCCGAATGGGCGCTCGCCCACGGCGCGCCGCCGACCTTGCGGTCGCTGACGGTAGGCGGTGAAGCAACCTCGCGCGAAGCTTTCGCGCTGCTGCGCCGCGCGTTTCCCGATGCGCGCATCGTCAACGGTTATGGGCCGACCGAGACGATCATCACACCGATGCTGTGGATGTTCCATCCCGCCGACGATGTCGCGAAGCTTGCCGACAGTGCCTATCTGCCGATCGGCACGCTGGTCGGCGCGCGCTCCGCGCATGTGCTCGACGCGCGCCTGAATCCGCTGCCGGTCGGTGTAATCGGCGAGCTGTATCTGGGCGGCGAGGGCGTGGGTGTTGCACGCGGTTATCTCGACCGGCCCGCGCTCACCGCCGAGCGCTTCGTGCCGGATCCGTTCGGTGCACGAGGTGCACGGCTCTATCGCACGGGCGACCTCGTCAAGCGGCGCGCCGACGGCGTGTTCGACTTTATCGGCCGCGTGGATCATCAGGTGAAGCTGCGCGGCTTGCGTATCGAGTTGGGTGAAATCGAGGCGCAGCTCGCCGCGCACGACGACGTGCGCGAGGCCGTGGCGATCGTGCACGGCAACGGAGCGCAAGCGGCCCTGGTGGCGTATGTCGAGTTGAGCGCGGAAGCGCGCGAGCGCAACACGCGTGCGGACGCCGCCGAGCTCGACGCGCATTTGCGCCATACGTTGCCCGATTACATGGTGCCCGCGCATATCGTCGTGCTCGATGCGCTGCCGCGCAACGCGAACAGCAAGGTGGACCGCGCTGCTTTGCCGGAGCCGCAGCGCGTCGCGCGGGTTTATCAGGCGCCCGCGGCCGGCCTCGAAACGGCGCTCGCCGCGATTTTCCGGGAAGTGCTGGGCGTCGAGCGGGTCGGTCGGGGCGATCATTTCTTCGAACTCGGCGGACATTCGCTCGCGGCCGTGCGGGTGGCGACGCGCGTAGCCGAGCGGCTCGGACGGGATGTGCCGGTGCGCTCGCTCTTCGAAGCGCCGATCCTCGCTCAGTATGCGCAGCGCGTGATGGCGGCGGCGCGAAGTGAGGCGGTGGTCGAAGCGGATGTCGAGTCCGGTTTGCAGTCCGGGTTCGCGAGTGCAGCGGTGAATCCGCGTGCGGCTGCCGATGCGCAAGGCGTGTTGCCTTTGTCCGCGGCGCAATTGAGCCTGTGGTTCTTGTGGCGCGCGCAGCCGGACAGCGCGGCCTACAACATTCCTGTCGCATTGCGTTTGCATGGGCCGCTCGATGTCGATGCATTGCGTGAAGCATTTGCCGTGGCCGCGGCGCGGCATCCGGCGCTGCGTACGCGGCTCGTCGAACGTAAGGGGGAATTGCCGGGCCAACGGATCGCGGCGATAGCGCCTTTTGAACTGCCGGTGATCGAAACGTCCGCCCTCGAAGGGAGCGACGCAGCCGCCCGCGAGGCGGCGGCCGTTACGCTGACCAACGACGATGCGCTGACCCCCTTCGATCTGCTCGACGATGCACCGCTGTGGCGTGTGCGGCTATTGCGTCTCAGCGAGCACGATCATGTGTTGTCGCTGGTGGTGCATCACATCGTGTCGGATGGGCAATCGATCGATCTGTGGCTCGACGAGGTCCGTACCATCTATGTGGCGATCGTACGTGGTGCGTCGCCGGCGGCTTCGAGCCCGTCTTCGCCTGTGGCGCATGCGCCGGTGCTGCCGGTCGCGGCGTCACGCGCGCGTCTGTCGTTCTGGCGCGACGCGCTATCCGGCGCGCCCGCGCACGTTTTACCTGCGCCGCCGTCGGGCCGGTCCACGGCGCCATGCTGGAGCGCAGGCCGCCTCGCGTTCGAACTCGCGCCGGACGTGGTTCGGGGCGCCCGCGCGATGGCGCTCGAAGTTCACGCCACGCTGCCGATGTTGCTGCACGCGGCGCTGAACGTCGCCTTCTATCGTGCGACCGGCGCGCCCGATCAGCTGGTCGGCGTCCTCGCATCGACGCGCGAATTGACCGGCGAGTCCGCACGCCGCGCGCTTGGGCTCTTTATCAATGCGGTGGTCGTGCGCACCCGGCTCGCGGAAACGCACTCGCCCGCCACGCTGCTGGCTGAAGTTCGCGACTCGGCGCTCGCTGCCTATTCGCACGCGGACACGCCCTTCGCCGACGTAGTCGCGGCATTGCGCGCGCCGCGCCCGGAGCCCGGCAATCCGCTTTTCTCGGTGATGTTCAACTATCTGCGGCCTGCGGGCACAGCGGGCCGAGACTGGGCCGGTCTGACGCTCGACGATTTCAACGACGTGCGGCATCGCGTCGTGTTCGAACTGGAACTCGATGTGGTCGAACACGCGGATGGGCGCGTGACGGGTGCGTTCTCGTATGCGAACGAACTGGTCGACGGGCGATTCGTCGAGGCGTTGAGCGCCGACTATCTGGCGGTGGTGCGGCAGTTTGTCGATGCGCCGCATGAGGCACTCGGCGCGCCGCCGGCACGCTTCGCACTTGCAACGCCCGGCGATGTTGCCGACGTGCACCGTCGTGGCGCGCTTCACGACGAAGCGATCCGACTCACGCACGCGCTCGAACGTGTCTGGAGCGATCTCTTCGCAGGCAACACGCCTGCGCATCACGACGATCTATTCGAAGCCGGTGCGACCTCGTTCGACATCGTGCGCTTCGTCGACGCGGCGCTTGCAGCCGGTCATGTCCTCTCGATTGCCGATGTATTCGCCGCGCCGAGCTTCGCCGCGCTGAGCGCGCGGATCGTTGCGGGTGCATCGACGGTTGCCGAGCTGCGCGATGCCGGATAAAGCCCGCGCGACTCGCAAAACATTTTTCCGGCCAGCGCATCCGGCGCGCCGGCTCACATCGATAAGGACCTGCGACATGCACAGAGACACCGTATTTGATCTGATCGGCATCGGCTTCGGGCCGTCGAATCTGGCGCTTGCCGTGCGCCTCGCGGAAGAGGCCGGCAACGCGAACCACGCGGACCTCACGCATTGCTTTATCGAACGCCAGCCGGCGTTCGGCTGGCATCGCGGCATGCTGCTCGACGACTGCCGGATGCAGATTTCCTTTCTCAAGGATCTCGTCACGCTACGCGATCCGAAGAGCCGCTTCACGTTCATCAATTATCTGTTCGAGCGGGGACGTCTGGCGGATTTCGTGAATTTGAAGAGCTTCTATCCAACGCGCGTCGAGTTTCACGATTACCTGAGCTGGGTCGCGGGGGCGTTCGACGAGCGCGTGCATTACGGTCAGACGGTGCTCGGTATCGAAGCGGTCAAGGCCGCTGGGAACGCCAATGAAGTTGAAGCGCTGCGCGTGTTTTCGCGCGACGAAGAGGGCCACGAGTGGCAGCGCGTGACGCGCGCGCTATCGGTCGGCATTGGCGGCGCTGCGCAGGTGCCGGAGGCGTTTGCCGCACTCGGTTCGCACAATATCGTGCATTCGTCGAAGTATCTGACCTCGATCGATCGAGTGGTGGGACGTGTCGACGGCCCGCGCAAGCGTGTCGCGGTGATCGGTGCGGGGCAGAGCGCGGCCGAAGTGTTCGTCGATCTGACGCGGCGCTATCCGCATGTCGACGCGAGTCTCGTGATCCGTTCGAGCGCGCTCAAGCCCGCCGACGACAGCCCGTTCGTCAACGAGATCTTCAGCCCGGCTTTTACCGACATCGTTTACGCGCAGCCGCGAGACGGCCGCCGTTCGCTGATCGAGCGCTTTCGTGACACCAACTATGCGGTGGTCGACCGTCCGCTGATCGAGCAGATCTACGAAATGCTCTATATGCAGAGCGTTACGGCAGAACCACGCCATCGGCTGGTGGCCAACACGGGCATCGAGACGGCGGTGCGCACGGCCGGCGGTCAGATAGAACTCACGCTGCGCGACCGGCTGAGCGGTCATGCACGTGCCGAGCAATTCGACGCGCTCGTGCTGGCGACCGGGTATCGCCGCGACACGCATTTCGACTTGCTCGAAGGCCTCGCGCCGCATCTGGGGGATGCGCTCGCTGAGGGCAACGTCGAACGCGATTACCGGCTCGCCACGCCCGCTAGTTTCAAACCACGCATTTACCTGCAAGGCTGCTGTGAAGACAGCCACGGGCTTTCCGACACGCTGCTGTCGGTGCTCGCGCTGCGCTCCGACGAAATCGCCGCGTCGCTCGCGGGCCAGCGCTCGCAAGAGCGGTTGGCCAGCCGGACCCCACAAGAAGAAAACGGAACGAGCAGGGGCCGCTTGGCCCTCGCTCTTTGATCAAGCGCGGCCGCCTGGCCGCAAGACAACCTGGAGTACTGAGCGATGGAGTGGGCAATCAGCACGCGTCGGCGTGCGATCGCGGCCGCGGCAAGCGTGGTGTTTTACGCGGCGGCAGGGGGTTATGCAGAGGCGCAGCAGGTGGCGCAATTCGCGGCGCAACCTGCTGCGCAGCCAGCAGGCGACGCACCGCAGCAGACCGATACAACACGACCGGACACGACGCCGGTCAATACGCTGCCTTCGATCAGCGTCAAAGGCGCCGCTGAAAGCGAGGCAACGGTTGGCCTCGTCGCGCGCCGCAGCAGTACCGCCACCAAGACCGACACGCCACTCAAGGAAATCCCGCAGACGATCAACGTCGTGACCGCCCAGCAGATCGAGGAAACCGGCGCGACCAGCATCAATGAAGCGTTGCGCTACATTCCGGGCTTTTCGACGTATGGCTCGGATGTGCGCTCGGACTGGTATTCGGTGCTGCGCGGTTTTACGCCGACCGTTTTCGTCGACGGTCTGCAGGTGCCCAATACGCTCAATCTCTCGAGCTGGCGTGTCGATCCGTACATGGTCGACAGCATCACGGTGTTGCGCGGCCCGACTTCCGTTCTGTACGGACAGGGCGATCCGGGCGCGATCATCGACGTGCAGAGCAAGCTCGCGAACGGCGAGCGCACGCGCGAAGTCGAAATGCAAGTGGGCGACTATGCGCGCAAGCAGCTTGCATTCGATATGGGGGACAAGATCGATAAGGACGGCACGCTGTCGTATCGTTTTGTCGGCGTGGGGCGTGACGGCAACTCGCAAACGGGCCCGAATTCCGAGCAGCGTGTGGCGATCGCGCCTTCGGTGAAGTGGCAGCCGAACGCGAAGACCTCGCTGACCGTGGAGGCGAGCTATCTGCAAGATTGGGGCGATGCGTCGAACAACTTTCTGCCGGCACAGGGCACGATTCTGCCGAATCCGAACGGCAAGATTTCACCGGACCTCTATACGGGCGATCCGGACTTTTCGCATTACCGCAAAAAGCAGTGGTCGGTGGGTTACCAGTTCGAATACAAGTTCGATCCGGTCTGGACCTTCCGGCAGAACACGCGCTTGATGCATTTGTCGCTCGATCAGGGGCAGGTGTTCGGCGGTGGTCTCGATCCGGCTGATCCCACCGATGCGTCGCTGCTGCGCTACGTCGGCTTGTATCAGCTGAACTACAGCCGCTTCGACGTCGACAATCAGGCGCTGGCCCAATTCCGTACCGGTGCGCTCGACCATACGGTGCTGCTCGGCTTCGAATACAACCGGCAGTCGACGACCGATAGCGAGTCGATGGCGACCGCGCCGAGCCTGAATATGTACAACCCGGTGTATGCGCCGATCACCAACGCGATTTTCGGCGGCCCGGATGCGTTCCCTCGCACCGATACGAAGTCGACGCTCAATTCGTTCGGCTTGTATGCGCAGGACCAGATCAAGTGGCAGCGCTGGGTGCTGACGCTCGGTGGCCGCGAAGACTGGAGCGACACCACGCAGAACGATCTCGCAGGCGGCACGCGGCTGACGCAGAACGATCATGCGTTCTCGGGACGCGTCGGACTCGTCTATCTCGGCGATTACGGGCTTTCGCCGTATCTCAGCTATTCGACGTCGTTTAATCCGCTTGTCGGCGTGAAGATCGCGGGCGGCGGCATTGCGGAGCCCACCAGGGGCAAACAGATCGAAGCCGGTTTGCGTTGGCAACCGGCCGGCAAGAACCTGATGCTGAACGCGGCGGTTTATCAGATCAACCAGACCAATGTCGTCACCCCGGATCTTGCAATCGATCCGACCGGCGACACGTCGGTGCAGACCGGCGAAGTGCGCTCGCGCGGCATCGAGTTGAGTGGGGTGGGTAATGTCACGCGCAATTTCTCGGTGATCGCCGCGTACGTGTATCAGGACGTGAAGAACATCGAGGCGGCCGACAAAACGTTGGGCAAGTGGCCGGTGGATATTCCGCGGCCGCGTCAGATGGCGTCACTGTGGGGCGACTGGACCTGGCACGTGGGGCCGCTCGCGGGCCTTGGCGTCGGTGCGGGGATCCGCTATCAAAGCGGCGCCGCGGGTGCCGCCGATAACTCGCTGTATGTGCCGAGTTACACCGTGTATGACGCGGCGATTCACTACGAGGTGCGGAATTGGCGCTTCGCGGTGAACGGGCAGAACATTTTTAATCGCCGGTTTGTAAGTGGTTGCCAGTCGGTGGATACCTGCTTCTATGGGAATCCGCGCACGGTGATCGCTACGGCCAGGTACGACTGGTAAGGGGAATGCGTTCGCGCCGTCTGCGAGGCGGTTGATTCGTGCTCTGTCGTAACTATCGATGTTCATAGGAGCCAAACTATGTCGAAGAAAAAGCTTGTTTATATCTGGTCGCTTAGGAATGCCGCTGCTGATAAAGCGGGGCAAGATGTCGCTTATAAGAGCGGCACGCGGTATATGAAGTCCGTGCTGGAATCGCTGGTCGAGGCGCTCAACGATACTGAGCTTGGTGATCTCTATTCATTGGAGCAAGTGATCTATGACGATGATGCGGGCTCGGCGTTGGATCGCGAGAAGCTGAAGGAGTATGGGTTTTCATATGAGCCCGGTAAGCGGTGGTTCTATCCGCCGGGTTTGCGGGTGCAGGGGAAGCCTGTCAATGATTTGTTGCTGGCTATTCCTTCGGATTATCGGCGGGAGCCGCTTGGCGCGATTGGGCGCGTTGCTGGCAAGAGCAGGTTTGAAAAGCGGCTGCTTCAGGCGCTGCTTCAGCTTAAGGCTGATGTCGTTGTGTTGGATGGGTTGTTGATCATTCTCGATGAGTTGGTTCGGGGCGGCGCGCCGTTTTGTCGGAAGATCGTGAATATTCATCCGGGAGTGACTCGGGTGGAATCGCCTTATGAACGGCGAGGTGCTTATGCGACGCTCGATGCTTTGTATGGGGCAAGGGGGAAGAAGGTAGTGGACTGGAAGACGATGGAAACCGTAGACGTTGAGCCGGTTTTTCTCACCGGGGCGTCGTTTCATTATGTCGATAATGGGATCGATTCGGGAGAAGTGATTCATGATGTGCTGAACACCGAGATCGATAAGGACGATACGATTCTGGAATTGCGGTGGAATAATTTTAATCGGAGTTTGTTTCCGGCGTTGCGGGAAGGGCTCGGTGTGTTGGCTGGACATGCTGTCCAGGTTGAGGTTTGAGATTTTTTGTTTTTGCCTTTTCTTGATTTGTTATTGGTCTATTAGCGTCGCCCCTGTGCGGGGCGGCACTTACTTTCTTTGCCGCGGCAAAGAAAGATAAGCAAAGAAAGCCGCTCACCCCGCTAGCTCATAAGCGGGTCCCCCGCACAGCCACGGTAGTGGTGCATCTGGAATCTGTGCCCTCGCACATTCCGCGCTCGTGACACAG
>NZ_JAXDPY010000507.1:0-8522 GCF_034668105.1 Paraburkholderia sp. | reverse complement strand
GTCGCGCTGACGATGTCGCTCGCGGCTATGGCGTTTGGTTTGCTGTGGCTCGTGTGGATTCTCTATACGACGCTGCGTCTGGGTATCGGCGGTTTGTCGATCGAGTTGTTCACGCAATCCACGCCGCCGCCGAACACCGATGGCGGCGGTCTCGCCAACGCGATCGTCGGCAGTGCGATGATGGTCGGGCTCGCTACTTTCATCGGCACGCCGATCGGCATTCTGGCCGGTGTGTATCTGGCCGAGTATGGTCAGAAGGGCTGGCTTGCGAGTGTCACGCGTTTCATCAACGACATCCTGTTGTCGGCGCCGTCGATCGTGGTCGGTCTGTTCGTCTACGCTCTCGTCGTCGCGAAGATGGGTCACTTCAGCGGCTGGGCCGGCATATTCGCGTTGGCGCTGCTGCAGATTCCGATCGTGATCCGCACCACTGAAAACATGCTGAAGCTGGTGCCGAACGCGCTGCGTGAAGCGGCGTTCGCGCTCGGCACGCCGAAGTGGAAGATGGTACTGTCGATCACGCTGAAGGCGTCGATCGCGGGCATCATCACCGGCGTGCTGCTCGGCGTCGCGCGGATTGCCGGTGAAACCGCGCCGCTGCTGTTCACGGCGCTGTCGAATCAGTTCTTCTCGACGGACATGAACCAGCCGGTGGCGAATCTGCCGGTGACGATCTACAAGTTCGCGATGAGCCCGTTTGCGCAGTGGCAATCGCTCGCGTGGGCCGGCGTCTTCCTCATCACGCTCGCGGTGTTGGGATTGAACATCCTCGCGCGCACGATCTTTTCGAATAAGTAAGGGCGGAGTGTAATCCGATGAATATGGCAGAAACTCAACTCAATCCGATCGCGCGCCCGACAGCGCCCGCCGGTTTCGATCCCGCCCAGAGCGGCCAGGCGTCGTCGCCGTCGCGCCCGAAGATCGAGATCAACGACCTGAACTTCTTCTACGGCAAGTATCACGCGCTGAAGAACATCAATCTGCAGATTCCCGAAGGCAAGGTGACCGCGTTCATCGGCCCGTCGGGTTGCGGCAAGTCCACGCTGCTGCGTACGCTCAACAAGATGTACGCGCTCTATCCGGAACAACGCGCCGAAGGCGAGATCCTGATGGAAGGCGAAAACCTGCTGACCTCCAAGCGCGATATTTCGCTGCTGCGCGCGCGGATCGGCATGGTGTTCCAGAAGCCGACGCCGTTTCCGATGTCGATCTACGACAACATCGCGTTCGGTGTGAAGATGTTCGAAACGCTGCCGCGCTCGGAAATGGACGACCGCGTGGAATGGGCCTTGACCAAGGCCGCGTTGTGGAACGAAGTGAAAGACAAGCTGGGCCAGAGCGGCTACGGGTTGTCCGGCGGCCAGCAGCAGCGTCTGTGTATCGCGCGCGGTATCGCGATCCGTCCTGAAGTGCTGCTGCTCGATGAACCGTGTTCCGCACTCGACCCGATTTCGACGGGCCGTATCGAGGAACTGATCGCCGAACTGAAGAGCGATTACACGGTGGTGATCGTGACCCACAACATGCAACAGGCGGCCCGCTGTTCGGACTACACTGCCTATATGTACCTTGGCGAGCTGATCGAGTTCGGCGACACCGAAAAGATCTTTATCAAGCCGGTCCGCAAGGAAACCGAGGACTACATCACAGGCCGCTTCGGCTAAGCCGTCGACGAGCAAAACAAGGGAGTACGACATGTCCGATAAACACCTGTCCAGCCAGTTCGACGCCGATCTGAATCTCGTTTCGTCGAAGGTCCTCGAAATGGGTGGCCTCGTCGAATCGCAGATCGTCCACGCGATGCAGGCGCTCAACGAGTTCAACCTCGACATCTGCGAGCAGGTGATCGCCGCTGAAGAGCGCCTGAACAAGATGGAAGTCGACATCGACGAAGAGTGCAGCAACATCATCGCGCGCCGTCAGCCGGCCGCGCGTGACCTGCGCCTTCTGATCGCCATTTCGAAAACGATTACGAATCTCGAGCGCGCCGGCGATGAAGCCGAAAAAATCGCCAAGCGCACCAAGCGTCTGATGGAAGACGGCGCCTCGCGCACCATCAATATCGCCGAGATCAAATTGTCGGGCGAGATGGCGGTGTCGATTCTGCGCCGCGCGCTGGACGCATTCGCGCGTCTCGACACGGTGGCCGCCGCGCAGATCGTGCGCGACGATAAAGCGATCGACGAAGAATTCCGCGCCTTCGTGCGCAAGCTGATTTCGTATATGACCGAAGATCCGCGTTCGATCTCGGTGGGTCTCGATTTCCTGTTCATCGCCAAGGCGATCGAGCGGATCGGCGATCACGCGAAGAACATCGCCGAATTCATCATTTACATCGTGAAGGGCACCGACGTGCGGCACAAGTCGCGCGACGCGCTCGAACGCGAAGCACTCAGTTAATCTGTTATAAGGATCAGAGGTGCCGATGCCCAGCAGCATTCTCGTCATTGAAGATGAGCCCGCCATTTCCGAACTGATTTCGGTCAATCTTCAACATGCCGGTCACTGCCCGATTCGCGCGTACAACGCGGAACAGGCGCAGAACCTGATCAGCGATGTATTGCCCGACCTCGTTCTGCTCGACTGGATGTTGCCGGGCAAGTCTGGCATCGCGTTCGCCCGCGATTTGCGCAACAACGAGCGCACCAAGCACATTCCGATCATCATGCTGACCGCGCGTGGCGATGAACAGGACAAGGTGCTCGGCCTCGAAATCGGTGCGGACGACTACGTCACCAAGCCGTTCTCGCCGAAAGAACTGATGGCGCGTATCAAGGCGGTGTTGCGCCGCCGCGCGCCGCAGTTGACCGAAGACCTGGTCGCGATCAACGGTCTGAAGCTCGATCCGGCAACGCACCGCGTCGCCGCGCACGCCGAAGGCAGCGAAATCAAGCTCGATCTCGGCCCGACCGAATTCCGTCTGCTGCACTTCTTCATGACGCACCCGGAGCGCGTGCACAGCCGCACGCAGCTGCTCGATCAGGTGTGGGGCGATCACGTGTTCGTCGAGGAGCGCACGGTGGACGTGCATATCAAGCGTCTGCGCGCAGCGCTCAAGCCGGCCGGGTGCGATGCTATGATCGAAACGGTACGCGGCAGCGGCTACCGGCTCGCGAAGAGCGCCTGACTTTGCTGTAGCACTTTTCTCGTCGATTGCTAGAACATGAACATCATCTGGGCGCGCTCCATTGTGTCGGTCGTGCTGCTGGCTGTTCTGTGCGTGGTGGTCGGCGCACTTGTGAACGTCAAGGCAGCGCTCGTCCTCGCGATCGTTTTGCTGCTCGCACAGAGCATCTTCAGTACCTTCCACAAGCAGCGCTTGTGGCGTCTGCTCGACGCGCCGGTCTACGGCGAAGTGCCGAGCGCCTCCGGCATCTGGGGCGAAATCTACTACCGCCTGCATAAGCTCGCGAAGCGCTGGCATGCGCAGGTGCGTCAGGTCGAGCAGCAGCATTCGCGTTTCATCCAGGCGATCCAGGCGTCGCCGAACGGCGTGGCGATGCTCGACGATCACGATCAGATCGAGTGGTGCAACGCGATCTCCGAACTCCATTTCGGGCTGGATGCGAAACGCGATTTGCGCCAGCACATCACGCATCTGGTGCGCCAGCCGGATTTCGTGCGTTATTTGAATTCGCAGCGCTACGAAGAGATGCTGATCATGCGCGGCATGGGCGAAAAGCGTCAGAACGTGCTGTCGGTGCAGGTGTTTCCGTACGGCGAGAACCGCAAGCTGGTGCTCTCGCAGGACATTACCGAACTGGAGCGTACCGACGCGATGCGGCGCGACTTTGTGGCCAACGTGTCGCATGAACTGAAAACACCGCTCACCGTGCTCTCCGGTTTCCTCGAAACCATGCGGGAACTGCCGCTGAGCGAAGCCGAGCGCGGGCGCTACCTCGAATTGATGGAGCAGCAGGCTTCGCGCATGCGTCATATCGTCAACGACCTGCTGGTGCTCGCGAAGCTCGAAGGCGACAACAAGCCGCCGAGCGATCAGATGATCGACATGCGTGCGGTGTTGCGCCATTTGAAGGACGACGCGGCGAGCCTCTCGAGCGACCATCACAAGATCGTGTTCGACACCGACGAAGGGCTCACCGTCACCGGCGTGGAAACGGAGATACTCAGCGCGCTGGGTAACCTCGTGACCAATGCGATCCGCTATACGCCGGACGGCGGCGCGATTCGCGTGAGCTGGCACGCGAACGGCGGCAGTGCGGTGTTCTCGGTGACGGATAGCGGGCTGGGAATTCCGGCGGCGGATATTCCACGTCTGACCGAGCGCTTCTACCGCGTAGACCGCAGCCGCTCTCGCGATACGGGCGGCACGGGCCTCGGCCTCGCCATTGTCAAGCACGTGTTGCAACGGCACGATGCGCAGCTCGATGTGAAGAGCGAGGAGGGGCGCGGCAGCACCTTCAGCGTGCGCTTTCCGGTGTATCGCACGGCGCGCCGGCAGCCGGCTCCGGTTTGAAAGAATGGGCCTGAAAAAAACCCGCCATGGCGCAAACCATGGCGGGTTTTTTTATACGCACCGCTGATTCGGCGGCGCGCAAACGCAATCGGGCACTCAGGCACTCACGAACTCACAAACTCAAGAGCTCACAAACTCAAGAGCTCACAAACTCACGAACAGAATTTCCCCAGCAGGCTCATCTGCGCATTGCGCGACGATTTGCCTGGTCGCCGGCGCCGGTAGTGGCCGTCGCTTTGCATCAGCCACGCTGACTGGTTGTCGCCGAGAAACGCCGACAGGCCTTCGGCGATCACACGCCGCTTCAGACGCCGGTTGTTGATGGGAAACGCCACTTCGACGCGGCGGAAGAAATTGCGGTCCATCCAGTCGGCGCTCGACAGATACACCTGTTCCTTACCACCGTCGTAGAAATAGAAGATCCGATGGTGTTCGAGAAAGCGCCCGACAATCGAACGCACGGTGATGTTCTCCGACAAGCCCGGCACGCCCGGCTGCAACGAACACACACCACGCACGATCAGATCGATCTTCACGCCGGCCTGTGACGCTTCGTACAACTCGGCGATCACGGTCGGTTCGAGGAGCGCGTTCATTTTCGCGACGATGCGCGCTTTTTTGCCGGCGCGCGCGTGTTCCGCTTCAGCGCGAATCGCTTCGACGAGTTTCGGGTGCAGCGTGAACGGCGATTGCCACAGCTCATGCAGCCTCAGTTCGCCGCCAATGCCGGTCAGTTGCTGGAACACGTGGTGCACGTCTTCGCAGATTTTCTCTTCGGCGGTCATCAGGCCGAAATCGGTGTAAAGACGTGCGGTGCGCGGATGATAGTTGCCGGTGCCGAGGTGCGCGTAACGCTTCATGCGGGTCTTGCCGCCGGACGAGACGCGCCGCACGATCAGCATCATCTTGGCGTGGCATTTGTGGCCCACCACACCGTACACGACGTGCGCGCCCACCGCCTCCAGTTGCGAGGCCCAGCTAATGTTGGTTTCTTCGTCGAAGCGCGCGAGCAGTTCCACCACCACCGTCACTTCCTTGCCGTTGCGCGCGGCTTGCATGAGCGCATCCATCAGCGGCGAATCGGTGCCCGTGCGATAGATGGTCTGCTTGATCGCCACCACGTTCGGATCTTTCGCCGCCTGCAACAACAGTTCGAGTACCGGCTGAAAGCTCTCATACGGGTGATGCAGCAGCACGTCGCCCTGGTCGATCACGTCGAACATATTCGCGCTGTTGCCGATCTGCTGCGGAATTGCAGGAATATGCGGCACGAACTTCAGGTCGGGTCGGTCCACCATCTCCGGCAACTGCATCAGCCGCACGAGATTGACGGGGCCGTTGGCGAAATAGCAATCTTTGGTGGAGAGGCCGCTTTCGTCGAGCAGGCGCCGCACGACATGCGCAGGCGTTTCCGCCGACACTTCGAGCCGCACCGCATTCCCCAGATGCCGCGCCGGCAGTTCGCCCTGTAACGCGACCCGCAGGTTGGTGATTTCGTCTTCGTCGACGAACAGTTCGCTATTGCGCGTGATGCGGAACTGGTTGCAGGTGCGCACCACCAGATTCGGAAACAGCTCGCCGACAAAGCGCTGCAGCAACGAGCTCAGCAGCACGAAGCCATGCGGATAGCCCGACAGCTCCTGCGGCATGCGCACGAGCCGCGGCAACGCGCGCGGCGCCTGCACGATGCCCATCATCGCCTGGCGGCCGAATGCGTCCTTGCCTTCGAGTTCGACGACGAAGTTCAGGCTCTTGTTGAGCACGCGCGGAAACGGGTGAGCCGGGTCGAGGCCGATCGGCGTGAGCACCGGCAGGAGTTCGTCGAAGAAGTAGTTGCGCGCCCATTCGGTCTGCGCTTCGTTCCACGCTTCCGTGCCGTGAAAATAGATGCCTTCTGCTTCGAGCGCGGTGAGCACCGTGTCGTGCAGCATGGCGTACTGACGATGCACGAGCTGCTGCGCACGCTCGACCACGAGGTCGTACACGTGCTGCAACGACATGCCGTCCGGCGATAGCGCACCGGGGTTGTCGCGCATCTGTTCCTGCAATCCGGCCATGCGGACTTCGAAGAATTCGTCGAGGTTGCTGCTGGTGATGCAGATGAAGCGCAGGCGTTCGAGCAAAGGGACGGCCGGGTCGGCAGCTTGTGCCAACACGCGCTCGTTGAAACCCAGAATGCCCAGCTCGCGATTCAATAAGGGGTAGCGGATGGACATCGGCAGCGAGAATGGAATGTCAGGAGGGGAGACGGAAAGACGCTCGGAAATTCTCACAGTATGATGACGTTGTTATGACATTCTCGAAGTCCTAAATTCTACGCCGTATTCGTTGCGTGTCGTCATTATGACGCAGTGCATATGGGACCATAGGGCACCCCCATTGCTGCGAGGCGACATCGTGAGGTCCGGTACGCTTAGAATGGCGTCTTTGAACAGCGCGGCCGGCCACAAGGCGCCCAAGGCATCCGGTGGACACCCGGCGCCTTCCGCATCCAACGCCGCCGCGCTCGCGCGCATGGAGTCCGCTTACTCGATGGTTACTACCCCGCAACTCCTTGCTGCCGTCGATCTCGGCTCGAACAGCTTCCGGCTGATCGTAGGCCGGGTCGAGGAAACCGACGCGGGCAGCCAGATCTATCAGGTCGACGCATTGCGCGAGCCGGTGCGCCTTGCCGCCGGTCTGTCGCGCGACAAGATGCTCGATCGCGCCTCGCAGGTGCGTGGCTGGGATGCGCTCAAGCGCTTCGGCGAGCGGCTGCGCGACTTTCATCCCGATCACGTTCGCGCGGTTGCCACGAATACGCTGCGCATCGCCAAGAACGCCAATGAATTTCTCGGCGAGGCGCAAGCCGCGCTTGGCTTCCCGATCGAGGTGATCGCCGGGCGTGAAGAAGCGCGCCTGATTTATGCAGGCGCTGCACACTCCGTGCCCGCTAGCGCGGGCAAACGCCTCGTGGTGGATATCGGTGGCGGCTCGACGGAATTCATCATCGGTTCGCACTACACGCCGATCAAGATGGAGAGCCTGTATATCGGCTGCGTGAGCCATAGCCGTGCCTTCTTCCCGGCGGGTAATGTCGACGAATACACGATGCGGCAAGCCGAGCTTGCCGCGGGCCGCGAAATTCAGATCATTTCCGCCGAGTACAAGAAAACCGGTTGGGAGCAGGCGATCGGCTCGTCCGGTACGGCACGCGCGCTTGCCGAACTGGTCGAGGCAAACGGCTTCAACGATCCGGGTGTCACGCACGGCATCTCGCGCGGTGGGCTGGAGCGCCTCAAGCGCGCGCTGATCAAGGCGGAGAACGTCAATCGGCTGAAGCTGGTTGCGTTGAAGGGCGATCGCATTCCCGTGCTGGCCGGCGGCCTGTCGATCATGATCGCGGTGTTCGACGAACTCGGCGTCGATTACGTCGATACGACCGACGGCGCGCTGCGCCTCGGCGTGCTGTACGACTTGCTAGGCCGTTCGCAGCACGAGGACATGCGCACGGTGACGGCGGAAGGCTTCATGCGGCGTTACGGCGTGGATCGCGCGCAGGCCGGACGTATCGGCGAACTCGCGGTGCGCTTTTACGACCAGTTTGCCGAACCGGACGAGGAGCGCCGCGTCGAGAACCGCATGTTCCTCGGCTGGGCCGCGGCCTTGCATGAAATCGGACTGTCGATCTCGCACAGTGCGTACCACAAGCACTCGGCTTATATCGCGAGCAATGCCGACATGCCGGGCTTTTCGCGTACCGACCAGGCGCGGCTTGCCGCGCTGGTGCTCGGCCACGCGGGGAAACTCGGCAAGCTGTCGCAAACGCGCGAGGTGGAGTGGCCGCTGCTGTTCTGCCTGCGGCTCGCGGCCCTGCTGTGCCGCCGCCGTGCGGATGTCGGCTTGCCCGGCATCGCGGTTGCGCAGGCCAATGGCGGTTACGAAGTGCGTCTGCCGAACGAGTGGGTGACTAACAATCCGCTGACCGATTACAGCCTGATCCAGGAGGCTGCGGAGTGGGAGAAGGTTGGGATTCCGTATCGCGTGGTGTACACCGACGATTGAG
>NZ_JAXDPY010000506.1:0-3672 GCF_034668105.1 Paraburkholderia sp. | reverse complement strand
GACCGCGCGAAATTCGCTTAGCACGTAGAGCCATTCTCCGCCCGGCGACAGGCGCATGTGACGCGGGCCGAACCCGGCCTCGAACGATACGGTGTCGACCACCTTAAGCGGCTGCGCCTGGTTCTCGTCGATCGTGCAGCACAGTAGCTCGTCATTGCCGAGGGAGGTCGCATAGACGTAACGGTTGTCGTCCGACACAACCACCGCATGTGCGTTTCGAACGCCGGAGAGCGTTTGGAGCGGTGTGCTGTCACCGGCTTCCAGCCGCGCGAGACTGTACACGATGACTTCGTGGCCGCCGGACGATGCGCCGAACAGAAAGCGGCCAGATCGGTCCGTCGCGATCGACGCCAGGCTCGCATTGATCGCGACGCGGTATTCGTCGGCGAGCTGACCGGTGCGCGTATCCAGCCTGCATTTCACGAGTGACGGCGAGGCACCTCGCGTTGCCGCGTAGATCGCCTTTTGGTCGGCGGACAGCGCGAGCGGCATCACCTGGGAGCCGACCTCATGCCGTTCGCCCGCACGCAACGTTGGCGTTGATGAGCCGAACTCGTAGGTCGACAGGTCGCCGTCGCCTGAGTTCGAGACTAGTACCGTGCAGCTTTTCAAAATATCCACGATGTTTAATCCGATGGGAATTGCGAATGGTGGTCGGAATCAGCTCCGCCAGCAGGCATCGATTTTACGTACCATTTCGCGCATACGCATGATGCCATGCATGCGACGCGGTCAATTTGGACACGGAGGTCTGCCTCGTACCTGAACGGCTGCAAGCAACGTAGAAAAGTGGGTGTCGGGATAAGGGCGGCAAGATCCGCAGGTAGGCAAGTCAGCAACCAGTTCGACTTGCCTGTCGAAGGCATGGAGCGATTTCGTCTTGTCGCGCCGTTTTGCGCGACCGTCGGTAACACGACGGCGCCCTAGCGGGTCCTAACGGCCTGTTTCCACGAGTTCGCGCATGCGCTCAACGGCAGCTTGCGGCGCCGTCAGCACCGGCACGGAGATTTTATCGCGCACCTGTGCGGCTGCGCGCGAGGTCGAAAAGTGCGCCAGCATGACGACATCGCAGTCGGCCAGCTCGGGGGCCCGCGCCGCCACGAGAGTGTTGTGGCGCTCTACATTCCCTCGGCGCAGTTCGTCGATGGCTTCATCGACCAATACCGTCTTTAGTTCGGCCTTGCTGCCAACCTGGGCAACGTATTCGTCGAACTCCTCGGTCATGGTGATAACTGCGGGTCCGAACGTCGCCAGCATGCCAATTCGCAGACCGTAGGAGACAGCCGCCTGAAACATGGCCTCATTCGGTTTTAGCACCGGCACCGGCAGCGCCGCCGCCAGGCGATCGATAGCGGGACCGAATGCAGAACAGGTGATGAGAATGGCATCTGCGCCCATGTCGTAGCCGTACCGACCAAAGCGCACAAAGCGCTCTATCAGCGGCTCCGAGAGCTCGTTCTCGCGGGCCCGGTCGATGGTCAAGCCATCGTCGAGCAGGTTGATGGTCTGTGCCTCGGGCCACACTTCGGCGAATGCACTATGAATCGGTTGCATGGCGACGGGGGTGGCATGCAGCAAAACAATTCTTGATGTCATTTGTACTCCATTCACAAGCGGGTTCACCAGCGGGCCGTGAGTCCATTGCGTTCGTAGATCGCTTTCGCGTGGCCGCTGGTCAGCACTTTGAGCAGGTCATGTGCCACTGGCCGGTCCACGGAAGCGCTGCAAATGCCGACGCTCAGCGAGACAATCTGCTGTATCTTCGCGGGAAGCGGACCGACAATGTCGATGCCGTCAACCGCACTAAATTCGCTGATTTGCTGGATCGCGATATCCGCTTCGCCACTTACCAGTCTTTCCGCAACAAGGCCTTTGTCGATAGGGGTGGCCCGACGGTTGATTTCTTCAAGATGCCCGTTCTCGCGCAGCAGTTGCTGCAAATAAATGCCGCTCGCGCCGCTCAATGAATACGCTACGGAACGACTCTTCAACAGGGCGTCGAAGAAATTCTGCACGGAAGAAATATCCGGGCGCGGCGCCCCGCGCTTGACTGCCACGCCAATGGAAGATTCCACCAGAGGCAGGCAATGTCGCGCAGCAACCCATCCTGCGTCGACCATGTTTTTCATCGCGCTGTCAGTCACGATGATCGCATCGGCCGTGTCGCCCTTTCTCAGGCGCGCCTCGATGACCGTAGTAGGATCCCAGCCTATCGTCGCATCGATTCCGTGTTCGCGAAGGGCAGCGATCATGCCGTTGTCAAATGCCGCGCGGACGGCTAGCGCGCTGAACAAGCCGGCCTTGTAAGCATCAGATTGCATGGGTATTCACCTGTACTGTTAAAAAGTTCACGTTGCCGGCCTATTTGCTCGGCGAACGCATTTCCACTTTGGAGGCCGCCGGTCGCCCGAACAGGACGGCAATGACAGCAGAAAGCACGAGCGTCGCGCTGACGAAGTAAAGCCCCGAAGAATAATTGCCTGACAGGTCGCGCAATTTGCCAATGACCATCTGCCCTACCGTGCCGCCGATCGAGCTCCCTTCCGAGTTGATCAGGCCGATGCCTGCCGCGGCGGCCGAGCTCGAAAGAAATAGCGTCGGCATGCTCCAGAACGGCGGCTTCGCTGCATTGATACCGAAATTGGCGACCGACAGGGCTATCACCAGCACCAGCGCGGAAGCCGCCTGGCCGGCGACGACCATGCCGAGCGCGCCCGCGAGGCAGGCGATGGCGACATGCAGACGCCTTTCGCGCTGACGATCGGAGCGCCGCCCCCAAACAGACCATGCCGACAACCGCAACCAGATTCGGGATCGCGTTGATGATGCCCAACTCGACGAAGCGGAAGCCGAACTGTTTGAACAGCATGGGTGCCCAAAAGCCGATCGCGTAAAGCCCCATCGATGTCCCCGAATAGACCAGCGCTAGAAGCCAGACGCGGATATCCTTGAACGCAACCCAGACATTGGAGGCGCTCCGCGCCGCTTTTTCGGAGTGCTCTTTTTCCAGCTCCTGGGTCAACCAGCGCCGCTCATCCTGTTCGAGCCACTGTGCGTCTTCCGGCTTGTCGGTCAGATAGACCAGCGCAACGAATCCCAGCACAACCGTGGGAAGGGCTTCGACGATAAAGAGCCATTGCCAGCCATGCAGGTGAGCAACACCATTCGTGCATTGCAGTAGCGCGCCCGAAATTGGAGACCCGATCATGTTGGATAACGGCGCCGCCGCCATGAAGATCGCCGTCACGAACGCGCGATGACGGGTCGGATACCAGAAGCTAAGGTACAGAATGACGCCAGGAAAGAAGCCTGCCTCCGCGACGCCAATAAAGAAGCGCAGCAAGTAAAAGCTCGTGGGATTCGTTGCCAGGGCATTCGCTGCGGAAAGCGAACCCCACGCGAGCATCATCAAGGCAATCCAGCGGCGGGCTCCGATGCGATGCAGAGCGATATTCGACGGCGTGCCGAAGATAAAGGTACCTATAAAGAACACTCCGGCGCCAGTTCCGAATACTGCGTTGGTGAAGCCGAGATCGTGGTTCATTGTCAGCCCCGCGAACGCGACATTCACGCGATTCAGGAAGCTGAGGAAGTACAGAATGATGAGGAACGGAATGATCCGCCGCGACACCTTGCGGATCGTTCTGTGCTCCCGTGTCGAGTGGGCGTCTA
>NZ_JAXDPY010000505.1:0-11479 GCF_034668105.1 Paraburkholderia sp. | reverse complement strand
TGAGCCACAACGCCGCGTCGTAGCTGTTGCCGATCAACACCTCGGTCAGTTCGGGGTCGGCGCGAAACTCGGTGAGCCGGCCGATATCGTCGAAATACTGCTCGCGCGTGTAGGTGCCGAAATCGATATTCGGCAGATCCAGTTCCGCGATATCGGGTGCGAGTTTCAACAGATCGTCGACGGATTCGTAGACGAAGCGGAACGCGCCGCCGGTAAACGCGGAGTTGCCGCCGCGCGCGTCTTCCGGCGCACTTTCGAGCAGCGCGATGCGCTTCGCGCCGCCTTCGCGAGCGGCAAGCGCCGCATTGGCCGCGGCGTTTCCGGCGCCGATTACGAGCACGTCGATATCGTTGAGTTCGTCGAGGGTCATCAGTGGGCTCTCCAGTTTCAGTGTGATCTAGCGTCGTGGATATTCGGCGAGCGGCGTCAGCGATGCCGCGTCCACTTCATCCACAACCGGGTTCAGGGTTTCGAGGCTGCGGCCGGTGGTCCGCGGGCCGAACACAAGCGTGATCAACGCGGTCAGGAACCACGCGCCCGCGATGTACATGAACACGGTCACATACCCGTAGTTCGTATAGATCGCGGCGATCACAAAGGCATTCGCGACATTCGCGATCCGGCCCGCGCCATACGTGAGGCCCGTTGCGCTGTTGCGCACGCCGGTCGGAAACTGTTCGGGCGTGTACGAATAGAGCAGCGTCGCAAAGGTCTGCGTCAGCATGCCGACCGCGAATCCGAACGTCACGATCAGCACCGGCGTAAAGCTCAACCCGTACAGCAGGCCGAATCCCGCGATCAGCAGCGCGACGAGCGCGATCAGATGTTTGCGCTCGAAGCGGTCGGCCGGATAGACCGCGAGCAATGCGCCAAGCGGCGCGCCCACGTTGATCAGCGTGAAGTACGTGAGGCTGCGCGCAATCGTGATGCCGTGATGCACGAGCAAGGTCGGCACCCATGCTTCAAAGCCATAAAAGCCGATTGTCTGCAGCAGCCAGATCGCGCAGAGCGTGAGCGTGCGGCGGCGGTAGACGCTGTTGAACATCGTCATCCACGGCTCGCGCACGTCGGGCGGCCGCACGGCGACTTCGGGCGTGCTCAGCACGTTTCCTTCCGCGATGCTCCTTGCCTCCATCGCCGCGAGTGCGGCTTCCGCCTCGTCGAAGCGCCCGGCTCGCGCGCTCCAGCGCGGCGACTCGGGAAGCCGCTTCGCCAGCAGGGGAAACGCGACGCCAAGCGCGCCCCACACGAACACCCAGCGCCAGCCGTCTGGCCCGTACGGCACGAGCAGCCGCGCGACGAAGTTGGTCAGCGGAATCGCGCACAGGTTGATGACCATGGCCCACGATTGCCAGGTGCCACGCGAGCGCGCCGGGAACAGCTCGGCGATATAGGTCATCACCGTCACCATGCCCGCGGAAATGCCGAAGCCGGTGACGACCCGCGCCGCGAACAGATACGGGACACTCGGCACGACCGCCGTGGCCAGCGAGCCGAGCGACGAAATCAGCACGAACAGCATCAGCGAGCGTTTGCGCCCAAACCGGTCGGACAGCAGACCGCCGAGCGTCGCGCCGAAGAACATGCCGATGAAGCTCGCGGACGTGATCAGTGCGATTTCATTGATTGCGATATGCCAATGCCGGATCAACGCGGGCGCGGCCGACGCGAACGTGTTGATATCGCAGCTATCGAAAAAGAGCGGAATCGCGAATAGGAACATCCATTCGCGATGCATCCGCGAGTTCGGCAAACGGTCGACGCGCGCGGCGACGAGTGAGTCGTTCATGCCTGTCTCCAAGTATTCCGCCGGTCATGGCCAAGCGGTTGTCTTGCTCGTGCGGACGATGTCCCGCGACACCCCGACTTTTGCTACGTCAATCCCGCAAACCTGCTTCGAGTAAACCGGTCAACGTGGTGATATCTTCCACGCTGTCGATGCGCCAAAGCATCCCCAACGCGTCTCGGCTCGCCTGCGGCGTCAACGCGTGATTCGCGCAGTCGAGAAACTTGGCTTCGATCCGCGCGTCCGGCAGCGGATTCGCCGACGTCCTGCCCGCCGCGCGCGCGACGCGTTTCGACACACGCCGCCCGTCGCGCAGCTGAACGACCACTTCCGCGCCGAAATGATCCGGCTGCTGGTCCGCCAAAGGATCAGGCTCCGCGACAATCCTCGACATCAGCGCGCGAATCGCCGGGTCGGCGTACGCGTCGCCTTCGAAGTCGGACAGCACCACGCGTCCTTGCGCCAGTGCGCGCGCCACGCAGTACTGCACGCTGAATTTCGCGTCGAGCGGACTGGCCGGCTGCGGGCGATTCGTGTGCTGAAGGCGTCGGGGATGCGTCCACGACACGACCGATTCGACCTCGTCCGGCTTCAGCCCGTATTCGCTGACGAGCATCAGCATCGCGTCGATCGCGGGGTGAGTGCTGCCGCAGCACGGATACTGCTTGATCGCAATGCCGGGTTCGACGATATCGAGTGGGTCGGCCCAATGCGTCAGCGCCGCCTCGGCGTCGTAATGGCCCGCGCCGTTGTAGACGTTGAAGAAGCCCTGGCGGTGTTCGAAAGCTTCGTCGCCGGCGCTGAATCCTTCGCGCGCCAGCAGCGTCGCGATCAGGCCGTTGCGCGACGCATGACCGACATGCAACGGCTTCGTCATCGTGCCGAAATTAGCCTTGATCCCGGAAGCGAACGACGCGGCAATCGACAACGCGGTCGCCGTGCGCGCCGCATCCAGCTCGAGCAGATGCGCCGCTGCGGCACACGCGCCGAAGACGCCGAGCGTCGCGGTGGGATGCCAGCCCTTGTCGTAGTGGTGAAAATTGACCGCATGCGCGATGCGCGCCTGCGTTTCGAAACCCGCCACGTAAGCGGTGACGAGACGCCGGCCGCTCGCGTGTACTTCTTCCGCCAGCGCGAACAGCGCCGGCAGGATCGGCGCGGAAGGATGGCCGCCCAGCGTATTGCTGCAATCGTCGAAGTCGAGCGCATGCGCGGCCGTGCCGTTGACGAGCGCGGCGTCACTGGGCTTCATCCGCTCGCGTGTGCCGATCACGAGCGCCGCCCCGTTCGACGGCGCCGCCACGGTCCGCGCAATCCGCGCGCAGGGCTCCGCTGCACCCGCCAGCGTCACGCCGATCGTATCGATGATGCCGATGCGCGCCCAGCGTAATGCTTCGTCGGGCACGTCGGCGGAAGTGAACGCGGCGATGCGTTCGCCTAGCGTCTTTGCGATGGTCATCCGCGGTCTCCTTTTACCAGCGATAAATCGGGCGACGATCGGTGCAGCAACTCGGGCGACGGTGGAATCGCCGCATCGAGCCAGCGCAGATCCGCTTCGTCTTCCACCCGGTCCAGCCGCTCGAACAGCGTGTGCGCCGCGGCGCCCAGCCGCTTCGTCATCCACATGAACTTGGTGCGCAACTGCGCGGGTGTGAACGGTGTCGACGGACAGCCCGGAAAGTCCGTCTGCGCCAACTCGTAGGTCGTGCCGTCGTCGAGCGTGACGCGTGTGACGGTGGCGAGGCCGGTGGCATCGGTCGCCACCAGCGTCACGCGCTGCGCCAGTTCGCGGATGGCTGGGTCTTGCAACAGGCGGACGCCGAAGGTCGACGGGTCGTCGGCATCGTGCAGCAGCGCTGCCGCCACGCAAACCGGCACGCTGTATTGCGCGAGCACCTGATTGGCCGGTTGCTTGATATCGTGATTCGCGGCGAGACGCGGCGCGCCCTCGATCCGGACCGCGGCGATCCGCCGTGCGTCGATATCGTGCGCGGCCCGCAACTGCTGCGCGGCGTAGACCGGCGTGTGTGCCACGATGTGACACGCGTAGCGCTTCAGGCACAGCGTCGGCGTTTCATAGCGCGTGCCTAAACCCTCGGTCAACCGCGCCGCGTCCGAGTCCTCGCAATATGCCTGCAGAAAACCGTAGCGCCCTTCGAGCACCGTCGACGGTCCGTCGAAGCCCGCCTGTGCCAGTTGCACGGCAACAATGCCCGATTGCGCCGCGCGCCCCAGGTGCAGACGTTTGACGAGACCACCGTCGCCGGACTTTGCGAATTCGAGCAATCCGCCGCTCTGCGAGCCGGCAACGCCCAGCGCGTGACGCAGCGTATCCGCATCGACGCCGGCCAGCTTGCCCGCGACGATCGCGGCGCCGAACGGTCCGGTGAGACCTGGCGCATGAAAGCCGCGCGCTTCGGCGGTGTGTTTGGTTGCACTGCCGATGCGAAACAGCACCTCGATACCGGCGACGAGCGCCGCCAGCAAGTCGCGTCCCGACGCGCCGGAAACCTGGGCGGCGGCAAGTGCCGCCGGCACCAGCGCGGCGCCCGGATGAACGCCGGCGCCGGGCTGCCGCAAGCTATCGAGTTCCGCCGCGTGAACCAGCACGCCGCCCGCGAACGCCGCCGCCTCGGGCGCGACACGCCGGCTCGTGCCCAGGATCGCGCACGGGCCGGCGGGCGAATGGCTGACATAACGCAGCGCGGCCTGCCCCGCTTCCACCTCGTGTCCGTATAACGCCGCGCCGATCGCATCGATCAGGCAGTCCTTGGCGAGCCGCACGATGTCGGCGGGCAATTGCTCGAACCGCACGCTAAGCGCGTACTCCGACAACAACTGCGCCGCAGTGGGCCCAGCGGATGAAGCCGGCTGCATGAAAGCGTCTCCGTTGACCTTGGCGGTCATATTGGTGCTCATATTGGTGAACAACCCGGTGACCATCTCAGTGATCACCGCGGTGACCACCGCAGTGACCACCTTAATGACCGCCTTGCTGACGCGCTTCTTCGTCGATCACCGACCGATGGCGCGTCTCCGGCATCAGCACGTACGTGAGCAGCGACACTGCCGCGCACGCGCTGACGTAATAGAAGAACCACGATTCGTGGCCATCGTGCTTGAAGCGCAACGCGAGATATTCGGTGGTGCCGCCCATCACCGACGACACGACCGCGAACGGTAGTCCGACGCCGAGCGCCCGAACCTTCGCTGGAAAAAGCTCCGACTTGACGAGCCAGTGAATCGACGAAAAACCACTGAGAATGCCGAGCGCCGCAAGGTTCAGCGCGAACGCCGTGAGTGCGCTATGGGTCGCGCCGAGCGCGTGCATCAGCGGCACCGTGAGGAACGTGCCGCCCACCCCGAAGATCATCATGACCGGACGCCGTCCAATCAGATCGGACAACAGGCCGAAGAGCGGCTGAAAACCCATGTAGATCACGAGCGCGACGAGCGCGATCAGCGTCGCCGTGTCGCGGCTGAAGCCCGTGGTGTTGACCATGAACTTCTGCAAATAGATCGTGAACGTATAGAACGCGACCGTGCCGCCGACGCTGATGCCGATCGTCCACAGCGTCTGACGCCGATGCTGGACCAGCAGCACCAGCAGGCTGCCTCGCTCTATCTGGGTCCGTGTGCCGGCATGGGCGCCGCCCTCGCGCTCGAACGCATCGGTCTCCGCAATGCCGCGGCGCAGATAGAGCGCAAACACGGCCAGCGCGCCGCCGATCGCAAACGGAATGCGCCATCCCCACTGTTCGAGTTGCGTAGGCGTCAGCACGAGCCGTTGCAGGACGAGCATCAGCGCGAGCGCCAGCAGTTGCCCCATCACCACTGTCACCTGGACGAAGCCGACAAAAAAGCCGCGCCGGCCCGTCGGCGCCATTTCACTCAGATAGGTCGCGCTCGTGCCCGCTTCGCCACCCATGCTGAAACCTTGCAGGAGGCGCGCGCAGACCAGCACGGCCGGTGCGGCCACACCGATCGACGCATACGTCGGCGTCAACGCGATGATCAGCGAGCCGACACTCATCATCGCGACCGAGACGCTCAACGCCACGCGCCGCCCTTGCCGGTCGGCGAGCGCGCCGATGGCCCAACTGCCGAGCGGCCGCACGACATAGCCGATCGCCGCGACGGCCGCCGCATTCAGGAGTTGCGCGGTCTGATTGCCGCCCGGGAAAAACGCTTTGCTGAAATAGATCGAGAAGATCGAATACGCGAGAAAGTCGTACCACTCGATCACGTTTCCGGCGCTGCCGCCGATAATCGACCGCAAGCGCGCGCGCCGCGCGGCGGGCGTGGCGGGCAACGTAAGCGTGTGCGCGGTGGCGGCCACGATGGCTCCTCAGGCAGCGGTCGCGAGAAGGCGCGCAAGCTCGCTTGCGTCCGGCTGATCTTCCGCATGCATCACCCAATCGACGATGCGCGCGATCTGCCGTGCGTCGATTCGATGCGCGGCGAGCTTTCTCATCTTGCCGACGATATCCCCTTCGCTGGCGAATGCGTGTTCGCTGCCGCGCTGCGCCTCGACCGTTTCTTCGAGCCGCGTGCCGTCGCGCAGTAGCACCTCGACGCGCACCATATGCCGCAGCATCGAACCGCGCGCGGTGATCGACGGATCCTCGACCACCTGCACGCGATCGGCCAGCGCCATGCGCTCGGGGTCCGCGACCTTGTCTTCGGTGAACTGGTCGACGAATACGTCGCCTTCGAGCAGGAGTGTCGCGACACAATACGGCAGGTTGAGTTGCGCCGAGGTCAGTCCCTGCGGCACATATTTCCAGCCCACATGGTCGACCGTCACGCGCGAACCGTGCACGACGATCCGTTCGATATCGTCCGGACCGAACCGATGACGCGCCTGCATCGCGCGGATTGCGTCGAGCGTGGTGTGATTGCTACCCACGCACGAGTAGAATTTCAGCGCGATGCGCATGGTCTCGAAGCGCTCGCCGAGACCATCCACGAGTTGCGTCAGATCGAAACGGTCCGACGATCGCGAGAACGTGCTGCAGAATCCGCCATACGGGTTCTCGAATACGTCGACGATACCGGTGAAACCGTTTTGCGCGAGCAGCGCGCCGTACAAGCCGCTTTGCGCGGCACGGCCCGCATGCATGCGTTTGACCATCGCGCCGAACTGCGCGGCCATCAGCCCCGCCGACTGCGTGCCGCCAATGCCGAGCGCGTGCACCGTCTGCTCCACATCGAGCCGCAGCGCGGCTGCCGCGCCCGCCGCAGCCGAGAATACGCCGACCGTCGCCCCGGAATGCCAGCCTTGCGCGATGTGTTCCGGTCCCATGCACATGCCCACGCGCGGCCCGACCTCGTAGCCCGCCACGCAGGCGCGCAGGAAGTCGCGGCCGGTCATCGGCGCATCGGCGGACAGCAACTCGGCAACCGCCAGCACGGCCGGCAAGGTCACCGCGCCGACATGCAGCACGCCGACGCGATGCACGTCGTCGAGTTCGAAGCTCTGGATCAAGGTGCCGTTGACGAGCGCCGCGTGTGGCGCGGACAACCGCAACGGCGTACCCCACACGTGGCAACCCGGCGTGCTGTCGACGCGCTGCAAGGTATCCGCAAGAATGCGGCTCCACGGCAAGGCGGCACCAAAGATCGCGCAGCCAAGTGAATCGAGGATCAGCAGTTTGATGCGCGCGCGCACGTCGTCCGGTATCGCCTCATACCGCAGGCCCGCGACGAATGCGGCCACGCCGCCGGTATAAGGGTTTGTGCCTACGTCGTTGTGCTGGTTCATCGGTGTGGGTGCCGTCTCGGGTGTAATCGCGTGTCATTGCGCGGATCACGTTGCACGGAAATGTCGTGCATTCAGTATCCCCACCCCGGACGCGTTTGTGAATTGCACGCGACGTGATTATTATTGCGTCACATGCAAGAGTCAGCGGGGTGCCGATGAACCGTTTTCCGGGTGTCGATCTGGACGCATTGCGCGCGTTCGTCGCGGTCGCGTCGCACGCCTCGTTCAACGACGCGGCACTTGAACTGAACCTCTCCGCTTCCGCTTTGACGCGGCGTATCAAACGGCTCGAAGAAGCGCTGGATACCCTGCTGTTCGAACGCACCACGCGCAACGTCGCGCTCACCGGTTCCGGCGAATTGCTGTTGCCGCGCGCACAAGGCGTGCTGCGTGAGCTCGATGCATCACTCGAACTGGTGAGCGAAGCCACCCGGATTCGCACCGGTCAGTTGACCATCGCGTGTATTCCGACGGTCGCCAAATTCATGCTGCCGAAAATCGTCAGCAGTTATCACAAGCGGCGTCCCGAGGTACGGCTCAGACTCATCGAGGCCAACCTCGCGACGGTCGTGCAACGTGTCGCGATCGGCGACGCGGAGTTCGGCATTGCGTTTCTCGTGAACGAATCGCCTGAGCTTGCAATCGACGAACTGCTGGTGGATCCATACGTGCTGGCGTGTCCCGTCGATCATCCGCTCGCCGCGAGCGAGCATGTGACGTGGCCGGAGTTGCGGCCGTGGCCGTTGATCGTCTCGGGTACGTCGAGCGGCAACCGGCGCATGCTCGACGCCGCGTTGAGGGATATCGACTGGCGCCCCGACCGGCTGATCGAGATCGAACATCTGACCACTTCCTTGGGGCTCGTCGAAGCGGGTCTCGGTATCTCCATCATTCCGCGCTGCGCCGCGCCGCGCGATGCGCATGCGCGCATCGCCATCCGGCCGCTGGTGGATCCGACGGTGGCGCGAACCATCGGTTTGATTCGCCGGCGCGATGCCGCGCTCTCGCCGGTCGCGCGCGATTTTCGGCTCGCGCTGCGCAGGATGGCGCCGTTCGATTCGTCGATTCTGCACGAACCTGCCTGAGCGCATCGGCGCGTTGCGCCGAAAACCGCGTCACACGGTGGACGGTTGCTCCGTGTCGTACAACCGGTCTGGAATAAACAACGCGGTCACGCCGCTTAAGAAGAAAACCGCGCCGACCACCAGAAAGCCAAGGCCGATGGAGAACTGTGTGGCCAGGTAGCCGATGACAATCGGCGCCGCGCCCGAGCAGAAGCGGCCCAGGTTGTAGGAGCCGCCCACCGCAGTCCCGCGGATGGACGTGGCGAAACTCTCGGACATGAACGTCCCGATCGTGCCCAGTGGTACGCCATAAAGAAAGCCAAAGAAAAGCATGAGCGCGGCAATATTCTCGCGCGTATGCCAGAAGATGATCACCGGCAAAAAGAGCGCGGCGCCCACGCAGCCGAGCACATATACACCGCGTCGGCTCCAGCGGTCGCCCAGCCAGCCGGCGAAGATTTTGCCGATGAAGGCGACCACATAAGTCCCGATCATGTATCCCGTCAATGAACTGAACTTGAGATGCAGTTCTTTTTCGAGGTACGTTGGGAGCCAGTTGTTCAAGCCATAGAAGCCGGAAAGAATGAAAATCGAGGCCAGCGTCCACAGGATGAACAGCAGGCGCGTCTGTCGATTGCTGAAAATCACGTGGTAGCGGCTGTCGCGCCATTGACGCGGGCTCTTCGCGGCAACCTCGCGGCTTGCCCGCCAGCTTGCCGGCTCGGGCACCGCAAACTTGATCGCCAATGCGAACACCACCGGCAGCGCCGACACGTAGTACAGCGTACGCCAGCCGTAGTGCGGCAAAATCCAGCTGCTCAGCGCGATGACGACGATGTAGCCGGCCGAAATCCCCGTTTGCAAGGCGCCCAGAATCAGCGAGCGCCGTTCCGTGGGCACGTATTCGGCAACCAGCGTGGTGACCAGCACCATGCAGCCGATACCCAACGAACTGATGAACCGCACAATCGCGAATTCGAGAAAGCTGTGCGTGAGCCCAAGCATCCCCGCGCCCAGCGAGAACAGCGCCAGCGCCCAGACCACTACCCTTACCCGGCCCACGCGATCGCTCAGCCAGCCGCCAAGAATCCCGCCGACGGCCATGCCTAGCAACGTCAAACTGCCCAATGCGCCGGCTTCGACATTGCTCAGTCCGAAGTCGTCCTTGATTCGCGTGAGCGTCAGGCCGTACATCATGACATCGGCGCCATCGGCCATTAGCGCCAGATAGGCAAGGATGAAGACAAGCAGCCAGCGGCCTTGCGATGCGGAAGTTGGGGTGGCCGGCGACGTGGTCGCAACACGTTGGGTAGTGGTCATGTCAGAGAAACAGTCGAGCTGCCGGCGGACACGCTGTTACACGAAATCAGAGCGGGTGCGAGGAACGAACCGATCAGCAATCCCAACTCTTCATGCCTCGCCGTGTACCACCCTTCCTGATGCGTCAGGTTCATCGTGCCGATGCACACGCCGTCGTACGCGATCGGGATGTTCAGTATCGAGCCGAGACCCATGCCGGTTATCACGGTGTGGTCGTCAAACGCTTCGCGAATGCCTTGCGGCGTCCCTGCACGAAACGGCTTGAGATCCTGCAGTATCTGCTTGGCCCACGGGGTGCCCTGCTTTTTCTTGCGTCCGCCCACCGGATAGACGTCGGGCATGTTCGTGTAAACACGCTCCACCTCCTGGTGTTGTGCATCGTAGGACATGATCGTGAACAGGCTAAAGCCGATGGTGCTTGCCGCTACCTCATGAACGGCACGGAAAATCTCCGTCGGCTGACCGTTGAGCCGCACGGCCCGCGCGAGATATTCTAGATTGGAAACGCCCAGCGTTTGCGGCGCTGGCGGCGCAGTCTCGATCCGGTTGCCTTGCATGGTCTGTATTCGAAGTAGGTCAATCACGGCATTCAGCCGCGGAGTTCAGTGGAATTGAGCGCGCCTCGCAGGTCCTGCGTACGCCCGAATTCCTCGGTCTCGATATCTTCGAGCGAGCGGTTGCGCGTCTCGATACCCAGGAAGAAAACCACGCACGCCCCAATGAGCAGAACCGTCGTGGTCATGGCAAACACACCCAGGAAGCCGAACACGGGATAGACGAGACCGACCAGTATGGGCGCGCTCACCGAGCCGATGCGGCCAAACGAGGAGGACGATCCGGTGCCCGTTGTGCGAACCGCTGTCGGAAACACTTCCGGGGTGTACGCATACACGCCTGCGAACGCGCCGTTCATGAAGAACGACAGGCAGATGCCCGCGGCCATGATGCTGAGTCCGGTGTGAGAGAACGCCAGCGCGATCGCAGCGATGCCCCCAAGCAGCATGTAGGACGCGACCACCCCTTTCCGGCCGATCCGTTCATTGAGCCAGGCGGCCGTGAAATAGCCTGGAATCTGCGCTCCATAGATCGCGATGGAATAGCCAAAGCTTTTCGTCATGGTGAGCCCCTCTTTGAGGAGCAGGCTCGGAATCCACGAGAAGAACGAGTAGTACGCGAACGCAACCGAGAACCACATGAGCCAGCTCACGGCCGTGGAGCGCGCAAGTCTCGGCGACCACAACGTCAGCACGTTCTGCACCGCGCTACGCTTGGCGGGTACCGATGCCGATGCGGGCATCATGCCGACGGAGGCGACCGGCGGAAGATGAATGCCGCGGCCGGTAAACCATGACTCGATCGTGGTCACGATACGATTCGCTTCATCCGTTCTGCCCTGGCTCTCCAGCCATCGCGGCGACTCGGGCAGCGTTCTGCGCCACCACAGCAGCATGACGACGGGCAACGAAGTGACCACGGCCAGGTAGCGCCAGCCATCGACGAAATTTCTCACCACCACAAAGCCGAGGATGGATGAACTCAGATATC
>NZ_JAXDPY010000504.1:0-8733 GCF_034668105.1 Paraburkholderia sp. | reverse complement strand
CGCCGGTAGGGTCGCATCGGCAGCGCTGCAGTGTGGGTCATGGGGTCATGTAATGAAGCGTCCAGCGCCCCGCCCCGCCGGCGGTCGGCGGCCGTCGACTGTGCCAATGCGGGCGCAACAGCGGGCTCAGCCGCCGCGTCTGAAGGCAGCAGCCGGTCAATATCGACTGCATCGAGCAGCGGCTTCTCCGCGAGCAGCACGATCCGCTCGATGAAATTGGTCAGCTCGCGAATATTGCCGGGCCACGCATACGCTTCGAGCCGATCCAGCGCGGCCGTCGTGAGATTGACATTGCGCTGGTTGAGTTGATTCGCATGGCTGATGAAATGCAGCGCGAGGACGCGAATGTCCTGGCGGCGTTCAGCGAGCGACGGCAAGTGGATCGGAATCACGTTGAGCCGGTAGTACAGGTCCTGGCGAAAGGTGCCGCGCGCCACATCGCGTTGCAAATCGCGATTGGTGGCCGCGACGAGCCGCACGTCGACGCGGATCTCCGCCTTGCCGCCGAGGCGCGTGATGGTCCCTTCCTGAAGCGTGCGCAGCAGCTTGGTCTGCATCGTCACCGGCAATTCGCCGATCTCGTCGAGAAACAGCGTCCCTTTGCTGGCCTGCTCGAACCAGCCCGCGCGCATGCTGTTCGCGCCCGTGAACGCGCCGCGTTCGTACCCGAACAGCTCGGACTCGAACAACGTATCCGGTATCGCCGCGCAGTTGATCTTGATGAAGGCACGGTCGCGCCGCGGACTCGCCAGATGCAAGGCCCGTGCAAACAGCTCCTTGCCGGTGCCTGAGTCACCGAGCAACAGCACGCTCGCAGCGGAATCCGATACGCGCTCCAGTTCGGAGATCGCGCGCAGCAAAGGCGGCGAGGTGCCGACGATTCCGTAGCGGGCGGCCGCCGATTCGAGAGCCCGCGCGAGCACTGCGTTCTGCTCTTCGAGCGCGCGGGTTTTTTCCTCGAGGCCGGCTTCCAGCTGCAGCAACTGTCCGGCCAGTGTCGCGAGAATACGCAGCACCGTGATGTCGTCGGCCAGCATGCGCGAGCGGTGGCGAATGCGGTGACAGGCAAGAACGCCGACCGTCAGCCGTTCGACGACGATCGGCAGCGCGATGAACGAGACCGGGCCGTCCGGTAACCGTGAGCGCTCAACCGCACGCGCCAGAAAATCCGGTTCGCGGTCGATGTCCTGGATGATCGTCAGTTGGCCGTGCTGCAGCGCGCGCCCGGTGATGCCTTCACCGTACGCATACACACCCCGGCCGATTTCCTCTGGGGTCAGTCCGTACGCGTACCGGATACGCCCGCTTCGACGCGTTTCGTCCGCGAGCACGATGCGGCCCCGGTTCAGGCCGAGCAGCTCGGACATCAGATGTAGCATCTCGCGCAGCGCGGGCGCGGGGGACAGGCTTTTGCCGACAAGCGCCATCACCTGCTGCAATAGCAGCATTTCGTGTTCGCGCCAGTAGCCGGGGGATTCGCTGTCGGCTGATGCGTCAGATCGTGTTTGCATGGGCGCGGGCCGCCGCGATGGTGAGCAAGGCCTATTATTTCAGAACACAATAAAGCTCGCAGGCGCGCCACCCGATCCAGTATCAACGCTCGACGCCGCGCATCCCATGCACGTTGCGCCACCCTTCGAAGAGACTGTCGTTACCAACCGACGTTGCCCCTGATTGGCGAATCTCCACTCGATCGTGAATGGCGCCGCAAAACCCGCATCGATATTGGCTTCTGCAGGCATCTACCGGCCTGGCCTTCGCGCATCTGTGGCGAGAACGCTCATTGGAACGACGCGCGGCGCGCTGACGTGCCTGTACGGCGGGATTCGGAACGAGTGGCTTGGCGCTCTGCCATAACGTCCGGGGCTCCCTTTCCTGCCCGCCGTCCGCTCACGCGGTCCGCTTCACACCCGGAAATGATGCGGTTCATGTGTAACGGGTGTCGACCACGCAGTATGAGGACGATTTGCCGCGCTAACTCGTCCGCTCAAGCCGCCCCGGCAAGCGGTCTTCGTTCTCTTTGCTGTCGGACAGGATGGGGTGCCCAATGCATCCGGTTTGGCATCCCACTGGATTGATGGAAAAGATAGGCAGGCCTCGGCTACCGCGTGCCGTGGAACGCCGCTTGCGGCATTTGAGTGCCGGGCTTCTCCGGCACACCCTCATGAAGCCAATCGACCGGAGATTGCAATGCGACTGCTGACAACTCAAGAAGGACTGCCCCGTATTTCGTGGGGCGCGGTGTTCACCGGCGTGATTCTCTCGCTGGTCGTTTATCTCGTGATGAGTGTATTGGGAGCTGCAATTGGCGCATCCTTGCTTAGCCCATTGTCTCAACCCAATCCCGCCCGCGCATTCGGCTTCGGCTCAGGGGTATGGATGATTGTCACGACCGTTGTCTCGGTGTTCGTGGGGGGATACTTCGCAGGTCGTTGCGCGCCGGTCCTTGGCTGGTTGCACGGGCTGCTCGCATGGGCCGTCATGATTCTTTTCGTTATGTTCGAGTTGACTTCGCTGATCGGCGGCGCCGTTGGCGTGGCGGGCAACGTTGCGTCTGCCGGGGCAACCGCTGGGGCGGCCACGAGTCAGACGAGCGCGGGAAACAGTGCTATCAATGCGCTTTCCCAGCAGGCGCAAAACGCCGTCGCGTCCATCACCGCCGCGGCTTCGAGCCCGCAAGCGCAAGCCGATGCCCGCCAGGCGGCAGACACCGCCGCTCGCGCCATCGCACGCGCCAGCTGGTTTTCGGTGGCAGCGCTCGTGGTGGGCGCGATCATCGCACTGGGCGCCGGAGGCCTTGGTTTCCGGCACCAACCCACGGTGGAAAGCGGCCACACGGCAAAGTCGCGCTACGCGTGAGGCGCACACCATACCTGGGAGAACGGTGCGCTCCACGACGCGAATGCTGCGCACAGCGCCACTGGAACGGAACGAAGGCCAGGAAAGGCGCGATACCGGATCCCCGAACCGACCGGCCAACTCTAAGGCGTGCGCCCCGAGACCGCCGGCCTGCATCGGGCCGTTCATTCAGCGAGGGGCGAACATAACCGCGACAATTTGCAAGATTGACAGCACGCAGTCAGTCATTTCAAGGCGTCGCATAGCGGATAAACGGAGAAGCGATATGCATCCCGATCAGACCCATCTCCGGATTGACCCCACCCCTCGCAGGGCAGACGGCGAATACATCGCGCACGTGAGAATCAGTACCCATAGTGAGGACGGCTGCGAAACAGAGATTTTCGCAAGCGGCGATCTCGCCGGCTTCGACTTACGCGCGGATGCGGTTGCTTTCGCGAAGAAATGGGCGCGTGACTGGCTCGATCTTCGTTTGCCAGCGACAGCGAGAGCGACAGCGACTGGGCATTGACCCCTACAATGCGAGCGACTGCCTCGCTTTCAACGTCAGAAAGACACGCCTGGTGCCGCGCTCGCCCTCCGGCTTGAACGCTTTCGCATTGAATCTACCTCTATCTGATGCCTGGATCCGTCACCTGGATGGCAATAATTCGACGGGCGGGCATGACCGGATTCGGCGCGGACAGGACAGACCGGGACAGATCATCCCTCCCGGCCGTGTCCTGGCAGACTTACGCGACATTCGCCTTCACGTTACCGGCTTTTTCGGCAAATTCAGTGAGCTTCAAATCGGTCGCCTTCTCTTCTTCCAGCGTGGCCTGAAGTAGCTTCACGCCCTCGGAAAAGCCCAATTGCTTACCGATTGCACAAAGGCTTCCATAGGCCGCAATCTCATAGTGCTCGACCTTCTGCGCCGCCGCGACGAGGCCCGCATCGAGCACCGGTCCCTTCTCGATTTCGTCGATCAGTTCCTGGCCCTCCTCGATAAGTCCTTCCATCGCCACGCACTTCATTCTCTTCAGGCGAATTCCGGATACTTCGACTACCTGATCGATACGTTCGACCTGTCCCTGAGTTTCCTCGAGGTGCGTCTTGAACGCCTGGCTCAGTTGCGGGTCGGACGCAGCGCGCGAGAGCTTGGCGAGCGCCTTCGTCAATTGCTTTTCGGCGCTGTAAATATCCGACAGCATGTGGACGAATAGATCATCGACTGTTTTGCGTTGTGCCATGATTTCAATTGCTCCTTAAACAACGGGGAAGTGGACCAGCCACCGGTTTGATCCACTGCGTTCAGGAATTCTGCTGCCCCGCGCCGAGGTCCGCGCCCGTCGTCGGATCGGCGCTCGTGTCGGAGGCAGTGCGGGAGGCCATCGCACTGAGGACAGTGAGGGCGTCTTTGGATACGTTGACGGTCGCCAGACCGTCACCGCCGTCAACGGCGGGTTGCGGGTCCTCGACGAATTCCCATCCCGGCCCCTGGTTCCACGGACCGCGCGGCGAGTCATCGCCGCTGGACATGTTGTAGTAGACGTTCGTGAATTCGGGAACCCCCGGCAACTTGCCCTGCGGAAAATTGGGCTGAATCGAATGCAGCGCTTTTTCAAACGATTTCTGATGCGCAATCTCGCGGGTCATCAGAAAGCCCAGCGCTTCCTTGATGCCCGGATCGTCGCTCACATTAATCAGACGTTCGTAGACAATCTTCGCCCGCGCTTCCGCCGCGATATTCGAGCGTAGATCCGCAGTCGGCTCGCCGATCGTGTCGATGTAAGCGGCAGTCCAGGGCACCCCCGCCGAGTTAGTCAACGCCGGGCCGCCACCGTAAAGCAACGCCGTGGTGTGCGAATCGTTGCCACCTCCTGTAAGCGAGCGGTAGAGTTCCGCTTCCTTCTCGACGCCTTCGGCAAGCTGCCCCTTAGCGCCCTTATTCAGCATCGCGACAATCGAGCCGATGATTTCGAGGTGACTCAGTTCTTCCGTCGCGATGTCGAACAGCATGTCGCGCCTGCCTGGATCATCCTCGCTTACCGCCTGAGTGAAATAACGACATGCTGCCGCCAGTTCGCCCTGCGGACCGCCAAACTGCTCGAGGAGCAGATTGGCAAGACCGGGGTTGGGTGCCGCGACACGGACCGTATATTGAAGCCGTTTGTTGTGGATAAACATCGAATTTCTCCTTTGAACGATTGAGGGTCCCTCAGCGCTCTTCCTGCCGTACGGCACCAATACCCTAAGCCGGAACGCTCGCTGTAAGCCGCTTTTCCGGCGACGACAAACGGACGCGCGCAAGGCTGTGCAAAATGTCGGCGGCCCGCATCTAACAGCTAACGGCTCGGGCGGCTCGGGCGTCGCGCGCTGGCAGGAACGCGAGGAAACAAGACTGCCTCTGCGGCGCCGCATGCGCCGTGCCAGCGCGCTGCCGCAGCGCATTCTCGCGCGCGCTTACGCGCCACCACGGTCGAGCGCCGATGCGCGATCGGGTTCCGGTCAGGGGCGCGGACCGGTATGACGGCGCGAGCTTGCGCGCGCCGTCATACGATGGAAAGGGAGCGAGAAAATAGGGCAACAAGGTATTCGGCCATACCACAGCGGGTCTGTTCGGCTACTCGCATCTGACCGGTGGCTATCCTGGCGGACAGGCCGAATACGTGCGCGTGCCCATGGCTGACACCACCCACGTCAAGATTCCCGACGGCCTCCCGGACGAGCAGGTTCTCTTTCTCGGCGACATCTTTCCCACCGGCTGGCAGGCCGCGGCGAACTGCGACATTCAGCCCGAAGACACCGTCGCTATCTGGGGCGCGGGGCCGGTTGGGCAAATGGCGATCCGCAGCGCCGTGTTGTTGGGCGCCCGCCAGGTGGTCGTAATCGACCGCGTGCCTGAGCGGCTTGCCATGGCGCGGGCGGGCGGTGCGATCACGATCAACTTCGATGATGAGAGCGTGCTCGATCGGCTGAAAGAACTGACGAACGGCAAGGGACCCGAAAAATGTATCGACGCAGTGGGAATGGAGTCGCATGCCACCCGCTCGTTCGACGCCATGTATGACCGCGTCAAACAGGCCGTGATGCTCGAGACGGATCGCCCGCACGTATTGCGCGAAATGATCTACGTTTGCCGGCCAGCCGGAATATTGTCGGTGCCCGGCGTCTATGGCGGTCTGATCGACAAGATTCCGTTCGGCGCCTCGATGAACAAAGGCCTCACCTGGAAGATGGGCCAGACGCACGTCAATCGCTGGACCGACGATCTCTTGCGCCGCATTCAGGAAGGACAGATCGATCCATCGTTCGTGATCACGCACACGGTTTCGCTGGAGGACGGACCCGGCATGTACAAAACGTTTCGCGACAAGGAAGACGGTTGCATCAAGGTGGTTCTGAAGCCATGAGCGCGACGGGCTGATTGCCCCCGCACGCAGCGCAAGCCATTCGACTGGCCGCCAGGATCGCCAACGGCCAGCCGACGGGCCGCCCACCGTTACTTGTGCAGTTCGCTACGCAAGGTCCCGACGTCGTTCCCGGTCACTTGCCGCGCATCGTTGCCCCATGCGCTGCGGATATAGGTTAGCACCTGTGCCATCTCGGCATCCGACAAAAGCCCCGCGAACGCGGGCATGCTCGTGCGGGGCGGCCCGCCCGGCGTGGCCGGCGTATTGCCGCCTTCGACGAGCAGGCGAATCAGCGACGTGGTGTCGTCCGAGATGACTGTGGGGTTACCCGCGAGCCGCGGGTAAAGCGGCGGGACGCCCATGCCCTGCACGCCATGGCATCGCGCGCAAAATGAGCCGTAGACCGCCGCGCCGGACGACTGCCGTTCGCGCACACGGTTGCCGTCGACGGCGGACCGTGCGACCGGATGCCCGGGATTGTAGTTGCCGGACGGCTGTTGCGCGGGCAAGGTTTTCAGATAGCTGGCGATCGCGCGCAGATCCTGGTCGCTGAGATATTGCGTGCTGTCTTCGACCTGTTGGACCATGCTGCCGTATGCGGCAAGCCCGCCGCCGTGACCGGTTTTCAGGAACGACGCCAGATCGTCGGCGCTCACGCGGCCAAGACCCGAGGCGGGGTCGCCGGTGAGATTTGCGGCGAACCAGTGATCGTTCACGCCGCCCGCGAGGTATTGCGGCGACGACTCGTCGTAGCCGCGCTCCTGGAAAGCGGCACCGCGCGGCGTATGGCAGGCGCCGCAATGTCCCAACGACTGCACGAGATACGCGCCGCGATTCCACTGCTCGTCGCGCCCGGCATGCGATTGGTATGGACCGCCCTTCGGCATGAAGAGCCACTTCCAGAACTTCAAGGTCCAGCGCTGACTGAAAGGGAACGCCACCTGCGCCGGCTGGTTCGGCCGTGCCACCGGCTTCACCGCGTGCATGAAATACGCGTAAAGCGCGTGGACGTCATCGTCGGTCAATCTGGAGAAAGACGGATAAGGCATGGCGGGATAAAGATGCTTCGCACCTGGCGCGACGCCTTCGCGCAAAGCGCGCGCGAAGTCCTCGTAGGTGTATCGGCCGATGCCATCGCGCGGGTCCGGCGTGATGTTGCTGCTAATGATGGTGCCGAATGGCGACGCCATGCCCAGGCCGCCCGCGTACGGCGCGCCACCGTTCACCGCCGTATGGCAGCCCGCGCAGTCGCCAGCTTTGGCGAGATAGGCGCCGCGCGCGATCAGCGCCTGATCGGTCGGCGCCTGCACGCTCGGCGAGCGTGGTGGTTGCGCCGTTTGCGCCGTTTGCGCCGTTTGCGCCGTTTGCGCCGTTTGCGCCGTTTGCGCCGTTTGCGCTTTGGCACTCACCACGCTTGCGCCGATCATCAGCGCGCCCACGACGATGCGCCCCGCCATCCACTGCCACGCAAGCGCCCCCGCGCCCTGGCATGCGCTCGTCAATGCGTCGGGACGCCCGTAAGCGAATGGCACGATGCGGCGTGATCGATTCATGGCTGATGCAACAGGTAAGCAACGATATCGCGGGCATCGGCCTGGGTGACGCCGAGTTCGGGCATCGCCGATTGCGGATCGAAGCGCTGCGGATGCTCGATCCACCGCATCAGGTTCTCCGCTGTATTCGGCAGATGCCCAGCGATGTAACTCCGCTCGCCGATCCCGGCCAATGGCGGCCCGACGAGGCCGCGTGCGTTCGGCACGCCGTCGATCGTGTGGCACGCGCCGCAACCGTACCGCACGATCGTCTCCCGGCCCTGCCGCGGATTGCCGCCGGTGGCCTCGTCATGGGTGGGCAGCGCCTGCGAACAGCCCGCGCATGACAATGCGCCGACGAGCGCGCTGAAAAGCGCGCCGAAAAGCACGCGCAATGGCGCGCCCGTGAGCAGCGGATAGCCGGGCAGCGTGTTCATATGCCACCGTCCGGGGGGGCGTTCAAGGGTCGTCCGATAAACACCGGTGCCCGTCGTTGCAGCAGCCAGCGGGCGCTAACCGCCAGCCCCGCGACCAGATACGCCAGGCCGCCCGGCACCCACATCACGAGGCCGCCCAACTGCTGGTCCTGCAACGGATCGAAACCGAGCGCGCTGCAAGGCTCCACGTAGGACGGATACCAGAGCTCCGGCGACAGCGTGATCAGCGCGCCCAGCGCGCCGGTGTGAACCATCGTCGTGAACAGCGCGAGCATGGCATGGCCGCTGCGCCGGCGCCCTGAAGGTTCGCCGAAAATGGTCCACCAGAACAGCAGCGCGCTGAACAGGAAGCTCGCATGTTGCAGCGTGTGAATGCGAGGATTCGCGAGCGCCGCTTCGAACAGCGTCGGCACGTGCCAGGCCCACAACGCGGCGGCGTGCAGCAGCCACGCGATAGCGGGCGCGGTGATCGCACGCCACACAGCGCGGACCCCGCGCGTGCGGACCGCGCGG
>NZ_JAXDPY010000503.1:0-3913 GCF_034668105.1 Paraburkholderia sp. | reverse complement strand
GGGCGCGGTCAACGTCATGCGGATTTCGACGCGGCCTTTGGCTTCGTCCACGTCAAGACCATAGACAAGCCCCAGGTCGTAGATGTTGACCGGGATCTCCGGATCGAACACGGTGCGCAGCGCGTCGATCACGCGTTCTTCAAGACGTTCTGTTGTTGCGCCACTGCCAGGTTGTGCGGCCTCGGCGCGCTTCAGCCAGTCGAATGTACTCATCGTCTGCCTCACTCTGTCGAAACGGGGCGGTCCTCGTCGTGCAGCGCGGCATGCAGCGTATGCCACGCAAGCGTCGCACACTTCACGCGCGCGGGAATTTCGCGCACGCCGGACAGCACCGTCAGCTTGCCCAACGCCGGCGCGGCTGCCGCCTGCCCTGCAGCGGGTGTTGTCACCATGTCGTGAAAACGTCCGAACAGCGCTTCGGCCTCCGCTTCCGTTTTGTCTTTCAGCGCCTCGGTCATTAGCGACGCAGACGCCGTCGCAATCGCACAGCCCACGCCTTCGAAACTTGCGTCCTTGACGACGCCATCCTCGATCCGCAGATACAGCGTGATCCGGTCGCCACACAACGGGTTATAGCCCTCGGCCTTGTGATTGGCGTCGGCCAGCCCATGACAGTTACGCGGCCGCCGGTAGTGGTCGAAGATGACTTCCTGATACAGATCGCGCAGATCGCTCATGAGCCAAATACCTCCCTGACCCTGCCGAGACCTTCGATCAGGGCGTCCATATCCTCGTGCGTGTTGTAGAGGGCGAGTGACGCGCGCACTGTCGCCGGTACGCCAAAACGCTGCATCACCGGCATCGCGCAGTGGTGGCCCGCCCGCACGGCAACGCCGTGATTATCGAGAATCGTGCCGATATCATGCGCATGCACGCCGTCGAGCACGAATGACAGGATGCTCGCCTTGTCGCGTGCGGTACCGATAAGACGCAAGCCCGGTATTACCCGCAATGCATCCGTTGCATAAGCAAGCAGGCCGGCCTTGTGCGCGGCGATGACTTCCATGCCGATGCGGTTGACATAGTCGAGCGCCGCGCCCAGCGCAATCGCGCCGGCAATGTTCGGCGTGCCTGCCTCGAACTTCCACGGAATCGCGTTGTATTCCGTTTTCTCGAACGTCACCGAACGAATCATGTCGCCGCCGCCCTGCCATGGCGGCATCGCTTCAAGCAGCGCGGCCCTGGCATACAGCACCCCGATGCCAGTCGGCCCGTACACCTTATGCCCAGAAAACGCGTAGAAATCACAATCGAGCGCGCGGACGTCGACCGGCAGATGCGAGATCGCCTGTGCGCCATCCAGCAGCACCGGTACGCCCTTCGCGTGCGCCGCTGCAACAATGCGCTCCACCGGATTGATGCTGCCGAGCGCGTTAGCCAGATGCGTCATCGCGACCAGCCGAGTACGTGCGTTCAACAAGCGCTCGTACGCGTCGGCATCGAGCGCACCGGTATCGTCAATCGGCACGACTTTCAGCACCGCCCCAGTTTGCTCGCAGACCATCTGCCACGGCACGATATTCGAATGGTGCTCCATCGCGCTGATCAGGATTTCGTCGCCAGGCTTGAGCTGCGGGCGCACAAAGCTCTGGGCGACGAGATTGATCGCTTCGGTCGTGCCGCGTACAAACACGATCTCCTCCGGACGCTGCGCGTTGATGAAGCGTGCGATCTTCGCGCGTGCTGCTTCGAACGCTTCGGTCGCGCGCTGCGACAGCAGATGCACGCCGCGGTGCACGTTGGCGTTGCTATGCCGGTAGTAGGCGTTTTCCGTGTAGATGACCGAGGCCGGCTTTTGCGTAGTCGCGCCGTTGTCGAGATAGACCAATGGCCGGCCATGCACGCGCTCGCCCAGAATCGGAAAATCGGCCCGCCAGTGCTCGACATTGCGCGGATCTGGCGCCTGCATCTGTTCAATCGGCTTCATAGCAGCTCCCTGATGCGCTCGCCTTCCGGGGTGCGCGCGAGCAGCAGCCGTTCGAGCCGACCGCGGAGCGATTCGATGCGCACACGTTCGACAATGTCGCGCGCAAATGCGTATGTCAGTAGCGCGCGCGCCATGCGTTCCTCGACGCCGCGCGCACGCAGATAGAACAGCTGGTTCTCTTCCAGTTGACCAACCGTCGCTCCGTGTGTGCATTTCACATCGTCGGCGTAGATCTCGAGCTGTGGCTTCGTGTCGATTTCCGCGTCGCGCGACAGCAGCAGGTTGTAATTCGCCTGATGCGTGTCTGTTTGCTGCGCATCGCGATGCACAATGACGCGCCCGTTGAATACGCCGCGCGCGGCACCGTCGAGCACGCCGCGGTAGTATTCGCGACTCGTGCCATGCGGCTCCGCGTGATCGATGCGCGTGTGGTGATCGACGTGCTGCCGGCCACCAACGAAATAGAGACCGTTCAATGTGGCTTGCGCGTTCGCGGCGTTCAGGCTCGTGCCAATGCCCGTGCGCGACAACGCGCCGCCGAAAGCGAATGCATGCGAGGTAAAACAGCTGGCGCGTTGCTGCGCGGCAGCGACCGACGCGATATGAAACGCCTTCGTGCCTTCCTGCTGCAACCGGTAGTGCTGCACATCCGCCTGTTCGTCCGCGACGATGCGGGTAACCGCATTGGTCCAGTACGCGTTGTCGCCAAACCCGACAAAGTGCTCGACGATCACGCAGCCTGAGCGAGCGCCTGCCAACACGACATTGAACGGCTGCGCCGCAAGTCCCGCTTCGTCGGTCAGGAACAGCATGTGCAGCGGTTGATCGATGACCTCGCCAGGCGGTAGCACGACGGCAAATCCATCCCTCAGAAACGCAGTATTGAGCGCGGTAAAGCCGTCGGCATACGTCTGCGAGGCGATCGCCGCCTGCAGTCGTTGTGGTATTTCTCTCAACGCCCGCGTGAGCGAGCCGACAAACACATCATGCTGCAAACCAATCAGTTTCGACAGCCGCGGCACATGGTGGCCGTTAACGAATACCAGTCGATGGCCAGCCGGGTCCAGCACGAGCTCATTGACGATGCGTCGCACGTCGCCGTCGTCGATGCAGCCGGTGCATTGCGGCGCGAAATGCCAGGGACGCTTGCCGATCGCCGACACGTTCGTGTACTTCCAGTCCTCGTGCCGCGTGGTCGGAAAGCCGAGCGCGTCGAACTGGTCGAAGGCGCTTCGGCGCGCGGAACGCAGCCACGGCAACTCGGCGCCGGGAGAATGGCGAGCCGGGGCTCCAGTACCGCCATCTGCAGGATCTCGTTGCGCTTCTTTTCTCCGCCGGAAAAGCCTTCGTTGACTGCTCGGTACAGCAGGGTCTCGTCTATCTGCATCAACGTCATTTTTTCGTTGACCAGTTGCAGAAATTCCATCGCGTCGAGTTCCGGCTCGCCACGATGCCGACGCTGCGCGTTCAACGCCGCCTTCAGCAGATAAACGTTGCTCACACCGGGTATCTCAACGGGATACTGGAACGCGAGAAACAGCCCTTCGTGCGTGCGCTCTTCGGGCGCGAGCATTAACAGATCGCGGCCGAGATACGAGACCTTGCCGCCGGTGACGACCACGTCCTCACGCCCAGCCAGTACGTGGGCAAGCGTGCTCTTGCCCGAACCATTCGGCCCCATGATCGCGTGCACCTCGCCAGCCTTCACGCTCAGCTCGATGCCGCGCAGAATTTTCTTCCCGTCGACTTCGACTTGCAGATTGCTGATTTCAAGCATGGTTCCAATCCCTCGCGAATCGCAGTGGGCCAGGTGCTAATGGTTAGCCCACACTGCCCTCCAGGCTGACACCGAGCAGCTTCTGCGCCTCGACGGCGAACTCCATCGGCAGCTCCTTGAAGACTTCCTTGCAGAAGCCGTTCACGATGATGCTGACTGAATCTTCCAGGCTCAGCCCGCGCGATCGGCAATAGAACAGCTGATCTTCG
>NZ_JAXDPY010000502.1:0-5435 GCF_034668105.1 Paraburkholderia sp. | reverse complement strand
CAATCCGCTCGGTGTGAAAGGTTGCGGCGAGGCAGGCGCGATCGGCTCGCCACCGGCGGTCATCAACGCGATCCTCGACGCGCTCGCGCCGCTCGGTGTGACCGACCTGCAAAAGCCGGCGACGCCGCATCGCGTGTGGTCGGCGATTCACGCGGCCAATTCAAGCGCCAAGCAACCCCACTGAGATCATGAGCGGAGCATTCGACATGTATTCATTCGAGTATCAACGCGCGACGGATCCGAAAGCGGCCGCCGCAGCCCTCATCGCCGACAGCGACGCGAAGTTTCTGGCCGGCGGGCAAAGCCTGTTGCCGACCATGCGTCTGCGTCTCGCGCAACCCTCGCAACTCATCGACGTGACGCGCATTCCCGCGCTGAAAGCGATCACCGTCGAGGCAAAGACGGTGACGATCGGCGCCGCCGTTTGCCACGCGGACGTCGCGGATCACGCGGAGCTTCGGCGCGTGTTGCCGGCGCTCGCGGATCTGGCCGCGCACATTGGCGATCGCCAGGTGCGCGCGCTTGGCACCATCGGCGGCTCGCTCGCGAACAACGATCCGGCCGCCTGTTACCCGGCCGCGGCCATGGCCTTGGACGCGACGATCGTCACGGACAGGAGACGGATTGCATCGAGCGATTTCTTCGTCGGCATGTATGAGACCGCGCTAGCACCCGACGAGCTGATCGTCGCCGTGGAGTTTCCGGTACCCGAGCGCGCGGCCTATGAGAAATTCCGCAACCCGGCTTCGCACTTTGCGTTGGTCGGCGTGTTCGTCGCGAAGTTCGCGAGTGGCGTGCGCGTCGCGGTGACCGGCGCGGCGTCGGCGGTCTTTCGCGTGCCGGAACTGGAACGCGCGCTATCGGCGAATTTCACGCCCGACGCCGCGCGAGCCGTGACCGTGTCCGACGCCGAGCTGAACACCGACATGCACGCAAGCGCCGAATATCGTGCTCATTTGATTCCGGTGCTGGCCGCGCGCGCGGTGACGAAGGCGAACGGTTAGCGATTCTTGTGGTTTGCGGCTGACGTGGTGACGCGCGTTGGCGCGGCACGGCTGCAACGTTTCGCGGCCGTGCCGCTTTGCTCTCCACCGTGCAGATTCAGGAGCACCATGCAGCCCGCTTCAATCGACGACACGCTCGCTCAGCTCGCCGCCCAAAGCTACTTTGCCAGCCGCGAGCTCGCCACCGCGTTGTATCTCGCACTGCGGATGGAGCGGCCGTTGTTCGTCGAAGGCGAGCCGGGCGTCGGCAAGACCGAACTCGCCAAAGCCGCGGCGGGAATGCTCGGAACCTCGATGCTGCGACTGCAATGCTACGAGGGACTCGACACCGCCAGCGCGCTTTACGAATGGGATTACCCGCGCCAGATCATGGCGCTGCGTCTGGCCGAGGCCGCCGGCGAGCGGCCCGGCAACGACACGCTGTATCGCAGCGAATTCCTGCTGAAACGTCCGCTGCTGCAAGCACTGATGCCCGACGAAAATCATCCGGGCGCGCGGCGCGTATTGCTGATCGACGAGATCGACCGCGCCGACGAACCGTTCGAAGCGTTCCTGCTCGAGTTGCTTTCGGACTTTCAGGTATCGATTCCCGAGTACGGCACGGTGCGCGCGGCGCAGCCGCCGCTGGTCGTGATGACGTCGAACCGGACCCGCGAAGTACACGACGCGTTGAAACGCCGTTGCCTGTATCAATGGATCGGCTATCCCGAGCGCGATCGTGAACTGGAAATCGTCGCCGCGCGCGCGCCGCGGACTTCGGCGGAGTTGCAGCGGCGCGCGGTCGATTTCGTGCATCGGCTGCGCGGCATGGATCTGTTCAAGGCGCCAGGCATCGCCGAAACGATCGACTGGTGCCGCGCGTTGGAAGCGCTGTCGGTGACGGAACTCGATCCGCAATCAGTGCAGAACACCTTGGGTGTGCTGCTCAAGTATCAGGACGATCTGGCGCGCATCGATGCCGAGCAGATCGCGCAATGTCTCGCGGCGCCGGGATGAGCGCACGCTCGACGCCCCCCTCCGTCGACGCGCCGGACGCGCCGGTCGACACGCCGACCTTGGCCCGCAACGTCGTGCATTTTGTGCGCGTGCTGCGCGGCGCGGGCTTGCCGATGTCGCCGGCGCAAGCCGTCGACGCACTCGCCGCGTTGCACTGGATCGACCTCGGCCGGCGCGACGATGTACGCGCCGCGCTCGCCACGCTGCTGGTCTGCGCGCCGGACGAACGCGAGCTCTTCAACGCCGCCTTCGACCTGTTCTGGCGCGACCCGGATTGGGAAGGCAAGCTGCGCGCGCTGCTGCTGCCGAAAGTCCGCGATGGGCTGCCGCCCCCCAAACGCAACAACCGTCTCGCCGACGCGCTTGCCATGCGCACGCCGCCCTCGCCGCACCGCAAAGCGCCGCAGCAAACCGAACAACACGAGCTGCACGCGCACGTCACTTTCAGTGCTGAAGAGCGGCTGCGTCATCGCGATTTCGAAACACTTTCCGCTGACGAATGGCGCACGTTGCGGCATCTGATCCGCGGGCAACGTTTGCCGCTTGCCACCGAACCGACGCGCCGCCTGAAGGCGGCCTCGCACGGCACGCATGCGGATTTGCGCGCGAGCGCGCGGCAAGCGGTGCGCGCGGGCGGCGACTGGACGGTGTGGAAGTATCGCGCGGCGGTGGAACGCAAACCGCCGCTGGTCTTGCTGCTCGATATATCCGGCTCGATGAGCAGCTATTCGCGGGCGGTGCTGTACTTCTGCCACGCGCTGCTGCAATCGCGTGAGCGCCTGCAGGTATTTCTGTTCGGCACGCGCCTCACCAATGCAACGCGGGCGCTGCGCGAGCGCGATCCCGACGTGGCCATTGCGGCGCTTACCGATCAGGTCGTCGATTGGTCGGGTGGCACACGAATCGGTGCGGCACTCGCCGAATTCAACCGACGTTGGGCACGCCGCGTGCTGACCGGCAGAGCGACGGTGCTACTCGTCACCGATGGCCTCGATCATGAAGCGATCGACATGCTCGACACCGAAATGGCGCGGCTGCGCCGCTTCGCCTACCGGATCGTGTGGCTCAATCCGCTGCTGCGTTTCAGCGGCTTTTCGCCTAAGGCGCGCGGCGTGCAGGCAATCCTGCCGTATGTCGACGCGCATCGTCCCGTTCATAACCTGGACAGTCTGACAGCGTTCGGCCGCGATCTCGCGCAACTCACACGCGCGCCTCGTCTCACCGTACCCGCCAGGACCACCGCAGGAGCAATACCATGGAATTGAGTGAAACCCATACGCTGCCGGTTTCGCAGCAGCGCGCGTGGGATGCGCTGAACGACACCGGAATCCTGCGCGCCTGCATTCCCGGTTGCGAGAGCATCGACCCGGATGGCGAGAATGCGTACGCGGTGGTGATGAGCGCATCGGTCGGTCCAGTGAAGGCGCGCTTCAAAGGGCGTATGCTGCTGACCGACATCGAGGCGCCGAACACTTACACGATTGTTTTCGAGGGTCAGGGTGGCGCGGCGGGCTTCGGCAAGGGCAATGCGCGCGTCACGCTCGCAGCCGAGGGCGAGGCCGCCACGACGCTCACATACACCGCGACCGCACAGGTGGGCGGCAAGCTCGCACAGATTGGATCGCGGCTCGTCGACGGCGCGGCGCGCAAGATCGCGGGCGAATTTTTCAAGCGCTTCGGCGCGCAGGTCGGCGGCGCCGCTGACGGCGCCACGGCCCCGGATGGCGGTGACTCTGCAGCCGCCGAAGCAGCAGGGCAGAATACAGGATTGAATGAGGCTGCGGACACTGAGTCCGGCGGTGACGGAACGAAGAGGAAGAAATCATGGACAGCGTGGATCTCGAAGTCCTGAAATCCAGCGCACGTTGGCTGGAAGAGGGACATCGCGCGCTACTGGTGACGGTGGTGAAGACGTGGGGCTCGTCGCCGCGTCCCGAGGGCGCGATGCTCGCGGTGCGTGACGATGGGCTTGTGGTGGGTTCGGTATCGGGTGGCTGCATTGAAGACGACCTGATCGATCGCGTACGCCAAAGGGGGATCGAACAGACTCGCCCGGAGGCGGTGAAGTACGGCATTTCAGCGGAAGAAGCGCATCGTTTCGGCTTGCCTTGCGGCGGCACGATCCAGCTCGTGCTTGAACCTTTGACACCGCAGAGCGGCATTGGCGATCTGTGCAATGCGGTGGAGGACGGCCGTCTGGTGGCACGCGAAGTCGACATGATGACGGGCGCGGTGCGGCTTGATGCCGCACGGGCGACAGACGGCGTGCATTTCGACGGTGAACGTCTGCTGACGATTCACGGCCCGCGCTACCGGATGCTGGTGATTGGCGCGGGGCAGTTGTCGCGCTACCTGTGTCAGATCGCGGTCGGGCTCGATTATCAGGTTACGGTGTGCGATCCACGCGAGGAGTACACCGAGGAGTGGGACATTCCCGGCACGAAGATCGTGCGGACGATGCCCGACGACACGGTGATCGAGATGAAGCTCGACGAGCGGTGCGCGGTGATTGCGCTGACGCATGATCCCAAGCTGGATGATCTTGCATTGATGGAGGCATTGAAGACGCCGGCTTTTTATGTGGGTGCTTTGGGATCGAGAAGGAATAATCAGGCCCGGCGCGAGCGGTTGAAGGAGTTCGATCTGAACGATGCGGAGTTGGCCCGGTTGCACGGGCCGGTTGGGATTTATATTGGCAGCCGGACGCCGCCTGAAATTGCGGTTTCGATTCTTGCCGAGGTGACGGCGGCTAAGAATGGGGTTTCGTTGCCGACTCTATTACAGGTTGAAGGCGCTAAGGCCGCGCGGGAGATTTTGGCTTCTGGAGATGCGGCTTGTAGTGTTTGATTTTGTTTTTTTGCCTGCGCGGCGCTTGTTGTCTGTTTTTTGCCTGCGGCGTTGGGGTTTGCTTGATTTTGTTTGCCTACGCGGCGCTTCTTGTCTGTGCTTTTATGGTGTGGGCCTTTCCTTGTTTTCTTATTGGTCTATTAGCGTCGCCCCTGTGCGGGGCAAGCACCTACTTTTCTTTGCCTGCCGCAAAAAAAAGTAGGCAAAAGAAAGCGGCTCACACCGCTAGTTCTTAAGCGAGTCCCACGCACAGTGACGGTAGTGGTGCATCTGGAATCTGTGCCCTCGCACATTCGGCCTAAGTGACAAAGGCGTCATTCTTCCGGCGACGCTGCGCGCCCCGAAGCGCATTTCTCAAACCCAATTGCTGCGTTTCGCTCCCCGCTCCATTCGAGCTCCATTCAAGCTCCATTCGAGCTCCATTCGAGCATATAAACTTAGTCGATTTATTCGGGTCATTCGAGCAATTCACGTAATTCGGGCAATTCGGGCAATTCGGGCAATTCGGGCAATTCGGGCAATTCGGGCAATTCGGGCAATTCGGGCAATTCGGGCAATTCGGGCAATTCGGGCAATTCTGTCCATTAT
>NZ_JAXDPY010000501.1:0-2765 GCF_034668105.1 Paraburkholderia sp. | reverse complement strand
CAAATTGCGGTTCCATGAGCCGTGCAACGCCACGAAAGCGTCTCCACGATACTCTGCGGGAAACGCTGCCGCGCCTGTTGTCGCTGTATAGAAGCTCATCTCGAGCGGGGCCGAGTGTGACTGCAGTAGAACGTCGGGGACGATCGCCAGCCCGGCAAGATCGGGGCGCTCGCCGGCGTGGCGAGGATCTTCATGGCCGCCCGTGTAAAACCAGGGCCAACCGTAGAATCCGCCGGCTTTCACTCGGGTAATGTAATCCGGCACCAGATTATCGCCCAGGCCATCGCGTTCGTTCGTCGAAGCCCACAACTCGCCCGTATCGGGATCCACCGCGATTCCTGCGCCATTGCGAATGCCCGTTGCAAAGGGGTGGAGAGATTCATGGCCTTCGGGGTCCGTAACGAGGATGTCGGCGCGATTGGTTTCAGCATCCCATGCCGCACCTTTCCCGTGTTCGGCTTCCCAACGAGAAATGTCTCCGGGGGCCTTCTTGTTCATGTCTTCGGCGACGTTTGACTCGGAACCGACGGAAATGAACATGCGCGCGCCATCCAGCGAAAAGGCCACATCGCGTGTGCTATGTCCGCCCCGGCTTTCAGTCAGACGTGGCACAACGATCTGAGCGGTGCTGCTCGCCTTGAGGTCACCATTGCGATAGGGGAAGCGAATAACCGAGTTGTTGTTCGCCACGTAGATCCATTGCGGATGGCTTCCCCGTGGATAAAAGGCGATACCGAAGGGTTGGTCCAGATCATCGGCATATATTTGGTTTTCAGAGGGCGTATCCGCTCCGTCAGCGGCACGCAATACCCGTATGCGATTCGCTGCCGTCTCCGCGACAAAGATATCGCCGTTCGGTGCGACGCGCACGATGCGGGGATTCGACAGACCCGTTGCAAACAGCCGGACCTGGAACTTCGGCGGAACCGACAAGGAGGCATTTGCGGGCTGCTTCACCACCAGCGGACGGTTTCCGGCCGAAGTGGTGCCGTAGGGGGCGGGCAAATCGGCCAGCGTGAGGTGATGCTTGACTCCCGGGGCGGCATGACGCCAATCGCCAGCGTCGCCAGGGTCGAGTTCAGCCGAGGACGCGGACGCAAGGTTCGCAGCTCGGGACGCCTGGGCGGGAAGCTTCAAGGTGGAGAGGTAGGCTATCAGGTTGCGACGATCGCTCGAATCGGCGACGGAAACTGGCATGGTGGTGCCCGGCGCAATCGCCGTCGGATTCGTGAGGAAGCGCTCCAAGGACGTTGAATTCCAGGTGAGGCCTGACCCGCTCAAGGCATTTGTAAAGCTGAAATTTGGGAGAGAACCGGCGCGCCGACCCAAAACACCCACGAGGCTGGGGCCTTGACGCATGATTACTGCGTTTCCAGGTCCCAGGGTGTCAGCATGGCACATGGCGCAGTTTTGCTGAAAGAAGACTCTTCCCTGCGCGACGTTGCCAGTCAACGGGACCTGAGCGGCGGCCTCGGTACCGGCGCCAAGATTGGCAAAAACGACGCTCAGGACAAGCGCGCGGGGGAATGACTGCATGGATAGCATCGCGTTCCCGGCTGTGTTCGATCAACGATTTGGAATCGATAACAGCATGACCCAGCTGCTGTAGATGGCGTTACTAATGCGATTCTACGGTGGAAAACACGCCGCGGAAAAGTCTCCATCAATAAGGAATTGATACGAAAGGATCTAAAGCTACGGGTGCCGATCCCGTATCGGCAAACCTTCGCGGTGGTACTCACCCCGAACAACCGAGGTCTCCCCCTCGCTGCGCGCGCTGGCCAAGCGAAGGCAGACTAACCTGGAAAGTCGCACCCCGCCCGACATTACTGGATGCCCACACCCTTCCTCCATGGGCTTCGATGATCGAGCGGCAAATCGATAAACCCATGCCCATTCCGTTGGCCTTCGTCGTGAAGAATGCCTCGAACAGCCGATTTGGTCAGCTTGCGCTCGCTATTTTCCCGTTGCAGATCGGCGTAGAGCAGCGCGTTCTCCAGCAAGATTGCCGTCTGGGAGGCCAGTAGTTCCAGCACGGTCACGCGTTCGGGCGTGAATGCATGTGTGGTCAGGCTGTTCTCGAGGTATAGCAACCCGATCAACTCGGCGCGCCGCATGATCGGCAGGCACAACACCGACTTCGGTTGGCGGCGGGCAAAGTAGTCATCTGCCGCAAAGGGATTTAATTGCATCGCATCCGTCAGCAGTACCCGCTCGTGGCAGCGCCGTGCGTAATTGATGATGGAAGCGGGCGGTGCCAACTCGGACAACGCAGATTCCGACGACTCCGTTGCCGATAACTTCGGTACGGCCAGCGCTCGGTTCAAGTGCCGCTGCACGTCGATCCTCTGTTGCGCAACATTCGCTTGGGCCGCATGCAGCAGGTCCTCATTGCGGGCGAGCAGCAAATGGCAGGTCTGAGCGCCTGCGCTTTCGAGCACGATGTGCATCAGCGTGTCGACAAGATCGTCAATCACAATCTGGCCAGATATGGCCTGCGAGGCTTTGGCGACCGACAGCAGATCCAGTTGAGTTACATCGCCGGGCGAAGTGGGGGATCGTGAAGCCTGTGCTTGGCACGTTGGCGACATGCGCGCGCCGAGTTGTCTGACCTTGCCCGAGGCACCCCAGCGGACATGACAATTGCGGGCCTGTTCCAGATAGGTACGGCCGCCAATCGTGAAGCCTCGAGCAAACAAACGCCGCGGCCAACTCATGTGCGATGCCCTGCGGGCATTGCCGCGTCTGCCGCACGATGCGAAGCC
>NZ_JAXDPY010000500.1:0-7712 GCF_034668105.1 Paraburkholderia sp. | reverse complement strand
GTGTGAAAGTAGGTAATCGTCAGGCTCCCCAGCAGCAACAGAAACCCCACCCCCAGAAGGTGGGGTTTCTGCGTTTACCGCCCCGAAAAAAACGGGCAAACGCAAAAAACGGGCAAAGCAGCGCCGGGCGCGATCCTGCCCGATGCACGCCTGCTCTTCCGCATCACTCCTCCCCTATCCGGAGCGCATTCGCATAACCCGTCAGCTCCAGATACGCACGTCCGACGTCCACACCTTCGCGGCTCACCCGCACGGCGCCTTCCCAATACACTGCGCCGGTCGATTGACGGGAATCGAGTTCCTGGTCGTCCATCAGTGGATCGAGCTGCCACGTAAGCGCACCGGTTTTGACCGTCATCGAAACGGGATACGGCGTGTTCGTGCGTGGCGAGCGCCATGTGCGCACCGGAGTGAAGTCGACCTGAGCGGGGGCGAACGTTGTCACCTGGCCGTCGCGATTTCTCAGCGCCGCATGTGCCCATAGCGCGTGTCCATCGCGACTGCGAACCTTGAAAGCCATCAAGGCCGAACCGTCTGTCAAGTTGGCGCCAAGCCAATCCCATCCGACCGCGTCGGTAGCGAGCAGCGTGCTCGACCATTCATGATCGAGCCACGCCGCACCGGTAACAACGGTTTGGCCGCCCGATTTTCCGCCTGCCATAACCGGTCGAACTACGCTGCCGGTCACGCGCAATTGCGGCTCGCTGTAGTAATAGCTGGCCTGTTCGGGTCGCGAACCTTTTCGCGAGTAGCCGTGCTCACCCTGCAACAGTGGCGCTTGCGTTGGCGTCAACGCGAGATGCAGTGCGAATCCGTTCGCATCGACCGTGACGTCGTAGTGGCCGTCGGCAGCACGGGCGATTTTCCATGCGTCGAGTTTGACGTCGGTATTGTCCGGCTTCGCATACGTCAGCCCAAAGCCCTGGCGCGCAATACGCTGATCGTGCGCAAGATGGCCGACAGCGGGATCGCTCAACGCGGCATGGGCAATGATCAATTGCGACGGCGCGAACGCACTCGGATCGGCCGCGTCATGTCCAGTTGCCGAGCGAAAGAAGGTGATCTGGAAACCAAGCGGTTGATTGTCCGGCGTCGTGAGCCAGCCCGTTGCGTACCACCATTCAGTGCGAAAAGCCGGGTGTGCGCCAGTGTCTTGAGGCAGCACGATCGAATGGCCCGGCGTGACCGCTGCGAACTCGGGTGTCGCGGCGACTGCAGATGCGCTAGCCATCAAACCCAGGCTAAGCAACGCCGCATGCATCGCGGCGCTCAGTCGCCGCGCACTTGCCAGGCGAGGCAGCGTAGCTGATGGCTCGCCTGGAACGCTGTGCGTCAGACAGACCCGACCGGCTCGATAAGAACGCACCGCCACTCGATAAGTCGCTCGATACGTCGCTTTACAAGTCGCTTGATACGTCGCTTGATACGTCGCTTGATACGTCGATCCGTACGCCGCGTCATACATCGACTCCCACACCACCTCACGCGGCAATCCCCTCATCACCAATCCTCCTTCACCGCGCGCACCGCATCCACCGACACCGCGCCGCGTCCCGCCATCACCGCCGTCGAACACGACGACGCCAGCATCACCAACGCCACTGTGCCGAGCACCGTCCATGGAACATGCAGCGACATGCTCCAATGAAACGACTGCGGATTGACGACGAACACGAGGATCAGACTGATTGCGAACCCGAGAACGAAGCCCATCGCAATGCCACAAGCGGTGAGCATTCCGCCTTCGAATGCGAGAATCGCGAGAACCTGCGAGCGGGTCACGCCCACATGTCGCAGCATGCCGAACTCACGGGCCCGCGCGAGCGTTTGTGCGGAAAACGTCGCCGCGACGCCGAACAGTCCGATTACGATCGCGACTCCTTCGAGTAGATAGGTAACGGCAAAACTCCGGTCGAAGATAACCAGCGTATGCGCGCGGATCTCTCCCGGTTGCGACAGATCCAGCGACGCGCCGAAGGGCAGCGCACGCAGCCCGGTAATCACGCGTTCGACACTCGTCCCGGGTTGAACGGTGACTGCCACATCCGTCGCGCTCGTGTCGCCGGTCAAACGCCGATAATCCGCAAGCCGTATCTGGATCGCGCCGGTCTGACGCACGTAATCACGCCATACGCCGGCCACGACGAACACATGACCATGTTCGCCGAGTGGCAACCGCACGCGCTGACCAAGCCGATACCCATACAGATCGATCATTGCTTCGGATACCCAAACAGGCATTTCCTCACCATGAAGCACAGAAGGAGGCAACACAGCTCCAGTCATCTGTAGACTCGCGCCGGGATCGGCGGCATTGATTTCGCGCGCGAGCACGGCAACGTCCGGCCGCGCGGGATCGAGCGTGAGATGTGAGGTGCGGGCAAACGCAGCCGTCCTGATGCCGGGCACAGCCGCCAGCAGCGTCTGTTCATCGGGGCGCAGGCCGCCGGTATCGCCGTTCGGCGCCGCGCGCACGTACAGATCGGCCGAGAGCAGATGACCCAACCAGTCTTCGACGGAAACGCGGAAACTTGCCACCATGATCGCCATCGCGACGATCAGCGCAAAGCTCGACAACACGCCGCCCATCGCAATCGATGCATGGCCCGGCGCATTCGCGAGGCGCGCCAACGCCAACGTGCTCGCCGCGCCGGCGCGCCGCCGCGCACCGAACGCGCGGCTCGCGGCACCAAAGATCAAAGCGGTCACGCGCGGCATCAGAGCAATCCCGCCGACCAGCAGCAGCGCAACGGCCAGGTAGCCGCCGATGGGCGCATCGAACAACGGCGGCACCCGCGTCAAAACGGCGGCAGCCAGCACACATGCCAAAGCGGGCCAAGGCGTGGCGAGCCGCGCCAACGCGCCTTCTTCCGCGCCGGCTTTGAGCGCCGCTGCGGGCCGCGCACGGGCCGCTTCCAGCGCGGGGGCCAGACTGCCTAGTACCGACACGGCAATACCGAGCGTCAGAAACAGGGCAGTCGCCAGCGGTTCGAAACCGACGTGCGGTTGCACGCCAGGAAAGTAGCCACCGCCCAGGTCGCTGCCGAAAAAGCGCAATGCACCGCTCGCCATGGCATAGCCAAGCACGAGTCCGGACAGCGAACCGAGCAGGCCGAGTAGCGCGCCTTCCATCAGGATCTGACCTAACAACTGGCCACGCGTCAGTCCAAGCACGCGCAGCATCGCGAACTGTGCGCGGCGCCGCACAACGCCCAGCGCCTGCGTTGAAAACACGAGAAAGGCGCCGGTGAAAAGTGCCACCAGCGCGAGCACATTCATATTGATCCGATACGCGCGCGACAGACGATCGGTGCGGTTTTCGGCATCGCGTGTCTCGGCGATCACCCACTGGCTGCCGAGCCGCGCTTGCAGGTTCCGCTTGAAGCGTTCGCGGTCGATGCCGCGTTCGAGTTGCACGTCGATGCGTGACAGCTTGCCCACCTTACCGAACTTCCACTGGGCGGCGGCAATATCCATCACCGCGAGACGCTGACCCGGCCGCGTCCTCACCAAGCCACCGGCCACACGGAAGTGCACGACGGAGGTACCGCTTTGCAGCGCCACGTCGTCGCCGATCTTCACTTTCAACCATTGTTGCGCCGCCACGGAGAGAAACACCGTATCAGCCGCGAGCGTATCGAACGGCCGTTCCGGTGCCGGCACGCCGATCAGATCGGGCGCAAGGCGGCTCGCCTTGAAGACGTCGATGCCGAGCACCGGCAGCGCCGCGTTCTGATCCGGCACGGTCACATCGAGAGCGAGTACGGGACTCGTCAGCGCGACACCGGGCTCAGTCGACAAACGCGGATAGATGGACTCGTCGAATAAGGGCTGTGCGGCGCGCACCTGCAGATCGGCCTGACCCGACAGGCTACGCGCCGCCGCCGAGAATTCATTGAAAGCCGCGCTATTGATCAATTGAACCGCGTAGCCCAGCGCGACGCCGAGCGCGATCGTTGCAATTGCAACCAGTGCGCGTCCGCGATGACTGCGCCACTCCGCATCCAGCAGCCAACGCGCGAGCATGCGATGACCTCGCGTTCGCTGCAACGGGCGTAGCTCAGCGTGCATCATCGGCTGAACGCGCCGTGGTTCGAGCGTCGGCGTGCGAGTCCGAAAAGGCGTTGCGTCCGGACGATGCGTGCAGGCCGCCGTCGCTCAGAATCAGGATTCGATCCGCCACGGCCGCGGCGGCTTCCGAGTGCGTGACCATGATCGTGGCCGCACCGGTTGCCTTGCTTTGCGTGCGGAACAGGCCGAGCACGTCGTGTGCGGTATCGGGATCGAGATTGCCGGTGGGTTCGTCGGCGAGAATCAGTTTCGGTCGATGCACAAGCGCCCGCGCAATGGCGACCCGTTGCAACTCGCCGCCCGACAACTGCCGCGGAAAATCATCGCCACGGCCGCTCAAGCCGACGGCCGCGAGCATGTCGAGCGCGCCGGCGGTGGGCAGCTCGTTGAGCAGCAGCGGCAACGCGACATTCTGCGCAAGTGTCAGATGGGGCAGGACGTGAAACGCCTGAAACACGAAGCCCAGTTTTTGCCGTCGCAAACGCGTTGCCGCGTTGTCATCCAGACGCGAGACCGCGCTGCCGTCGATGATCACATCGCCGCTATCCGCGCTGTCGAGCCCTGCAACGAGATTGAGCAGCGTCGATTTGCCGACGCCGGAGTCACCCATGATCGCGACGAATTCACCCGGCGCGAGCGTGAAATCGAGGTGCGCCAGCACGATGCGGCCGACGCCGTAGGTCTTGCTGAGCCCGCGGCACTCGAGCGCGGGAATGACGCCTTCATCACGAAGCACCATGCGATATCCGATAAGTCAGGCCGGTGAGGGCGGTGTCCAGCTGTGCGGAAAATGGGCGCGCCGCGTATGAGCGTCGAGCCTGTGAACCGCCAAAGTATATTCGGCTTCTGTAAGGCTCGCAGGCGCATGCCGGCATCGTTTGAAACCCATCTGAAAGCGGACCGCCAGGCACTCAAGCGCGTTCGATTCAGACGCGTGCGCCTATTTCTTTAGGGTGCCGGGCCAAAAAAATTTTCTCTTCGCAGACAAGCGAAATTTTTGACGGACGCCCGAAATCGGCCTTGATGGCACCTTATGCACCAGCATGATTCATTCCATTCCTGGGCGTCGCGTACGAGCGTTTTTGCAAGAGTAGTTAAGCCGCGTCCAACTGCTTTCTTCTACGTGCAAAAAGCATGGTGTATACCCTGCCTCGAAGGCTTTGTGCATTTGCACACTTTTGGATGTTTCGCAAGGGCCGCTGCGGCAGCAAGGCGTTGCTTTCAAGCGTTCTAGCGTTGTTGCGCTGCAAAAGTATTCTTATCTTGGTAATCTCCCACCCTTGTTCATTCGACCGCGGGTAAACGCGAGGCAGGCAGCACTGCTTCGACGTCGATTTCAGCGAAATCCAGCCTACATATCCATTTCAACGCTTTCATTTTCGAAGGTGTTGATGCGGCGTTTTGTATCTCAAGTTTTCAACAGAACACATGTCATTGCCTCCGCTTCTTAGCCTACTCATCTGGATTCCTATTGTCGCCGGCCTGGTGGTTTTGCGTGCCGGATCTGACGCGGCACGTAGTCGCACGCGATGGCTCGCGCTGATCGGCGCGGTCGCGGGTTTCCTGCCGGTGATTCCGCTGGTGTCGAATTTCCGCAACGACGTGACGTCGATGCAGTTCGTCGAGAACGTGCGCTGGTCGCCCACCTTCGATATTGCGTGGCACGTGGGGGTGGATGGGATTTCGCTGTGGCTCGTCGCGTTGACGGCACTGACCACGATCATCATCGTGGTTGCCTCGTGGGAGTCGATCACGGAGCGCACTGCGCAGTACTTCGGCGCCTTCCTGATGCTCTCGGGTTTCATGCAGGGCGTGTTCACGTCGATGGACGGCATGTTGTTCTTCATCTCGTTCGAAGCGACGTTGATCCCGCTGTACCTGCTGATCGGTACATGGGGCCATTCGAACCGCTCGTATGCCGCGGTGAAGTTCTTCTTCGTCTCGTTCCTCGGTTCGCTGCTGATGCTGATGTCGATGCTGTATCTGTACAGTCAGACGCACAGCTTCGACCTCGCGCTGTGGCGTGAAACGCACCTCGGCACCTGGCCGCAGATCTTGATCTTCCTCGGCTTCCTGGCAGCGTTCGGCGTGAAGGTACCGATGTGGCCGCTGCACACGTGGCTGCCCGACGTCCACCTGGACGGCCCCACCGGCGCCGCCGTGATGATCGGTATGCTCAAGCTGGGTGGCTACGGCCTGCTGCGTTTCGCGCTGCCGATCGCACCGCAAGCCAGCCATTTCTTCGCGCCGATGATGATCACGCTTTCGCTCATCGCGGTGATCTATTCGAGCCTGCTGGCACTGGTGCAGACCGACATGCGCCGCTTGCTCGCGTATTCGACGATCGCGCACATGGGTCTCGTGACGCTCGGGCTGTTCGTCTTCAACCGTATCGGCCAGGCGGGCGCGATCGTACAGATGCTGTCGTACGGTGTGGTTTCCGGCGCCATGCTGCTGTGCACGGGCATGCTTTACGACCGCACGAAGACCGCTTCGATCGCCGAGTACGGCGGCGTCGCCAACACCATGCCGCGTTTCGCTGCCTTCGTGATGCTGTTCTCGATGGCCAATATCGGCCTGCCGGGCACCTCGGGTTTCGTCGGCGAGTTCATGGTGTTGATGGGCGCGATTCGTTTCAATTTCTGGATCGGTGCCATCGCGGCTTCCACGTTGGTGCTCAGCGCGGCCTACACGCTGTGGATGTACAAGCGCGTGATTTTCGGCGCGATTGCCAATGCACGCGTCGCGAAGCTGCAGGACCTCGGCAAGCGCGAGTTCGTCCTGCTCGGCGCGATGGCTTTGCTGGTGCTGGCTATCGGTATCAATCCGAAGCCGTTCACCGATGCGATCGACCCTTCGGTCGGCACGTTGCTGGCCCAGTCGGAGCGCAGCGCGCATCCTTCGGACGCCGTGCCGGCTGACGGTGGCGAGCATCTGCAGGCGGCGGTTCCTGCCACCGTCGCGGCACGCACGCCGGGCTGATCGCAGCGAAGCGTTGAGCGGATGCAGCATTCGTCGCGAGGATGCTGCCTTCGCCGGCCGGTTCTTTTCCGCATCGGCGCATGTCTCTTTTCGAGCCCATGGCGCGGCGCAATCATTCACATGACGCTGCGTTTTAACGCTTGTTTAAAGGGACTTTCGTGCTTCGGCGGCTCAGCCGGTACTTGCGGAACAGCATGGCGGATCTCGCGTGCGCACAGCGATGCGGCAACATGTCACACGATGCTGCGACGCAATAGATCGTTGCGAAAATGAGTGTTTATATCCACTTTGCGCCCCCTTATTATGCGAGCGCTTATTAATGGAGAGCGGTCCAATGACGTTCGTTGAAGACGTAAAGAAGAGGCAATGCATATGAAAGGAAAGACTCTGCGCGGGTCGTTAAGTTTCCTTTCCACCGGCCTCGTGTTGCTGCTCTCGGGTTGCAGCAACTTCGATGTTCTGAATCCGAAGGGGAGTGTGGGTCTGGCCGAACGTGATTTGATTACCACGTCGACCTTGGCCATGCTGATCGTGGTCGTTCCGGTGATCGCACTCACGCTGCTGTTCGCGTGGCGTTACCGCGCTTCGAACAAAAACGCCGAATACCGTCCGGGCTGGGTGCATTCGACGGGTATTGAAATCGCCATCTGGACGATTCC
>NZ_JAXDPY010000499.1:0-13883 GCF_034668105.1 Paraburkholderia sp. | reverse complement strand
TCATCACCCGCCACACAGCGTATCCATTCGATGGCAATAAAAAAACCCCGCCCGGCTCGCGCCGGCGGGGTCTTTTTTGCTGAAGCGGACTGCGCTTAATCCACGAGCGCGGCGACCGGTTCAGTGCCTGCTGCTTCGGCGAGTGCCAATGCTTTGTCAGTGGCTTCCCACGTGAATTCCGGCTCTTCGCGGCCGAAGTGACCGTAGGCCGCGCTCTTCTCGTAGATCGGGCGCAACAGGTCGAGCATCTGGATGATGCCCTTCGGACGCAGGTCGAAGTGCTCCTGCACCAGCTTCGTGATCGTTGCATCCGACACGCGGCCCGTGCCGAACGTGTTGACCATCACTGAAGTGGGCTGAGCCACGCCGATCGCGTACGACACCTGAATCAGGCAGCGCGATGCCAAACCGGCAGCCACGATGTTCTTCGCGACATAACGGCCGGCATAGGCTGCCGAGCGGTCGACCTTCGACGGATCCTTGCCCGAGAACGCGCCGCCGCCGTGCGGCGCCGCGCCGCCGTACGTATCGACGATGATCTTGCGGCCCGTCAAACCGCAATCGCCTTGCGGACCGCCAATGACGAACCGGCCGGTCGGGTTCACGAGGAACTTGATGTCGCCCTTGATCAGCTCGGCCGGCAGCGTCGGCTTGATCACTTCTTCGATCACGGCTTCGCGCAGCACGGCCAGATCGATGTCCGGCGCATGCTGTGTGGACAGCACGACCGTGTCGATGGAATGCGGCTTGCCGTCGACATAGCGCACGGTAACCTGCGACTTCGCATCCGGACGCAGCCACGGCAGACGGCCGTCGCGGCGCAGATTCGCCTGACGTTCCACCAGACGGTGCGACAGGTGGATCGGCAGCGGCATCAGTTCCGGCGTTTCTTCACACGCATAACCGAACATCAGGCCCTGGTCGCCGGCGCCTTGATCGAGGTTGTTGTCGTGCGCACGGTCCACGCCTTGGGCAATATCTGGCGATTGTTTGTCGTATGCGACCAGTACTGCGCAGCCACGGTAGTCGATGCCGTAATCCGTGTTGTCGTAACCGATACGCTTGATCGTGTTGCGCGCGACCTGGATGTAATCGACGTTCGCCGTGGTGGTGATTTCACCGGCGAGCACGACCAGACCGGTGTTGCACAGCGTTTCGGCTGCAACACGCGAGTACTTGTCTTGCGTGAGGATGGCGTCGAGGATGGCGTCCGAGATCTGATCCGCGACTTTGTCGGGATGGCCTTCGGAAACGGATTCGGAGGTGAAGAGATAGTCGTTTGCCACGTTGCAGACTCCTGTTTGGTGGTTACGGTTGAGTTTCACGTAGCCAGCTTCGGGAGCTTGAAGCGGCGACGCTTTAGCGGATTACCTTACCGGCGGGGGCGTATCCCATGGATCGCACCCGCCAGCTTCGCCCCGCAAGTTGTCTATTAACTCGGCGAAGCCCTTATTATAGCGACTTCCTTTGATTGTCACAGAGTGTTCACCCGTGCTGGTTTTCGACCCGTCTTCAGGTTTCTTGAGCAAAGCGTCGCTCGACGCCCTAAACGGAGGGGCGGCATGTTGAGTCGTCTCGGCGCCTATCTGGCTATTGGATTCCTGAAATTTTTGGCCTTGCTGCCCTACGGTCTGGTCGCGCGAATGGGCGACGGGCTGGGCTGGCTGCTCTATCAGATCCCAAGCAACCGTAAGCGCATCGTCCACATCAATCTGAGTTTGTGTTTCCCGGAGTGGAGCGCCGCGCGCCGCGAGGAGATCGCGCAGAAACACTTCCGCCACGCGATCCGCAGTTATGTCGAGCGCAGCGTCCAGTGGTTCGCCTCGGCGAAGAAGCTCGAAAAGCTCGTGCAGGTGGATAGCGAGATCGATCTGCTGGATCCCGACATGCCGCCCACGCTGCTGCTGGGCGCGCATTTCGTCGGCATCGAAGCGGGCTCCGTGTTTATCAATCACGCGCTGCGCCGGCAGTGCGGCGCGCTCTATCAGCCGATGTCCAACAAGGTGCTCGACGATGTTGCGAAGGCCGCTCGCGGCCGTTTCGGCGCGGACATGGCGAGCCGGGCCGACAGTGCGCGCATCGTGCTGCGCTGGTTGCGCGACCACAAGCCGGTCATGCTCGGCGCCGACATGGACTATGGCATGCGCAACTCGACGTTCGTGCCGTTCTTCGGCGTACCCGCGTGCACGCTGACAGCCGTGGGACGCCTTGCCGGTGTCGGCCATGCGCAAGTGGTGCCGTTCATCGGCGAAGTGCTGCCGAATTACAAGGGCTACCGTCTCAAGGTGTTCAAGCCATGGCAGAACTACCCCACCGGCAACGACGAGGCCGACGCCCGCCGCATGAACGCCTTCCTCGAGGAGCAGATTCCCCTGATACCGGAACAGTATTATTGGGTGCACAAGCGCTTCAAGACGCGGCCGCCAGGCGAGCCGAGTGTTTATTGATCGGCCTTCGAAAAAAGTGCCCGGACGTGGAAACAAAGCGGCGTTCGGCGCATCTTGGGGCGCGTCACTTACAATAGCGTGATGAAATTGAAATTCACCAAAATGCACGGCGCGGGTAACGACTTCGTCGTGCTCGACGGCTACACCCAACCGGTCAACCTGACACCGGCGCAGGTGCGCGCGCTCGCGGACCGGCATTTCGGCGTCGGCGCCGACCAGTTGTTGCTGGTCGAGAAGCCCACCGTGGAGGGCGTCGATTTCAGATATCGCATCTTCAATTGCGACGGCGGCGAGGTCGAGCATTGCGGCAACGGCGCGCGCTGCTTCGTCAAGTTCGTGCGCGACCGTGGGCTGACCGACAAGCGCAGCGTGCGCGTGCAAGTGCAGAACGGCACCATCCTGCTGACCATGCAGGAGAATGGCGAAGTGCTGGTCGACATGGGCGCGCCCGTGTTCGAACCGGGGCGCGTACCGTTCGCCACCAAAGGTCTTGAAGGCCGCCGTGAAGGTGCTGACACGCTCTGGCCGCTCGATGTGAACGGGGTGACGCGCTGGATCTCCGTGGTGTCGATGGGCAACCCGCACGCAGTGCAAGTGGTCGACGACGTCGAGGATTTTCCGGTTCTCGTCGAAGGCCCGGTGATCGAGCGGCATGCACGCTTCCCGCAGCGAGTGAACGCGGGCTTCATGCAGATCGTCGGCCGTAGCGAGATCAAGCTGCGCGTCTACGAACGCGGCGCCGGCGAAACGCTGGCATGCGGCACGGGTGCGTGCGCGGCAGTCGCGGCCGGCATTCGCCGCGGCCTGCTGGAAGCGCCGGTGCTGGTGCACACGCACGGCGGCAAGCTGACCATCACGTGGGACAGCTCGCAAGACGGCGCACCGCTGCTGATGGCCGGCCCTGCGGCAACCGTCTTCGAAGGCGAGATCGAACTGGCCGAGGGACTTGCGCCGGTCTGACACCCGATTCAGTGGCCAAACGATCGGCCCGCGAAATACCACGCACGTGGCCTATGCGAGGTTTCGAATGGGCCGATGAATGGCCTGACGAATAGACTCACGATAGACCACCGAACAGGCCGATGAACAGGCCAACAAAGAAGCCGATGAAGAGCCGGACAATGCGGCTTCTTCACCGGCCGACCAAACTCACGACCGACGCGGCGCCCCCAGGCGTCGTCCCGTAGTCCTTTAGCCGATACCATGAACGATCGCGAAGTCGCCGAATATCTGCTCGCCAACCCCGAATTCTTCGCCGAACACGCGGAAATGCTCGCGACGATCCGGCTTGCGAACCCGCACGGCAAAGCCGCGGTGTCGCTGCAGGAGCGGCAGATGGAAATGCTGCGCGACAAGAACAAGCATCTCGAACGGCGTCTGGCCGAGTTGCTGCGCTACGGTCACGAAAACGACAGCATCGCTTCGAAATTCAATCGCTGGACGATCCGCGTGATGGCCGAGCGCGATCCCTACGCGCTGCCGCGCACGATTTCGAACGGTTTGCGGGATATTTTCGACGTGCCGCAAGCCGCGCTGCGCGTATGGGACGTAGCCGAGCCGTATGGGCAGGCCGAGTTCGCGCGCCATGTCGGCGAGGAAGTGCGAATCTTCGCGAACAGCCTCACCACGCCGTACTGTGGCGCGAACACCGGCTTCGAAGCGGCGCAGTGGCTGGTGCCGGCGGTGGCATCGGTGAGCGACGAGGGGTCCGCCGGCGGTACGAGCGAGGCCGCGCACGCCACCGAATCGATTGCGTTGCTCGCGCTGCGCGACCCCGAAGGCAAGGAAGAAGCGCCCACCTTCGGCCTGCTGGTGATGGGTTCGGCCGATCCGCGCCGCTTCCACGACGGCATGGCCACCGATTTCCTGACGCAGATCGGCGCGTTGGCAAGCGCGGCGCTGAGCCGTCTGCTGCCGCGCTGAACCGCCGAGCCACCTAAGGCCATCGTGACCGAAGCCGACCCGATCGCCGCCTACCTGTCGAATCTCGAACATGAGCGACGACTGTCGGCGCATACGCTGCGCGGCTATACCCACGAACTCGAAGAGCTCAAGCTGCTGGCCAAAGGGCGGCCGCTCGAAAGCCTCACCGCCGTCGATATTCGCGGTGCGGTTTCGCGGGCACATGCCGGCGGCCTGACGGCGCGCTCGATCAGCCATCGGCTGTCGTCCTGGCGAGCGTTCTACCGCTGGTTCGCGGGCCGCGTCGACCTACCGGCCAATCCGGTCGCCACCGTACGCGCGCCGAAACAGGCCAGATCACTGCCGAAAGCGCTTTCCGTCGACGACGCAACGCGCCTGATGGAAAGCCCGCCCCCCGCGACGCCCGAAGGTCTGCGCGACCACGCGATGCTCGAATTGTTCTACTCGTCGGGCTTGCGGCTGTCCGAACTGGTCGGCCTCGACGCCCGTTTCGCCGAGACCGACGGCTACCGCTCCGCGGGCTGGCTCAAGCTCGACTCCGCGGAAGTCGAAGTGCTGGGCAAGGGCAACCGGCGCCGCGTCGTGCCGGTCGGCAGCAAAGCGATCGCTGCGTTGAATGCGTGGCTCGGCGTGCGCGACCAGATGGTCAGGCACGACCCGCATCCGCTGTTTCTCTCGGCGCGCGGCAATCGGCTGTCGCCGAATGTCGTGCGTGATCGCGTGAAGCGCGCGGCGCTGGTCGCCGGCATTCCCGCCAATGTGCACCCGCACGTGCTGCGGCATTCGTTCGCCACGCACGTGCTGCAGTCGAGCGGCGACCTGCGGGCCGTGCAGGAACTGCTCGGGCACGCCAGCATCACCGCGACGCAGGTCTACACCGCGCTCGATTTCCAGCATCTCGCGCACGTCTACGATCAGGCGCATCCGCGCGCCAAAAAACGCGACTGATTCCGCTCGTTTGCTGTTTGCGGTTTGCAGTCTTCGCCTTCGCTTCACCCGCTGCGCGCATCGCAAGCCGCGCGGCCCATTGCTCTGCTGACACCCTGATGAATACCGTTACGCTCAAACCGTCGAAAGAAAAATCGCTGCTGCGCCGCCATCCGTGGGTCTATGCCAACGCGATCGATCGCGTCGACGGCAATCCCGCGCCCGGCGCGACCGTGCTGGTGCGCGCGCACGACGGCCGCTTCCTCGCCCGGGCGGCCTACAGCCCGCAGTCGCAGATTCGCGCCCGCGTGTGGAGTTTCGACGAAGCCGAGCCGATCGATCACGCGTTCTTCAAGCGCCGCGTGCAGCGAGCATTGGCGCATCGTCAGACGATGGTGCACAACACCGGCGCCGTGCGGCTGATATTCGGCGAAGCGGACGGCCTGCCTGGTCTGATCGTCGATCACTATGTCGCCGAAGACGAAGGCCAGCGCAGCCAGCTGGTGTGCCAGTTCATGGCGACGGGCGTCGAAGCATGGAAGGAAGCGATCGTCGCCGCGCTGGTCGGCGCGACGGGCTGCCCGAACGTCTACGAGCGCTCGGACGTGTCGATCCGCCAGAAGGAAGGGCTCGAGCAGATCACCGGCGTGCTGGCGGGCGACGCGCCGTCGGAAGCGCTGATTGCGAGCGAAAACGACGTGCGTTACCACGTCGACGTGCGCAACGGCCACAAAACCGGCTTCTACGTCGACCAGCGCGACAACCGCCTGCTGGTGCAGGAGCTGGCGAAAGATCGCGACGTGCTGAACTGCTTCTGCTACACGGGTGGATTTTCACTGGCGGCATTGAAAGGCGGCGCCAAACGCGTAGTGTCGATCGATTCGTCGGGCGACGCGCTCGCGATCGCGCAACAGAACGTGGCCGCCAACGGTTTCGACGCCGAGCGCGCAACCTGGCTCGACGCCGACGCGTTCAAAACCCTGCGCCGCCTCTACGACGAAGGCGAACGCTTCGACCTGATCGTGCTCGATCCGCCAAAATTCGCGCCGTCGCGTGAACACGTGGAGCGCGCCTCGCGCGCCTATAAGGACATCAATCTGACCGGCCTGAAGCTGCTGCGCCCGGGCGGCCTGCTGTTCACCTATTCATGCTCCGGCGCGATCGATTCGGAGTTGTTCCAGAAGATCGTGTCCGGCGCGGCGGCCGATGCGCGGGTCGATGCACGGATTCTCAAGCGCCTCGGCGCCGGGGTGGACCATCCGTTGCTCACCGCATTCCCGGAAGGCGAATATCTGAAAGGCCTGCTGTTGCAAATCGCCTGATCGCCCATAGTTTCAGGGCTATTTCCCAAGCGCCGCGCAGGGGTTCGCCCCCGCCGCGAGCGCCGGCTTGACAGATATGTTTCAATATCTCGCTAGATCGGGCCGCGCGCCGTCAGGCTGACGCGCCCGGCAAACCGGATTTGCAGACGCATTCGGTGCAGCTTGCGCGCCGCGCTTTTTGCGCTGCCGATTTCACGCCGCACATTTGCGCTGCACATTTGATTACGCACAGACTCACGTACCTACAGGCGACCAACATGATCCCAGTCACCATCCTGACCGGCTTTCTCGGCAGCGGCAAAACCACCCTGCTCAAGCGCATTCTGAACGAAAAGCATGGCATGAAGATCGCCGTGATCGAGAACGAGTTCGGCGAAGAGAACATCGACAACGAAATCCTCGTGCAGGACACCAGCGAACAGATCATCCAGATGAGCAACGGCTGCATCTGCTGCACGATCCGCGGCGATCTCTCGCGTGTGCTGGGCGATCTGGCGGCGAAGAAACAGTCCGGCGAACTGGATTTCGATCGCGTCGTGATCGAAACGACCGGCCTCGCGAATCCGGGCCCGGTCGCGCAAACCTTCTTCATGGACGACCAGATCGCCAACGAATTCCTGCTCGACGCGATCATCACGCTGGTCGACGCGAAGCACGCGAATCATCAGCTGGACGAACACGAAGTCGTGCAGCGCCAGGTCGGCTTCGCCGATCGCCTGTTCATCACGAAGTCCGATACAGTCGACGAAAAGCATGTGGACGATCTGCGCCACCGCTTGCTGCACATGAACCCGCGGGCGGCGATCAAGATCGTCAATTTCGGCGAGGCGGACATCAAGGAAATCTTCGACCTGCGCGGCTTCAACCTGAATTCGAAGCTGGAAATCGATCCGGACTTCCTCGCTGAAGACGAACACTCGCACAGCCATGCCCACGCGCATGACGAGCACGGCCACACCCATGCCGACCACGATGGTCACGATCACGAAAACTGCGATCACGACCACGGCAAGTGCGACCACGAAGGTCATGATCACGCGCATCACCATCACGCGCATCACGACGACAAGATCAAATCGTTCGTCTACCGCAGCGATCGTCCGTTCGATCCGAACAAGCTCGAGGACTTCCTCGGCGGCATTCTGCAGATCTACGGCGAGCGCCTGTTGCGCTATAAGGGCGTGCTGTATATGAAGGGCGTCGACCGCAAGGTGGTGTTCCAGGGCGTGCTTCAGATGATGGGCAGCGACCTGGCGGCGAAGTGGCAGCCGGTCGAGAAGAAGACCAACAAGATGGTGTTCATCGGCATTGAACTGCCGCAAGACCTGATCACCGACGGTCTCGACGCCTGTCTGGCGTAAATGTCTGCCGTGCATGCCGTGCCACGCGCACGGCATGCTGCGCGCTCCCGGCTGTGACCACGAGCGCTGTGCGGTCAAAAAAGCCAATCATCTGCAGAAAGCACCGCAAAAAAATCGTCCGAAAACCTGCTGAAATGTCGATTGTGTGAAAAGCACGTGAAAACCCTGCTGTATTAAAGCGTGCACGACCATCGCTTTTTGGTCGTTCGCGCGTTATATTTTCGGGATATCTGCGCTTGATGCGGGATTTTCACCAGTTGCGGTGCAGGATTGTGATTCAGTTACAATACGTGCCCACTGGAGAATGACAACGAATTGCCCGGTCGCGCGTATCCCGCGCTGGGCCTGAAACGGCGCCGGAAAATCTTGTCCGGAAAGCACGCCGACAATGCCGGCTGGCACAGCTGATAAAGCGCGCTGCTGGCAAGCAATGCCTCAGGAGCATTTGAGAATCGGTTTCCAGAGGAGTTCGGCCCCGCATCGGCGTATCGACGCCCGGCGTGTGGGCGCCAGGCGCTTCGGCGTCACGACAGTCCACCGTCCGTGCCCGCCCTGGCGCTCCGCGTCCTCGAGGCGCCTTTGCGGGCAATACGAAAGTGCGGGCACTATGTAAGAGTTTTGCCTCACATTGAAGAAGCAAGCCAGATGACGACGAAACGACTCTTGACCGAAGCCGAAATCCTGAAGATGAGCGACAAGGATTACATGAATGAGGATCAGCTCGCCTTCTTCAAGAACAAGCTCGAACAGCTGCAAGCGGACATTCTCCGCAATGCCGGCCAGACGACCGAGAACCTGCGCGAAACAGTCATCGTGCCGGACCCGGCCGACCGTGCAACGATCGAGGAAGAGCATGCGCTCGAACTGCGCACGCGCGACCGCGAGCGCAAGTTGCTGAAGAAGGTTCAGCAATCGATCGCGCGCATCGATTCGGGCGACTACGGCTGGTGCGAAGAAACCGGCGAGCCGATTGGCATTCCGCGTCTGCTCGCACGGCCCACGGCCACCCTGTCGCTCGAAGCACAGGAACGCCGCGAACTGCGCCAGAAGCTGTTCGGCGACTGAACGCCCGCGGCGCGGCTTCGGCTCCGCGCCCTTTTAAGCTGCTTCGTCGAGAGGCGCACGGTGATCTGTGCGCCTTTTTTCTTTTGTGCGTGCTTGCGCACAGTTCCCCGCCCTGAATCCCGTGTTTTTGTCTTATGCCATTTGCCGGCTCTTGATATGACCGCGCACGCCCTAAAATAAGCCGGACATGCGTTGCACGAGCGCGCGCCGGCGAGTTGATCGTTTCAGCTTTGCGCGCCGTCCGCTTCCAGGATTCAGGCGGTGGTGCTGCGCCACCGCGTCCTACCCGTTTTGCAAAGAGGAACGCATATGGAGCAATTTCACGGCACGACGATCGTTTCCGTGCGCCGCGGCGACAAGGTCGCGTTGGGCGGCGACGGCCAGGTAACACTGGGCAACATCGTCATGAAAGGCGGTGCGAAGAAAGTCCGGCGCATCTATAACGGCAAGGTGATGGTCGGCTTCGCCGGCGGCACGGCCGACGCCTTCTCGCTGCTCGACCGCTTCGAAGCGAAGCTGGAAAAACATCAGGGCAATCTGACCCGCGCCGCCGTCGAACTCGCCAAAGACTGGCGCACCGACCGCATGCTGCGCCGCCTCGAAGCCATGCTGATCGCGGCGGACGCCACTACCACCCTCGTCATTACCGGTAACGGCGATGTGCTCGATCCGGAAGGCGGCATTTGCGCGATCGGTTCAGGCGGCGCTTACGCGCAAGCCGCCGCGAAGGCACTCGTTGACAACACCGAGCTGTCGCCGCGCGAGATCGTGGAGAAGTCGCTGGAGATTGCCGGCGACATGTGCATCTATACGAACCATAACCGCGTCATCGAGACGATCGAGTAAGGACCCACGATGAGCACCATGACCCCTGCCGAGATCGTCTCGGAACTCGACAAACACATCATCGGCCAAGGCCGCGCGAAGAAAGCAGTCGCCGTGGCGCTGCGCAACCGCTGGCGCCGTCAGCAGGTTGAAGACCCGCTGCGTCAGGAAATCACGCCGAAGAACATTCTGATGATCGGACCGACCGGCGTCGGCAAAACCGAAATCGCGCGGCGTCTGGCGAAACTGGCCGACGCACCGTTCATCAAGATCGAAGCCACCAAGTTCACTGAAGTGGGTTACGTCGGCCGCGACGTCGATAGCATCGTGCGCGACCTGATCGAAATCTCGGTCAAGCAGACGCGCGAAACGGAAATGCGCAAAGTGCGAACCAAGGCCGAAGATCAGGCCGAAGACCGCATTCTCGACATCCTGTTGCCGAGCGCCCGCCCGGTTGGTTTCGGCGCGAGTTCGAGCGCGGTGGATACCGTCGACGAAGGCAGCACCACGCGCCAGACTTTCCGCAAGCGTCTGCGCGAAGGGCTGCTCGACGACAAGGAAATCGAACTCGACGTCGAACAGCCGCAAGTCGGCATGGACATCATGGGGCCGCCGGGCATGGAAGACATGACCGAACAGATCCGCTCGATGTTCGCGAACATCGGCGGCGGCAAGAAAACGCGCCGCAAGCTGAAGGTGAAGGAAGCCCTCAAGGTCCTCACCGACGAAGAAGCCGGCAAGATGCTCAACGACGAAGAGGTGAAAGCCAAGGCGGTGCAGAACGTCGAGCAGAATGGCATCGTGTTCCTCGACGAAATCGACAAGATCGCGTCGCGCAATGAAGCCGGCGGTGGCGAGGTGTCGCGTCAGGGCGTGCAGCGCGATCTGCTGCCGCTCGTCGAAGGCACCACGATCAACACCAAGTACGGCATGGTGAAGACCGATCACATTCTGTTCATCGCAAGCGGCGCGTTTCATCTGGCCAAGCCGAGCGATCTGATTCCGGAACTGCAAGGCCGCTTCCCGATTCGGGTCGAACTGGATTCGCTGTCGGTGGGCGATTTCGAATCGATCCTGGTGTCGACCGACGCGAGCCTCGTCAAGCAATACCAGGCACTGCTGGCCACGGAAGACGTACACCTCGAATTCGCCGACGACGGCATTCGGCGTATGGCCGAAATCGCATATTCGGTCAACGAGAAGACCGAAAACATCGGCGCACGCCGCCTGTACACGGTGATCGAAAAACTGCTCGAAGATGTCTCGTTCGCAGCCGGCAATCACTCGGGCAAGACGGTGCAGATCGACGCGGCATATGTCGATCGCGCGCTGAATGAAGTGGCGCAAGACGAGGATCTGTCGCGCTACGTACTGTGATGCCGATGTCGGCGTCGACTTTGATGCCGACACCGACGATCGTATCGATGCCAACGTTGATGCCGATATCGCGTTAAAGCAACCTACCTCGCACGTGGCCGGCTATGCTCAAGGCGTAAAAAACGGGCTGTCTTGTGAAAGACAGCCCGTTTTGCTTCCTGCCCGCGAGTGCAAGCAGCGCCCAGGCGAGACCGAGTGCTTACTGCCTGACTGGCCGCTTCGCCAACTTCCGCTGCAGCGTCCGACGATGCATGTTCAACGCGCGCGCAGTGGCCGAAATATTGCCGCCGTGCTCCGCGAGCACGCGCTGAATGTGCTCCCACTCCAGGCGCGCAACCGACAACGGCGTGGGACGCTCAATCGCTTCCTCAGCTTGCAACGCGCTCGCCTCGCTTTGCAGCGCCGACAAGATCGTCTCGACATTGGCTGGCTTTGCCAGGTAGTTATCGGCACCGTCTTTCACCGCCTGCACCGCCGTGGCGATGCTGGCATAGCCGGTCAACACCAGCATGCGCGCGTCAGGCTGCAAATCACGCAAAGGGGCAACCAGCGTAAGACCGGAGTCGTTGCCGAGATGCAGGTCTACCGTGATCTGCCCGAACTTCTGCAGGTTCGCCAACTTGATCGCCTCATCCGCGTTGTGCGCTTCGGCCACCGTATATCCGCGCCGCGTCAAGCCGCGGGCGAGGATGCCGGAGAACACCTCGTCGTCGTCGATCACCAGAAAATTCATATCGCTCATGCCTGTTTCTCCGTGTTGGATGGCGAAGTGCCTTGACGGCCCGCACCTGATAATTTGCGCCCAGCGAGCGGCAGTCTCAATACTGCACGCGTGCCACGCGGTTTGGTCTCGCTGACATCGTTCAGCTCGATCGATCCCCTCAGACGTGCCGCCGCGGAAAATGCCAGATACAGGCCCACGCCGTGCCCACCTTGTGTGCTGTCGACCGGCATCGTGCCGAGCGACCCCCGCAACGCAGCCGGAATACCAGGGCCCGCGTCACATACCTCGAATACAACCTGGTCGCCACGCGCCGAAAGCCTGCACGACAGCGTCACGTGATCGCGACTCGCCCGCGCGGCATTGTCGAGCAGAATCGTGAGAATCTGACTCACGGCAACCGTATCGTCAAGGCTGACACCCGCGGGCGGTACACCGATCCGCTCGAACTTCACATGCGGATGACGTAAGCGCCACTGCTCGCCGAACGACTCGAGCCATTCGACGACCGTTTGCCGGCTGGTGGTTGTCGAAGCACGGCTGCGCAGTCGCGCAAGCGCCGAAGTACACAGCGTCATTTGCTGTTCGAGCAACTCCAGATCGGCGCTGTACGGCGCCAGTCCCTTATCGGTTCGCGCGGCGTCGCGCAATTCTTCGGACAACATGGCAATTGTAGACAGCGGCGTGCCGATTTCGTGCGCGACGGTGGCGGCCTGCACGCCGAGCGCCACAGCGCGTTCGTCGTGAAGCAAGCGCTGCTGCGCGTCTCCGAGCGCTGCGTCACGTAGTCGCAGCGCGCGTGACATGCGCGCGACGAACCACGCAATCAGGCCGACGCTGACCATGAAGTTCACCCACATGCCGGCGCGATAGTATTCGAACAGGTTCGCGGGGTTGTCGAGATTCAGCGCTACGGAATCGAAACCGAGCACCGCATAACAGGCCACGGCGAATGCGGCGAGCCATGCCATCAGATGCCACGGCAACACGGCCGCGGCAATTGCGAGCGACGGCAGGTACAGCGAAACGAACGGGTTGGTGGTACCACCGGAGAGAAACAGCAGCGCCGACAACGCGCCGAGATCGACCCAGAGCTGGCCGAACAGTTCGAGATTGGACTCGGGCCGCTGCTGCGACACACGCCACCACGTCAGTCCATTGAAGATCACCTCGAGGGCGATCACCAGCAACATCGCAGGCAACGGCAGATGCACGCCGATGAACATCTGCACGAACGCGATCGTCATCAGTTGCCCGATGATCGCCAGGTTACGCAGCCAGAACAGATGACCGAGGTTGACCCGGCCGGTGTTGGTTATACGATGCATGACTTTTAGTTTACCTGTTCGGACTAGTCCGACTTACCGCGCGGCTTCGCGCCGGTAACATGGCATTTTTGCGACGGCGTTGCATAGGCCGATCGCTTATCACCGGTTCTTGCGCCGCCCAAACCCAGCCATGCTACCCACTTCTGATAGCGCGACACCCGCCTCGTCAGCTTTCCTGACTTTTCTGCGACATGCCGCCGCAGCCCGGCAAAATGGCACCGCAGAAGCGCAGGCCAATTGGCTCGATGCCGCCGCGCAATGTCACGCACTCGACGACGAGTCAATCGAATCGCTCAGTGCTGCGCTGCTCGAACAACATCGTCACAACGACGCGATCGAACTCGCCGCCATTATTGCTCAACTCGATCCGCATCGCGCTCTTGCGCATTTCCGTTTCGGCTACGCGCTGCAGATGGCAAACCGGCATGGCGACGCGATCGCGGCTTATCGTCGCGCGCTTGCCATCGATCCGAAATTACCGCGGTTGCGCAACAATCTCGCTGGCGCCCTTACGCTCACAGGTCGCGACCTGAACGAGCAACTCGCGCTACTGGAAAGCGCGGTTCATGACGAACCCGACCACGGCG
>NZ_JAXDPY010000498.1:0-3769 GCF_034668105.1 Paraburkholderia sp. | reverse complement strand
CCGCAAACTCGTTCGGTGCGGCAGGCTCTCTTGCCGTGCTAATGATGTGGCTATACTTTTCAGCCATCGTTTTCTTGTTCGGCTCCGAGATTGCCGCATCCATCAGGGAGGCGTCCCAGGTAAGGGGTGAAAATCCGTCTGGCCGTTCCCCGCCGAAGCACAGCGCAGCCATGTGAATTCACGCCGGTCGCAACTAGCGTGATGCCGCGTGCAGCGTCCTTTTATAACCACGAGTGCGAAGGCCGAACGACGGGAGCTTGCGGAGCTGCGCCATAGGTTGCTAGTGTCGAACCGCAGCGGCGCCCTCACTGTTTCGGCGCGAATGACGGTTTGCCGCTAAAACAGCTTGGTGACGCAGTTATCGAGCAACGTGCGAAAGGTGCCGTGCCGACGCTTGGCAAGAAGGCGAGCCACGACACGGAGTCGCGAGGGTGATGGCCTGCGGCACCAGCTCCGGATGCTTCTTCGTAGTTCGCGCGCGTACGCTCCGCCGAGGCTCCAGCCGATTAACGAAACGGGGCGACTATTCCTGCTATATAGCTGCAGCAAGCGGCGTTTCAGGGCTCCGTGTCTTAGGTACGAACAACCTCAGCTACAAAGCAACACAAGCACTAAAAATCAAACTTCGAAACCCTTTCCATCGACAGTAGAGGCTCGATACGTCATATGTAAACGCGACCGTATTTTGAGCGATGGAGATTGCGCATTGACGGGTTAACCCGGTTTATGGGGGACCGTGTTTCCTGTATCTTTTTCACTAAATTTAGCAAACCGTACTAAACATCTGACTAATAGCATCGTGACTGAGAGCTGGACGCACCGTGTGCAGCGTGCCGTTTGTCAGAAAAACTATATGTGAGGGAGAGAACGCAGTGAACGTTGCCACCAACGCAAGCGCCTGGACGAGTCCCTACACGCCTCAAAACCTTGACCCTGCAGTTACGCATCTTGAGCGGGTCCTATGCACAGAAGGTGCAGATTCGTTGTTCGCCCAGACCTACTGGCGCGCTCGGGTTCTTCAAGCGTATGCGACGCCCGGACTCTTGCAACGACAACGGGAACGGCTACAGCGGTTGCTCGACCGTCTCGCCAGCGCTCCCGCAGACTCGAGGCGTCGAATGCAGACTGCCTGAGACTGGTCCCGCCACCTGTCGGGCATCTGACGGGCACAGGCTTGGAACGGCTGACTGGCGCACACAAGCAGATGGCGCAGATGCCTGCCCTTCGCGCTCCATCGAAGCAGGCTTGCAACCGAACAACCATTCGCAGGCCAGACACTGCTTGTTTTCCGGGAAGCGGTAACGTTCTTCTCCCCAGGCGTCCGCGCGTGCAACAGCGCCTTCAGCGACACTTTTGAAGTTTTTTACGGCGGGTCAATGACTCTTTTTTAACTTCCTTGGAATCAGATGATGCAGACGGGCACAGTGAAGTGGTTCAACGACGCAAAGGGCTTCGGTTTCATCGCGCCGGACGATGGTGGCGAAGACCTGTTTGCCCATTTTTCCGAAGTGAAGTCGGACGGCTTCAAGTCTCTTAGCGATGGGCAAAAGGTCAGCTTCGAGGTCAAGCTCGGACCAAAGGGTAAGCAGGCCGCAAATATCCAGCCGCTCTGAGAACGTGCCGGTTTCATGCCGCACGCAGCGTGCGGCATGAGACCCCACGCGCTACGACAAGATTCGCTTCTCGCGTCAAGGCACACTATTCCAGCCGACGGGCGGGACGCGACTCAGCACCGGCCGAATCAATCGAAGTGCCTCTATTTACACAGGAGTCTAAACCGATGAACACGCAAGTTCCCGAGCAGGTAGCTGCTGCACACAAGGTCGGCCTTGAGGCCCTTTACGGATTTCTTAATACTGGTCTTGAGGCTTACGAAAAGCTCGTCGCATTGAACCTGCAGGCGGCCAAAGCTTCGATTCTGGAGAACGAGGCTGTCGCGTCAGAGGCCCTTGCTCTTTCCGCCAGGGACCCTCAATCATTCTTCGAACTGCAATCCCGGCAGTCGCAAGCAACCACCAGGAAGGTGCAAGCCTATTGGCAACATGTGAATGAAATTGCCACAGAGGCGCAACATCAACTGCTCGCGTCAACTGAAAAGCTGGCCAGCGGGTACGTTCGCGAGACTCAGGTAATTATCGATAACCTGGCGAAAAACCCACCGGCGCAAAACGACGTGATTACCGCTTTCTGGTCGAAGGGGTTCGGGGCAATGTGGGACGCAGGTAAAGCACTGAATCAGCAGGCCACGGCTGCGGCGAAGGAGACTGTGGAACTCATCGACAAAGCAAGCAAGCCGGTGTCCAAGGTTTGAACCGCCATGCAATCCTCACATTTTCTGACAGGACCGCAGTCATGGTCCTTTCTCTAGACGGTCCACTCGATGGGGCACCTTGGGGATTGCAGCCCGAACAAAAGTAGCTGAGCTGATTCTCAGACGAGGAAGCTGAAACGCAGATGCATCCCAATCAGGTCTGCGCCTCAACTTTGCACAGCGGTGCTTTCGGCCAGAGAGCCACCTCTCGCAGGAGCCTTGTCTGGCGGATTCTTTTAATGCAGGCGGATGGCCATCTAGTGTCATGCTGAGAAATGTGCACGGGCACAAAAGTCCAACAGCATCCTATTCGGCGACAGTAATTTATTGGCCCCGAGCGTTGCATGTTACGCGAGGCCGTTGGCAACCTCCGGCCGGTTCGCCCGCGGTTCAAGCTGTTGGGGTAGGGTTGAACACGAGCGCAATTCTTTCTGGCGCTCAATGCGAACGCCCGTGACCTCCGCCGCCGCCCCAGTAATGGCCGCCGCCCATACCATGCCCCGGGTATCCGTGCCCACCCCAGCCGCCATGACCGCCCCAACCGCCCCGATATCCATGGCCCCAGTAGCCGTGCCGGCCCCCGCCGTAACAGCATCCGCCCCAATAGCCGAAGCTCAGTGACACCGATGGTCCCCACCACGCGGGCCAGCCGTAGTACGGATACGCGACGGGGTAATACGCAGGCCCGACGAAGACGGGCGCGGCGGGTGCGATATAGGTGTTCGTCGATGCAGTTACATCTGACGCCGCCGCACCGGTCGCGGCTGCGTCGGTCATTGAGAAAGGGTATTGCTGCTGCGGCGCTGCCGTCGGCACTTCGCCGTAGGGAACGTAGCCGTACGGCACGTAGTAGTAGCAACTGGACAAAGCTGCGGACAGGACCACCACCGCAACGCCGCCGCCCACGCGCGACGTTGCATCCAGTGTTTTCATCACGTGCTCCCAAGTCTGATGCGACGCTACATGCGGCGCGCCTTTGATACAGTTAGCTTCCCTCAGCAAACGGAATGCCTGTGCGTCTCGCGGTTCAAGGACATTACGCATCACGTTGCGGCCGCCGGGAACGGTCGCGAAACGTCAGCCTTTCATCAGTAGTCGTTGGGGCGGGGCACACACTGGGGAAACGGTGCTTGTTCCTCAATTCGTCAGCGGAGGGCTCTGGCTGTGGCGCCAGGTAATTTCGATGTTTGCCAGGGATTCTACTGGAAGGTACTGTGGCGTTTGCCGCGCTGTCCGGGACGTGTGGTCGGCGCGCCCGCCTCTTTTGAATTGCGGATTACTTGCAGCGGAAACACCGAACTCAGAAGTTCGTCGATGGGCTTTCCCAATCGCTTCTTCTTCCGTCCCTGCTGCCTGATTCCGGTTCGTAATTACACCATTTTTATCGCGCACGAAGATGATGTCGTGTGCACAGCTCCAGCAGCCGTGCCTGCGCGCGCTGCGTCTTCTCAACGCGGC
>NZ_JAXDPY010000497.1:0-2761 GCF_034668105.1 Paraburkholderia sp. | reverse complement strand
CTGATCAGCGCGACGGCAGCCTGTCATGCACGCGCTGAAGCTGATTACGCGCAACGCGCTGCGCCACAAGCTGCGCACTGCGTTGACCGTGCTCGGGCTCACGATCGCGGTGCTCGCATACGGGCTCCTCAATACGGTAGTCGATGCGTGGTATGCGGGCGCCGCGGCCGCATCGAACGCGCGCCTCGTCACGCGCAACGCCATTTCGCTGACGTTCTCGCTGCCGCTCAGCTACGAGAACCGCATTCGCGGCGTGGAAGGCGTGACGCTGGTTGCGCGCTCGAACTGGTTCGGCGGCGTGTATCGCGAGCCGAAGAACTTCTTCGCGCAGTTCGCCGTGTCCGACAACTATCTGGACCTCTATCCCGAGCTGATCGTGCCCGCTCAACAGCGCAGCGATTACGAACGCGACCGCAAGGGCTGTCTCGTCGGCCGGCAACTCGCGACGCAGTTTGGCTTCAAAGTCGGCGACGTCATTCCCATCAAAGGCACGATCTATCCGGGCACCTGGGAGTTTGTCGTGCGCGGCATCATGGATGGCCGCGACGAATCGACGATCACGCGGCAACTTATTTTTCACTGGGACTATCTGAACGAGTCGGTGCGCAAAATGCCCGGCCGGCGTGCGGATCAGGTCGGTGTCTACGTGCTGGGCATTGCTGTTCCCGAGGAGGCCGCCGCGATCTCCCGCAACGTCGATGACGTGTTCAGGAACTCCCTCGCAGAAACGCTGACCGAAACCGAGCAGGCCTTCCAGCTCGGCTTCGTCGCGATGTCGAATCAGATCATCGCGGCCATCCGCGTCGTGTCGTATGTGGTGATCGTCATCATCATGGCCGTGATGGCGAATGCGATGGCGATGAGCGCCCGCGAGCGTACCGTCGAATACGCGACGCTCAAGGCGCTCGGCTTCGGACCGGGCTTTCTCGCGCTCCTGATGTTCGGCGAGTCGTTGACGCTGTGCATCGCGGGCGGCGGGCTCGGCATGCTGTTGACGCCGCCCGCCGCCGGTATCTTCCGGCAGGCAATAGGCGGTGTATTCCCCGTCTTCCACGTGTCGCGCGAGACGGTGCTGTTGCAGGCAGCGTGTGCGGGTGTCGTCGGCGTGGCGGCGGCGATCATTCCGGCGATCCAGGCGGCGCGCGTGCGGATCGTCGAAGGCCTGCGGGCCATCGGGTAGCGCATCGTGGCCATTCCGCTTTCATATATCGCTCGCAACCTGTGGGCCCGTCGGCTGACGACGGCGCTCACGGCGGGGGGACTCGCGCTGGTCGTATTCGTGTTCTCGACGGTGCTGATGCTCGACGCGGGCCTGAAGAAAACGCTCGTCTCGACGGGCGAAGAGGACAACGTCGTCGTGATCCGCAAGGGCGCGGAGACGGAAGTGCAGAGCGCGGTCGACCGCAATCAGGCCAACGTGATCGAGATGCATCCTGCCGTCGCGGTCGGCGGCGACGGACGAAGGCTCGCGTCGAAAGAGTCGGTCGTGCTGATCTCGCTAACGAAAATCGGCTCGGGCAAGCCGTCGAACGTGGTGATACGCGGTGTGTCGCAGGCGGGCATCGGCTTGCGGCCCCAAGTACGGCTCGCATCGGGGCGCCTCTTCACGCCGGGGTCGTCGGAGATTGTGGTCGGCAGCAGCATTGCGAAGGGCTTCGCGGGCACGCAGCCCGGCGGGCATTTGCATTTCGCTCAGCGCGAGTGGACCGTGGTCGGGACCTTCGACGCGGGCGGCAGCGGGTTCGATTCTGAGATCTGGGGCGATGCCGACCAGCTGATGCAGGCGTTTCGCCGGACGAGTTATTCGTCGATGGTCGTGCGGCTTTCGCAGCGCGATCAGTTTGAGCGCTTCAGGAGCGATATCGACGTCGACCCGCGCCTCGCCGACGACGCGAAACGCGAGCGAACTTTTTACAGCGACCAGTCGAGGGCGCTGTCGACGTTCCTCAACATACTCGGCTTCACGCTGTCGGCCATCTTTTCTATTGCCGCGATGATCGGCGCGATGATCACGATGTATGCGTCCGTGGCGAATCGCGTGGCGGAGATCGGCACCTTGCGCGCGCTGGGCTTCAAGCGCGCGAACGTGCTCGCGGCGTTCCTCGTCGAAGCGATGCTGCTGGGGCTCGTCGGCGGACTGGCGGGTCTTGGCTGCGCAGCGTTCATGCAGTTTGCGTCGTTCTCGACAACCAACTTCCAGACCTTCGCGGACCTGTCGTTCCGCTTCATCCTGACACCCGCTATTGTCGGGAAGACATTGGCGTTCTCGGTGACGATGGGGTTGGTTGGCGGCTTTCTGCCCGCGTTGCGCGCGTCCCGCATGAACGTCGTCGACGCGCTGCGCGCGCGGTGATTGCACGCCGTGTAGGGAATCCGAATTGTCGGTAGCCAGTGTTCACGGAGTGCTGGCGGCGAGGACGTGGAATGCCTTGCTGCGTAAGCGATAGAGCCAATCGGCCCGGATCGACCACTGTCGTGACGGTACAACGGGCGGGATGAAACGTGTCCAGTAACGTTGCGAGCGGAGCCTCGGACGGCTTGGATATCTGACTTCACGACGTCGCGATTAGATGGCTGTTTTGCCATGAATCGCAGTCGGCGCTGGCTAGCGGTGGCACGTTGCATATCAGTCCATCGACATGAAGGGACGGTCGATCCACATGGAAGCGAACGCTCAACCAGCTTCCAACCAGCGAGATTCGGTTGAAGCGTCAATCCATATCAGCGGCGTTCGGTTCTGCAATTTTTGCGCGCTGCATCG
>NZ_JAXDPY010000496.1:0-5615 GCF_034668105.1 Paraburkholderia sp. | reverse complement strand
AGCGAAACCCGCGCCCATGCCGCCCCCAGGCGGCGCCGGTCGGTTCAATGGCCCACGCCGGCGTTGGCGATCTGACGCTCCACAAACTGTGCGAACAGCGCGTGCAGATGCGTCGTCGGATGAAGGTTATCGGCGAACATGTACGTCTGATCCGCGTTGGCAGCGACGTAGGTGGCCGGCGAGCATAGCAGCGCCGACTGCCGGGGCGTTTTGCCGGGATCACAGGCGACGCCGGTATTCGCCACCCCGAAGCCATTGGCCTGGAAGTTCGCGATGATCTGGTTCAGCCACGTATAGGCATCGATCTGAATCACCTTGCTTTGCAGGCCATTCGTCTGCAAAGCGGCATTCAGGCTACTGTTGAAGAGTTGCGAAAGCTGCGTCAAGTTTGCCCCGCCATCGGACGAAGCGAGGCCGTCTGGGGACAACCCGATGTTCGGAAGATTGACTACCGCGACATGAGTAGCGCCGGCCTGAACCATCTGCCCGACCAGTTGGGCGAGCACAGTGGCCGCCGTCTCCACCGTCTGGGCAGCGGCGGGCAGCGACCCGGCCCGAAGAACGTCGTTCGCGCCAGCCCACACGAGCACCAGTTGATTCGAGTTGAAGCTTTTGTGAGCGCTCAGATAGCTCGAAACCTGCTGACTGACGGGCATTTCAATGTCGCCGATTATGTCGGTCAGAAAGGCATACTGGTCAGCTGGCGTCGCCACGGTGGCGCCGCCTTCCGCATAGCCAAGGCCGCCCTTTGCACTGAGCTTATGCGAAATGTCGATGGTGTACGCAGCGCTTAGTGTATCGCCGTAGTATTGCGCGACCTGCTGAGTCCACACTTGTCCCGGATTCGTGGTGAATCGTCCGCCGCCAACCGCGTTCGCGATGGGTGCGTAGGTTCCGACGTCCGACAGGCTGTCGCCGAACGAGACGATTTGCAGGTTGATGCCGCCTGCCGGCGGTGCTGCGCCGCCGTCACTGTTGCTGCTTCCGTGCCCGCCACATGCCGAAAGCAATGAGATCGCCATGGCAAAAACTGCAGCGCGGGCTTTGTCATTTATTCCTCGCATAGCTCCTCCTACCTGACCGGTGGGGCGGCCCCACCACCTGGAGCCGCTTGTCGCCCGCGGCTCTCGCGATAAGCATTCGGACTCCGCAAGAACCGTGCGCTCCCCCGTCGAGACGGCCTCGGCATCAGATTGCGGCGGGACTCTCTCCGATGGTTAGTCGACCGGTCCGCGCGGGGCCGCCGGCTGATGGCGACCGCCGCGACTCGACTGCCGCGTCGCACATGGACGCGCGTTCGCGTCGTGCGGATCGCGGGCTATCACGCGAAGGCATCAACCCCTGTTGCGCTCGAACGGCGCAGCGCTCAGTCGAGCAGCGCCGGATTATCGATTGCGCCCGTCAGCAGTTGGAGAAACACCTGCATCGCGCTCGGCAGGATTCGACCGGCCATCGTCTGGATCTGAAGCGTGCGCTGGTGCAACGCGGGATTGCTGATCGGCAGCGCGACGAGCCCGTCGGGGGCGAGCCGGCCGCGTACCGTCAGAAGTCCCGTCAACGTGACCGCATCGGTCTGACGCACGAAGCTCTGCAGGGCCGGGTGATAGTTGCTCACGAACACCGGATCGAACACGAGGCCTTCGAGACTGCACGCAATGTCGAACAGCTGGCGGATCGTCACGCCCGTATTGTTGATCGCGAACGGCCACGGCAACAGGTCCGCTAGCGACACCGACTCGCGCTCGCAAAGAGGATGATCGCGTCTGACAAGCGCGAAGATCGGCGCGCGCTGCGAGTACACCACGTTGATGTCCTTCTCCGGCGCGATGCTGAAGCACACGGCGATGTCGGCGGTGCCCTCGCGCACGCGCTGCGTCGCGACAGAGGGCGCGGCTACGTTGAGCTGAAAATGCGTTGCAGGATGCGTCTTCAGAAAGCGCGCGAACACCTGCGGCAGAAAGTGCGGCGCGACGCCCTCCGAACTGGCGATGCGAATAGTCGCGCGCCCGCCGTTGGTCAGCCCGCGGATTTCCTCCGCGACGCGCTCCGCGTCGAGCAAGCTGCGCTGCGCGTGTTCGGCGAGCAAACGCCCGGCATCGCTTAGCACCATGCCGCGCGGACGCCGTTCGAAAAGCGCCGCGCCGACCTCCTCCTCGAGCTTCGCGATCTGCCGGCTCAGTGCCGACACGGCCACATACAGCCGGGTCGATGCCTGGCTGAGCGAACCGCTCCTAGCCACTTCCAGAAAATAACGCAGTGCGGTGTTATCCATATCGTCAAGCTCCCCCTTTGCCGTTTCGGCAACGATCGCTGCCAAATATTGTAATTGTCCACAAATATCGTCCACGCCAGGATTGCGGGAACGCTTTGCTTGTTCATTCTCGTTTGAGTCATCGACCGCTCGCGCTGCGGCGCGCAATTCGGGGGAACCATCTTGACACGCGATACCGCTATCCGCCATGCCACGGAGCAGTACGACTCCGGGCGTTTTCTCGGTGACCTGCAGCGCCGCGTCGCTTTGCGCACGGAGAGCCAGGAAGCTGACAGCGGCGCGCCCCTGCGCGCTTATCTGAGCGACGAAATCACGCCGACGCTGATCGAATGGGGCTTTACCTGCCGCATCGTCGACAATCCCGTTCGGGGCGCCGGGCCGTTTCTGATCGCGCATCGGCGGGAAAACGACACGCTGCCGACCGTGCTCACCTACGGCCACGGCGACGTGGTGCGTGGCTACGACGCTCAGTGGCGCGAGGGCCTCGCGCCGTGGCGCGTGACGGTCGAAGGCGACCGCTGGTACGGACGCGGGACCGCCGACAACAAAGGCCAGCACAGCATCAACCTCGCCGCGCTGAAAGCGGTGCTGGATGCGCGCGGCGGCAAGCTCGGCTTCAATCTCAAACTGCTGTTTGAAACCGGCGAGGAAGTCGGTTCGCCGGGCCTTCACGCCGTCTGTGCGCAGTTGCGCGACGAACTGGCCGCCGACGTGCTGATCGCCTCGGACGGCCCTCGCCTCGCCGCCCAACGCCCCACGATTTTCCTGGGCTCGCGCGGCCTCGTGAATTTCCGCCTCGACGTGAAACTGCGCGACGGCGGTCATCATTCGGGCAATTGGGGCGGGCTGCTGCGCAATCCCGCCGTCGTGCTGGCCAACGCGATTGCGTCGATGGTCGATGCAAACGGCCGGATACTCGTCGAAGGCTTGCGCCCGCCGCCCGTGCCTGAGCCCGTGCGCCGCGCGCTCGCTGACATCGCGGTGGGCGGCAACCCGGGTGAGCCCGAGGTGGACGCCGACTACGGCGAGCCCGGCCTCACGCCGACCGAGCGCGTCTTCGGCTGGAATAACCTCGAAGTGCTGGCGTTTCGCACGGGCAACCCCGAGAAGCCGGTCAATGCCATTCCGCCGCACGCGTTTGCGCACATGCAGATCCGCTTCGTGGTCGGCACGGATTGGGAAAACCTCGAACCGATTTTGCGCCGGCATCTCGACGAGCACGGCTTCGGCATGGTCGATATCGACGTCGAACGCGGCATGCCCGCGACGCGCGTGGACCCGCTCGATCCGTGGGTGCAGTGGGCGTTGCGCTCGCTGCGGCAAACGACCGGCGTGGAGCCGGTGCTGCTGCCGAACCTCGGCGGCACGCTGCCGAACGACGCCTTCGCCGAGGTGCTCGGCATGCCCACCCTGTGGGTTCCGCATTCGTATCCGGGCTGCTCGCAACATGCGCCCGACGAGCATCTGCTCGGTCCTGTGATCCGGGAGGGCCTCGGCATCATGGCAGGGCTCTTCTGGGACCTCGGCGTGCAGGACGCCGACGCGCCCGACAGTGCCGGCGGTGGGAGCAGTGCATCGCGACTCCCACGAACCGTTGCAAGCGTCGCAGCCGTCGCAGCCGTCGGAACAGGACAACCGTCATGAGCATCGAATCCGCCACCGCCGCCGGCACGATCGCCCCGCCCGCGTCGCACCAGCGCATCTCGCGTCTGATTCTCGCGACGTCCATCGGCAACGCGATCGAATTCTACGACCTGGTCGTGTACGGCTACTTCGCGACCGTGCTGTCGCGGTTGTTCTTTCCGGTCCACGATAGAACCGTGTCGCTTCTGCTGACGTTCGGCACGTTCGCGCTGTCGTATCTGGCGCGGCCCGTCGGCGCGCTCGTGCTCGGCTCGTTCAGCGACCGCAAGGGCCGCAAGGCGTCGCTCACGCTGTCCATTGCGATGATGACGCTCGGCACCAGCGTGGTCGCGCTGATGCCGCCGTATGCGTCGATCGGCCTGCTCGCGCCAATCGGCATCTTCGCGTCGCGGCTGTTGCAAGGCTTCTCGGCCGGCGGTGAGTTCGGCAGTTCGACGGCGTTCCTGATCGAGCATGCGCCGCAGCGCAAGGGTTTCATGGCGAGCTGGCAGTTTTCGAGCCAGGGCGCGAGCACGCTGCTCGCCTCGGCGTTCGGCGCGGTGCTGACCAGCACGCTGACCCCGTCTCAACTGGAAGGCTGGGGATGGCGCATTCCGTTCCTGTTCGGCATCCTGATCGGTCCGGTCGGGCTTTATATCCGCCGCCGTATCGACGAAACGCCGGAGTTCGAGCGCGCGGAAAAGGCCGCCTCGCCGGTACGCGAGCTGCTCGCCACGCAGAAGTCGCGCGTGCTCGCGTCGATTGGCGCGCTCGTGCTCACCACCACGGCCAACTACATGCTCCTGTACATGCCGACATACGCGTCGCGGCAACTGGGCCTCGCGCCGTGGGCCGGCTTCGTCGCCACCTTGATGGCCGGTTTCATCATGATGGTGCTCACGCCGGTTGTCGGCCACTGGTCCGACAAGGTGGGACGCACGCGCATCATGCTCTGCGCCGGCGTGCTGTTTTTCCTGACGGTGTATCCGGCGTTCATGCTGATGAATGCGTACCCCTCGCTCCTGACACTGCTGGCCGCCGTCGTGTGGGTGGCCGTCCTGAAGGCGACGTACTTTGCGCCGATTCCCGCGCTGATGTCCGAATTCTTTCCGACCCGCACGCGCACGACCGGCATGGCGCTCGGCTACAACATCGGCACCACGGTATTCGGCGGATTCACGCCGCTCGCCGTGGCGGCGCTGATCGCGGCAACCGGCAACAACCTCGCGCCGGGTCTTTATCTGATGCTCGCGGCCATCGTCAGTCTGGGTACGCTGATATGGGCACGCGCACGTCTGAACGCGCACTGAATGACGCCGGCCGCGCTGGCCGCGCGACCGGCGTTAGAGCTGTCATCCTCGTTGAACCCGTTGAAAGTCAGGACATCAAGAATGCAAGACGATTTGCAACAAGCCGTGCGCTTCGCAGTAGAACACGAGTCGCTTTGGGATCGCCATGTGGATGGCGCGTGGGGCGTTCATGTCAACGATCCGCCGCCGTGGAACCGCCTGCTGGGCCCCGTCCATGATCGCGGCCCCGTGTCGGGCACGATCGCCGTGGATGGCCGCGTGTTGACCACCTGGGGCGAGCCCGATCGCGCCGACCTCACTTTCAGCGTCGCGAAGATGTACCTCGCGCTGCTTGCGGGCGTCGCGCACGATCGCGGATTACTGCCGGACGTCGACGAACCCGTGCGCCTGCGCGCGCCCGGCATCGGTTT
>NZ_JAXDPY010000495.1:0-2931 GCF_034668105.1 Paraburkholderia sp. | reverse complement strand
CGCACGATCCGTTTCGATCAACGCCTGCGCGGCGCGGGCGCCCAGGTTCACAACGACATGGCGTTCAGCCTCGCGGTGAAGAACGCCGGCTGGAAGCTGATGTACGACCCGCGCGTCGCGGTCGATCATTTCCCCGCCGAACGTTTCGACGACGACCGGCGCGACGCGCACACCAGGGCGGCGTTGCGCAAAGCCGCCTTCAACTTTCATCTGATCCTGCGCGACCAGTTGCCGCCGCTGCGGCGTGAAGCCGCGTGGTGGTGGTGGACGCTGGTCGGCACGCGCGTGTATCCGGGGCTCACGCACGCCGCGCTCGCGCTGATGTCGAAACAGGCGGGGCTGCGGCTGTCGCGCTGGCGCGCGGTGCGCACCGGCGCGCATGAAGCGCGCCGCGCGCTGTCGCGGACCGCATGAGCCGCTCGATCTGTGTGGGCCTTTTGAGCCTTTTGAGCCGCTTGGGCCGCGTGGGCCGCATGGGCCGCATAACCGCCATGAACCGCGCGCCCCACCGCGGCTTCAACGTGGCCCGCGTGACCCAATCGTCCTGCACGTTCGTGCATCGGCATAGGCGCTTATCCGCGCACGCCGATGCTCCTTTCCACCGGCAGAGCGGAGTGTCTGCATGAGTACGAAAGTTCACGTTCATCTGTTTTACGGCGCCGACCCGCGCTTTTACCGGCCCGGCGACGACATCGGCTGTCTGTATGGCTATCACCATGCGCAATCCGACGCGTTCGCGCTGACCTATTCGCAGGACGCTGGCGAGAGCAAACCGGTGAAGCTGCTGCGCCGCGCGTTGAAGGCGGCGCTCGGGTTCGACTTCATCCATACATGGCGCAACCGCGCCGAGATGCTGCGCTCGGACGTGATCTGGACGCATACCGAGCAGGAATGGCTGTCCGCCGCGCTGATGCTGTTGCTGAGCGGCCGCAAGGCGGGTGCCGAGGCAGCGCCTCTGCTGCTCGCGCAAAGCGTGTGGCTGCTCGATAAGTGGCCTTCGTACGGGATCTTGCGCAGCTGGCTGTATCGCAAGCTGATGAGCCGCGCCGATCAGCTGACCACGCTCGCCAGCGAAAACGCTGAACTATGCCGGCGCTATTTCGGTCGCAACGCAACATCTCTGTTGTACGGTCTGAATACGCAGGACTTCCCTGTGAAGACGCCGACCGAATGGACACCGCACACGCCGATCCGCATCGCCGCGATCGGCAACGATCGCGACCGCGACTGGGAGACGCTCATCAAGGCGTTCGGCAACGACGCCCGCTATACGGTCAAGCTCGCGACACGCCGGCGCATTCCCGCCTCGCTGCGCGCGCCGAACGTCGAGATCGCGCTGTTCTCGGGCATCAAAAAGCAGCACGAGTTGTACGACTGGGCCGACGTGATCGTGGTGCCGCTGCGGCCGAATTCGCACGCCTCGGGCATCACGGTGATGCTGGAAGCGGCGGCCGTCGGCAAGCCGATGGTGGTCACGAACGTCGGCGCGCTGCAGGATTATTTTCCGGCCGGCGAGGTGGCGTATATCCCGCCGTTCGACCCGCAGGCGTTGCGTGAGACGGTGGATCGGCTCGCCGCCTCGCCGCTGGATGCATTGCGCCAGGCGCAGGCGGCGGCTGCCGGTTTGCTGTCGCGCGATCTGACCACACGGAACTATGCGATGCAGCATGTGAGGATCACGCAGGAGATGCTGCGCGCGCGCGCCGCGTCGCGCGGACGCGTGGCGCCGGACACCTCCGACGCCGCGGCGACCGCGCCGCGTGCCGCGCCGGCTGCCGCCACTGTGAACCAGCCGGTGCGGGTTCGCGCCGGAAACCAGGGACAAGTGCAAGGGCAAGAACAAGGGCAAGCTCAACGCCCATGCCCGGCGAGCCAATCACGCGGAGGTCTCTAACCGATGTCGACCATCACGCGAGCCGGCGGCGACGACGCGCAGCGGGTGCTGTCCGGTTCCCGCAAGGAATGGCTGCCCGAGGCGCTGCTGTGGCTGATCACGGCGATGCTGATCGTCGCGCATCAGGGCACGGTGCTCACGCTCGGATTCCCGGTGCTCGCGATCCTGACGGGCCTGTGGCTTTACTTCAAAAGCCCGGCGCGCTACATCGGCTTCATGTGGTGGCTGTGGTTCCTGAGCCCGGAAGTGCGGCGTCTCGCCGACTGGTCCAAAGGCTCGTTCACGCCGACCAGCCTGATCCAGGTCGCACCGCTCGCGGTGACGATGATCAGCGCGTTCTCCTTGCTCCGTTACTACAAGCTGCTTTCGCAACGGCGCGGCCTGCCCGTGCTGCTGATTCTGATGGGGCTTGCCTATGCGTTCATGATCGGCGTGATGTCGAGCGGGCCGCTCGCCGCCACCTATGACCTTGCGAACTGGCTCTATCCGATCCTGATCGGCTTTCACATCATGGCGCACACACGCCAGTATCCGAAGTATCGCGACACCATCGTCAATACCTTTATCTGGGGCATGCTGGTGATGGGCGGCTACGGCCTGATCCAGTTCTTCATCATGCCGCAGTGGGACGCGCTGTGGATGCTCGGCTCGCAGATGAATTCGCAGGGCGACCCGGTGCCGATGGGCGTGCGCGTATTCAGCACGATGAACTCGTCGGGCCCGTTCGCCTTCGCGATGATGGGCGCGATGGTCTACGTGATGGCGGCGACCCACCGCGTGCGCTGGATCGCGGCGGCGCTCGGCTTCTTCTCGTTCGCGCTGAGCCTCGTGCGCTCGACGTGGGGCGGCTGGGTCATCGCGCTGTTGATCCTTTTGGTCAAGTCGAACAACAAGGTGCGGGTGCGGATTGTCGCGAGCGCGATTTTGCTGGCCGGCCTGTGCGTGCCGCTGCTGGCGGTCGGCCCGGTGGCTGAGCGCATGCAGGCGCGCCTCACCACCATCGTCAACCTCAACGACGACCAGAGCTACGCCGCGCG
>NZ_JAXDPY010000494.1:0-5440 GCF_034668105.1 Paraburkholderia sp. | reverse complement strand
GCCGTATTGCCCTGCTTGTCACGCCGGATTGCCCTTCAGGACGCGTCGCCAATCGAAGGCAGGCTGAACTGGAAAATGGCCCCGTGCCCCGCCTTGTTGGACGCCCACACCTGTCCGCCGTGGGCTTCGATGATCGAGCGGCAGATCGACAATCCCATGCCCATGCCTTCAGTCTTCGTGGTGAAGAAGGCGTCGAACAGCTGGTTTGCGCTTTCCGGATCGATGCCCGGGCCAGAGTCCTGTACCGCCACGACCACGTGCCCGTCGCCATCCCGGCGGGACTCGATCAGTAGTTCACGTGAGTCGCCGCCGATGTCGGCCATCGCCTGGATGCCGTTTATCATCAGATTGATGAGCACTTGCTGAAGCTGGACCCGATCGCCGAGCGACGGCGGCAGCCCGGAGCCAAGCTCGAGACGCAACGAAACACGATGATTCGAGACTTCGCGCTGAACCAGGGCGACAACGTCATGGATCACATCGTTGAGTTCCAGCGGCGCCTTGCGTGGGGCGGCCTTGCTGGTGAGCGTGCGGATCCGTCGGACAATTTCGCTCGCGCGCCTGCCTTCGCCGATCATATGCTCCACGCAGGCCCGCACCTCTTCCGGTTGCGGCTTCGTGTGGCCGAGCCATCGCAGGCAGGCTTCGCCACTGGTGACGATCGCGCCGAGCGGCTGGCCTACCTCGTGGGCGATGGAGGCGCTGAGTTCTCCAAGCGTGGTTACGCGAGTGGCATGAGCCAGTTCCACCTGTAGCGCCTGCAATTGCTCCTCCGCTTGCGTGGCCGCGGTCCGCCGCGCCGCGAGTTCCGTCTCGGCCGCTTTCTGTTCGGTCAGGTCGAGCACGAACGCTACGCCGTTTTCTTCTGAGCCCTCCATCAGCGCTCCGCCGACCAGAACCGGAATGCGCTGGCCGTCCTTGCGGACGTATTCCTTCTCATAGGGCGGGGCGCTTCCGCGCTGCCGTAGTTCTTCAAGCGCCCGCGCGTCGGCGGCGCGATATTCCGGAGGCGTCATGGTGTCCCATTGGACATGGCCGGACAGCAGATCCTGGCGCGAATAACCTACGATCCGAAGGAACGCATCGTTCGCGTCGGTGGCGATCCCGGTGACGTTCCAGAAGAACACCCCAATGATGTTCGACTCGACCAGTCGCCGGATGCGTGCTTCGCGCTTGCGTAGCTCTTCCTCGGCGAGCTTGCGCTCGCTGTTTTCCCGCTGCAGATCGGCATAAAGCAGCGCGTTTTCCAGCGAGATCGCCGCCTGGGAAGCCAGCAGTTCCAGCACGGTCACGCGTTCGGGTGTAAACGCATGCGTGGCGAGGTTGTTCTCCAGATACAACAGACCGATCAACGCGGAGCGGCGCATGATCGGCAGGCACAGCACCGACTTCGGTCGGCGGCGGGTCAAGTAGTCGTCTGCCTCAAAGGGATTCGATTGCATCGCATCCGTCAGCAGCACGCGCTCCTGGCAGCGCCGCACGTAATTGATGATGGACGCGGGCAGCACCGATTCGCGCAGGGACGACTCCTGCAACGCTTGTGCGGGCACCGTGCGGCCCAGATGCCGCCGTACCTGGATCGTCTGCTGTTCGACGCTCGCTTCGGCCGCGAGGACCAGGCTCTCGTTGCGTGCGAGCAGCAAATGGCAGGTCTGCGCGCCGGCATTTTCGAGCAGGATGTGCATCAGCGTATCGACCAGATCCTCAAGCACGATCTGGCCAGAGATGGCCTGTGAGGCCTTGGTGACCGACAGCAGATCCAGTTGTTCGACTTTACCGAACGCAGTGTCGGCCGATAGAGCCGGCTCTTCGCGCAGTTGCGGCGCGCGCGCGTCGATCTGCCTGACCTTGCCGTCGGCGCCCCAACGCGCAAAGCAGTCACGCGCTTTTCGCATATAGGTGTCGGCAAATGTCTCGAATCCACGCGTGCGATAGAACGCCGCCGCGCATTCGTAAGCGACTGCTTCGTTCTGGACGAAGTTGTGCTCGCGGGCCGATCGAATGGCCTGTTCGTAAAGCCGCATCGCGTCGGAGTCGTGCCCCTGGAGTCGGGCAATCTCCGCGGCGATGAGCGCGGCGCGGTTCGTGAAATTTTCAGGGCAATGGTTCGCCCACGTCTCGATCTGCTTGTAGTGAGCGGATAGCGCCTCCAGATGCCGCGGCCGTTCTTCCGCCGATACCGAATCGCAGTGTGCCGCGCGCGCCAGCGCGGCGTAGAAATGATATTCCGCCAGCTCGAAGCAGAAGGGTGACGTCCACAGCAACAGTTCAGCATTCGATGCCGCCGCGATGGCGCCCGCGTAGTCACCTGCATGGACGCGCGCTTGCAACTTGCGAATCCAATACCAGCAAGCGCCGAGTGCCAGCCCCGGATCCGCGCCCAAATGCTGTTCGAAGCGGTCTTCGTCAAACGCGGCATCGTTGAAGGAGCCGAATTCTGGCGTCATGCCGCGGAGTGCTTTGATCAGCGCGACCTGGGTAGCGATTATGTCGGCGACGAAGTCGAAGCGCATTTTGTGCGCGAACTCGAAGCTGCTTTCGGCTTCGCGTTGCACATCGCCGAGCGGCTCTCCGGCACCTAGACGATTGGTGATCAGGTTGTTGCAGCAATAGCCCGTGAAGGTCAGGTCGCCGGTCTGGTTGGCCGTATCGAAGGCGAGCCGCAGTAAGGCGTGAGCCGAGCGTATGTGCCTCGTCCAGGGGACGATGAAGGCGCCGAAGCACGCGTAGACGCGGGCTTTGAAGCGATCCATCCGGTGCTTCTCGACGAGATCGACGCCGAGCCTGCCGAACCGGAAACCGGCCTGGTAATCGCCGAATTGCGGCCCCAGGGTCATGCCGAGCATCACATAGGCGAAGCCCGATCCATCGCTGTTGCCACGCTCGAGGCTCAGATTCGCCATCCGGCCGGCGATGAGGCAATACAGGTTCATGTCGGTGGCATGCGCCGGCGGCTGAACGGCGGTGAGCACGTCCAGGGTGGCGCGGCAGACGGGATCGGTCATCAAGGGCAAATCGAGGAGCTGCTCAATCGAGCGGTCACCCATCTGTTGCCACAAGTGCTCGTACTCCAGTTGCACGTCCTCCTTTCCCGGGTGCGCCGACCACGTGATGCCGACGGCGCGCAGATAGTCGAGGCTCACTTCAACGGCACGATCGGCTTGTCCCGCGTTCATATAAAGTGCCATGCGCAGGCACGTGACGGAGGCCTTATCGATGAGGTTGGCGGCGCGTTGTGAAAGTATCGACAGTCGCTGTTCCGCCGCCGTCAGGTCGCCGGTCAGGAATTCGCATTCGGCACGCTGAAAACCGAGCGAGAACGTGAGGGCATCGTGCCGGTTCATACCATCTTCTGTCACCAGTGCTTCGCCGGCGGTGAAGTAGGCCAGTGCCGATGCATAAGCCGTCGCTGTCTTGGCTCGCAGGCCCGCGGTGAGATTAAGTTCAGCTACGCGCTCGCGCTCCTCCTGTGCCGTGATCAGCGCGGCGCCCCGGTTGAACTGGTTCGCCACATCGAACAGATGATCGACGAGCGCGTCGGCCGTCATGCTCGAGAGAAGTACGCGGCCGATGCGCAGGTGTACTTCGCTGCGGCGGTCTTCGGGAATCAGTGAATAAGCCGCCTGCTGGATCCGGTCGTGCAGGAACTTACCGCTGCCGTGAGTGCGCAGGATCAGATTTTCGCGCACCGCAGGCGCAAGGTGGTGCTCAACCCCGGCCTGGCCGCTGACCAGTTCGAGAATCCGCAGGTCGAACTTGTTGCCGAGGCAAGCGGCCAGTTGCAGCGCTTCCTGTGCCGGGATCGGCAGCTGCCGTAACTTGCCCAACATCAGATCGACGACGTTGTCGGCAAAGTCTTTCGCTTTGATCTGTTCCAGGTCCCACCGCCATGCCTGGATCTGTGCATCACGCCATAACAACCCCTCCTTGTGGAGCGCATCCAGGAACTGGATAAAGAAAAATGGATTGCTCTCGGTGCGTTCGCAAATGAGCTGCGTGAGCGGCTCGCAGCACGCGGGCGGCGCATGCAGCGTGTCGGCCACCAACTGGTTCAGATGCGCGGCAGACAGTGGCGCGAGATGGATGTCGACCACCGGCGTGCCGCCGTGATGTATCGCATCGAGACTCCTTATCAGCGGATGCGCGCCGTTTACTTCGTTGTCGCGATAGGCGCCGATCAGCAGCAGATAACAGGTGTCTGGATGGGTGAGCAGGTGTTCGACGAGTGCCAGGCTGGCTGCGTCGATCCACTGCAGGTCGTCGAGGAAAAGGACCAGCGGGTGGGCCTTGCTCGTGAACACCGTCACGAATTGCCGGAACGCCAGACGGAACCGGTTTTGAGCCTCCGTGGGCGGCAGCGGCGGTACTGGAGCCTGCGTGCCGATGATCAACTCGACTTTGGGCAGCACATCGAGAATGAGCTGGCCGTTGACCCCGACCGCAGCCTGCAGTTGTTGCCGCCAGCCGGCGATGCGCGTTGCACTTTCGGCCAGCAGTTGCTGCACCAACTCGCCGAACGCTTGCGTCAGGGTGGCATAGGGAATGTCCCGCCGGTACTGATCGAACTTTCCTGAAATGAAGTAGCCATGCTTCGCGACAATCGGCTTGCGCAGGGCGTCGACCAGCGACGACTTGCCGATGCCCGAATACCCGGATACGGTGGCAAGCGCAGTCCAGCCCGTCGACGCCATGAGTTCGAACATATCGAGGAGCATGTTCGACTCCTGATCGCGCCCGTACAGTCTGTGTGGAATCTGGAAGCGATCCGATAGATCGTCCATGCCGAGCCGGAACGGCTCGATGCGCCCGGACGAGTGCCATTGCGCCAGACACCGGTCGAGATCGGATTGCACGCCACGCATGCTTTGATAGCGATCCTCCGGTAGTTTGGCCAGCAGTTTCATCACGATGTCCGATACCGGTTGCGGCACGGCGGGCGCGACATCGCACGGCGGCGCTGGCATGCGGGCGATATGGCAATGCGCCCATTCCAGTGGATCGCTCGCCTGGAACGGTAATTGACCGGTCAGCATGCGATAGAGCAGCACGCCCATCGAATAGCCATCGGTCCGGTAATCGACCGGACGATTCATGCGGCCGGTTTGCTCGGGAGACATGTACGCCCATTCGCCCACGGATACGACAACGTCCTCTGGCGCGATGGTATGTTCCTGGGTCGTCGCGAGGCTGAAGTCCACCAGCAGAACATGGCCGGTTTCGGGCGCGATCAGAATATTGGCCGGCCGCAGATCTCGATGGATGACCTGGGCGGTGTCGATACCCGCCAAGGCAACAGCCAGGTGATGCGCGATAGCCAGGCAGCGAGGCAGGTCCGGGCGCGGGCCGTGGCACAAAATGGTCTCGAGCGATTCGCCCGGGAAGGCTTCCAGAATCAATACCAGGCGTCCCCGGTCATCCATCAGGGCAAGCGGCTTTGCAA
>NZ_JAXDPY010000493.1:0-10241 GCF_034668105.1 Paraburkholderia sp. | reverse complement strand
CGGCCTTCCTCGCCGGCTCGGGCGGCTTCCACCGCGGCGTTCAACGCCAGAATGTTGGTCTGGAATGCAATTCCCTCGATCACGCCGATGATGTCGCCAATGCTTCGCGCGCTATCGTTGATCTCGTTCATCGTCGCAACCACGCGGCTCACCACTTCGCCACCCTTCTCGGCAATCTCCGAAGCCGTGTTGGCCAGACTGCTCGCCTGCTTCGCGTTGTCGGCGTTCTGCCTGACCGTGGAGGTCAACTGCTCCATGCTGCTCGCCGTCCGCTCGAGCGCCATCGCCTGCAACTCGGTACGCTGCGACAAGTCGAGATTGCCCATCGAAATTTCACCCGAGGCGGTCGCAATCGCATCCGCACTGGACGCGATGTCGGAAACCGTCGTTGCAAGGCCGCTTTGCATGTCGTGCAGCGCGTACAGCATGCTCGATGTGTCCTTGCGCCCCAACGCGATCTGATTCGACAGGTCGCCCGCGGCGATCCGGCTGGCAATCTCCTTGGCATACGCGGGCTCGCCGCCAAGCTGGCCGGCCAGGCGTCGTACCACCCACTCGCTAATGCCGAACGCCAACGCGATCAGTGCGACGGTTGTCACCGTGATCATCACGAACGACGAATGGTAGATAAACCCGGACGCCTGAATGGTCGCCTTCGCAGCCGTGCCGCGCTGCTCGACAAGTTCGTCGACGAGTTTTTCGAGCTTGCCGGTCTCGACCAGCAACGACACGTCCTGCATGCCGACCTGCCAGTTCATCTGCGAAAGATCGAGCGGCTGCGCTTTCACCAGCGTCACGAAGTCGCGCAAATGCCCGCTCCACACGGTGACGGCCGCGGCAAATTTCTTCTGCTGGTCGACGGCCTTCGCATCGGATGCGTCGACGTAGTGCTGCAGCGTGCCCAGTTGCGCGGCGAGGCCGCTTAAAGCCTTGTCGATGTCGGCGCCAAGTTCGTCGCGCTCCTTGGCCGTGGTCGCCGTCAGCAGCATCTTTTGCGCGCGGCTCGCGCGCAGCGTGTGGCCACGCGCCTCCTCAGCAGCGAGGCTCGCCACGTGGCCCTGGTCGTAAATCGATTGCGTGGAAGCGTTCAGACGGCTGATCTGGGTCAGCGAGAACACGCCGATCGCAAGCGTGCCGATCAACAGTACGGCAAACGCAAGCCGCAACGTCGCCTTCACCGACAAGCCTTTGAGCCGCGCGGCACGCGGACGGCTACCTCGGCCGCGCGATGGCGAAGGCTTGCCCGCCGCCTCCCCTTCCGGTACGAACCCCGCCCCCGTCCGGCCGCCCAGCGAAACTGCTTTCATATTCTCGTCCCCACGTTTCGAACTGCCGGAAGGTCAGTTCCGGCATTAATGCTTATCTCTCCGGGTTTACGGCGTGAACGTCTGCGATCTTTAACGCCGCTCGCTTCATGCCGACCGTTGCGCCCGGTCCTCGACGCTTCGCCTTGTAAGCTTCGCGCCCGCGACCGTTTTATACATGGCCAAAAATCCACAAACCGCATTTATCAGACGGCTTGCCAACCAGGCGTGGTAACGGCAATACACCCGCCGCAAGCACCGCTGCAGTGCACCGTGTTCCCGGTTTGAACGCATCCCGGATTCCCGAATGAGCGAGAAGTGTCCGATTCGCGACAAAACTTGTCCTCATAATTCACCCGAGCCACATTAAACTTCGATAATTAGCCGTCAAGGGGGTGCGCCGTGTCGGAATGCCGCAGTCGTTCAACCGGCAAGCGAACACGAAGAATGACGGCGGACCGCCCGCCTTAGAACGCCTTAAGTCTTGAGCCACTACCCGTCATCCTTTTTCTTCTCTCTTCTAGCGTATGGAAACGAGCCTCGATAAAAGCGCCCTCGCCGGCGCCGCTGCCGGAACCGCTGGTTCTGCCAATCCGTCTGCCGCCGCGCAGCCGGCCGCCAAAGTCCAGCGCACGGTTTACTCCGTGCTCGGTGCGATCAGCTTTTCGCACCTGCTCAACGACATGATCCAGTCGTTGATCCTGGCCATTTACCCGATGCTGAAAGACAACTTTTCGCTGTCGTTCGGGCAGATCGGGCTGATTACGCTGACCTACCAGATCACGGCGTCGCTGCTGCAACCGCTGGTCGGCACCTACACCGACAAGCATCCGAAGCCGTACTCGCTGCCCGTCGGCATGGGTTTCACGCTCGCCGGCCTGTTGCTGATGTCGGTCGCGCCGAGTTTCGGCGTGCTGCTGGTCGCGGCGGCGCTGGTCGGCTGCGGCTCGTCGGTGTTTCATCCGGAGTCGTCGCGGGTGGCGCGCATGGCCTCGGGCGGCCGTCACGGGCTCGCGCAGTCGCTGTTCCAGGTGGGCGGCAATGCGGGTTCGTCGCTCGGACCGCTGCTCGCCGCATTGATCGTGATTCCGCACGGCCAGCGCAGCATTGCGTGGTTCTCGGTGGCGGCGCTCGTCGCGATCGTCGTGTTGACGCAGATCGGCCGCTGGTACAAGGCGCATCCGTCAGTGAAGAAGGCGCGCAGCCAGACCGGTCACGCGACGCTGTCGCGCAACAAGGTGATGTTCGCGATGAGCGTGCTGATGCTGCTGGTGTTCTCGAAATACTTCTACCTCGCGAGCCTCAATAGCTACTTCACGTTCTATCTGATCGACAAGTTCCATCTGCCGGTTCAGGCCGCGCAGATCCACCTGTTCGTGTTCCTCGCGGCGGTGGCGGCAGGCACGGTGATTGGCGGCCCGATCGGCGATAAGATCGGCCGCAAGTATGTGATCTGGGTGTCGATTCTCGGCGTCGCGCCGTTCACGTTGCTGCTGCCGTACGCCAACCTGTTCTGGACCGGTGTATTGACCGTGATCATCGGTCTCGTGCTGGCTTCGGCGTTCTCGGCGATCCTCGTCTATGCGCAGGAACTGATTCCCGGCAAGGTGGGAATGGTCGCGGGCCTGTTCTTCGGTTTCGCGTTCGGTATGGGCGGGATTGGCGCGGCCGTGCTCGGGCAGTTGGCCGACGCCACCAGCATCACCTATGTGTACAAGGTCTGCTCGTTCCTGCCGCTGATCGGCGTGCTCACGGTGCTTCTGCCGGACGTCGAAGGCAAGCGCGCGAAAGCGTGATGTGCCGCTTCGGCGGTGAATGAGGATCAAGGCGCTTCGGCGCCTTTTTCTTTGGGCGGCGGCTTTCTTTGCGGTTGCTGACGGCCACCCGTCATGGTGAACCCGCGTTGTCCGCACAGCCGCGCGTGCTCTATGCTTGTGCGGACATACGCACTTCTCTTCCGCCGCACGACAGCAGCACGACAGCAGCGCGACTCGACACCCGTCCACTCACGCAGCAGAAGGATCGCCGCAGATGACCCGTTACCGCGACTTCCACCGCCGTTCGATCGAGCAACCCGAGGCGTTCTGGCGCGAACAGGCGCAGCGGATCCACTGGCAGACGCCGTTCGATACGGTGCTCGACCGCTCGAATCCGCCGTTCGCGCGCTGGTTCGTCGGCGGCCGGACGAACCTGTGTCATAACGCGGTGGACCGCCATCTGGTGGAGCGCGCTCAGCAGAACGCGCTGGTGTATGTGTCGACGGAAACAGGCATCGAGCGGCGTTACACGTACGCCGAGCTCTACGCGGAAATCAACCGGATGGCCGCGGTGATGCGCTCGCTGGGCGTGAAGCGCGGCGACGTCGTGCTGCTCTATCTGCCGATGATCCCCGAAGCACTGTTCGCGATGCTCGCGTGCGCGCGGCTCGGCGCGATTCACTCGGTGGTGTTCGGCGGCTTCGCGGCGCCCAATCTGGCAGCCCGCATCGACGATGCGAAACCCGTGCTGATCGTGACCGCCGACGCCGGCGCACGCGGCGGCAAGGTGATCGACTACACGCCGCTGATGGACGAAGCGCTCGCGCGCGCGGCCCACAAGACGCCGCATGTGCTGCTGATCGATCGCCAGCTCGCGCCCGAGCGTCTGAACGCGAACTACCTCGTCGCCTATGAACCGCTGCGCGAGCAGTTTTTCGACGCCCATGTGCCATGCGAATGGCTCGAATCGAACGAGCCTTCATATGTGCTGTACACGTCGGGCACGACCGGCAAGCCGAAGGGCGTGCAGCGCGACGTCGGCGGCTATGCGGTGGCGCTGGCGGCGTCGATGGAACACATCTTTCAGGGTAAGCCCGGCGACACGATGTTCACCGCGTCGGACGTCGGCTGGGTGGTCGGCCATAGCTATATCGTCTATGCGCCGCTGATCGCGGGGCTGACCACCGTGATGTACGAAGGCACGCCGATTCGTCCGGACGGCGGGATCTGGTGGCGCCTCGTCGAACAGTACGAGATCAATCTGATGTTCACCGCGCCGACCGCGTTGCGCGTGTTGAAAAAGCAGGACCCGGCGCTGCTGAAAAAATCCGACCTGTCGAGCCTGCGCACGCTGTTCCTCGCCGGCGAGCCGCTCGACGAACCGACCGCCGCCTGGATCGCCGGCGCGCTCGGCAAGCCCGTGATCGACAACTACTGGCAGACCGAAACCGGCTGGCCGATGCTGGCGATTCCGCGCGGCGTCGAGGCACTGCCCACCAGGCTCGGTTCGCCGGGCGTGCCGTCGGCCGGCTTCAATCTGAGCTTGCGCAACGAACTGACCGGCGAGCCCTGCGCGCCCGGAGAAAAGGGCGTGCTCACGCTGGGTTATCCGCTGCCGCCGGGCTGCATGTCGACGGTATGGGGCGACGACACGCGCTTTATCAGCACCTACTGGTCGAGCGTTCCGAACCAGCAGGTCTACTCGACGTTCGACTGGGGCATTCAGGACGAAGACGGCTACGTGACGATCCTCGGCCGCACCGACGACGTGATCAACGTCGCGGGCCACCGGCTCGGCACGCGCGAAATCGAGGAGGCGTTGTCGAGCCACGCAGCGGTCGCGGAAGTGGCGGTGGTCGGCGTGACGGATGCGCTCAAGGGCCAGGCGGCGATGGCCTTCGTGGTGCTGCGCGACACGCAGGCGTACGCGAGCGACAAAGCACGCAGCAAGCTGGAAACCGAACTCACCGCGACGGTAGACCGTCAGCTCGGCGCGATTGCGCGGCCCTCGCGCGTGGTGGTGGTGTCGATGCTGCCGAAGACGCGCTCCGGCAAGCTGCTGCGCCGCGCGATCGCGGCGCTGGCAGAGGGACGCGAGCCGGGCGATTTGCCGACCATCGAAGATCCAGCGGCGTTGCAGCAGGTGCGCGAGGCACTGGGGGATTCAACGAAACACTAGCCGGCACCAAGGCCAGCCATGCCGTGAAAGGGCGGGCGCACAGGTGCGCCCGCCCTTCGAACTACTGCTGTTGGACCGGCCGGTCAACACGCCGCACGTCAAAGCGGCGAGCAGATCACCCGCGACGCGCCGCGAGGAACCGCGTCAGAATCGCGTTCGAATAGGTGCCGGCGATCTCCGTGAGAAACGATACGAACGACTCAGGCGCGTGGTCGTCCGCGGTATCGGAGATGGTGCGCACCACCGCACACGGCACACCGTACTCGTAACAGACCTGCGCGATCGCCGCGCCTTCCATCTCCACCGCAAGCGCATCCGGCAGCGCATCGCGTAGCGCTTTGACGCCCGTCGCACTGGCGACGAACTGATCGCCGCTGATGATCAAGCCGCGATGCACGCGCGGCTCACGCGTGCCGAAGCGTGCCGCCTGCGCCGCGCCCTCTTCCGCGACAAAACGCTCACACGCGGCGGCCAGCCGATCGGCGAGCGCCGCATCGGCTGCAAAGCGCGACATACCGAGCAAGGGCACTTCAAATCGGGGAAAGAGCGGCGACGCGTCGAGATCGTGCTGCATCAATACATTGGCGACGACGATATCGCCAACCCGCACCTCCGTTCCCACGCCGCCGGCGACGCCTGTAAACACGACGGCTTCGACGTCGAACGCATGGATCAATGCACTGACGGTGGCCGCCGCCGCGACCTTGCCGACACGCGCCAACGTCACGACGCAAGGCGCGCCGTGCACCGTCCCGAGGTGATAGTCACGCTGACCATGCGTGATGGTGCGCACGCCGGATTCGGCGCGCATTGCTTCGATCAGATCGCCGAGTTCCTGCGGCAACGCGGCGAGAATGCCGAGCGGACGATGCGAGATGGCTCCGTTCATTCGACCGCCTGCAATTTGGCAACCGCCAGCGCCAGCCACTTCTCGCCGTGCCGCTTGAATTTGACCTGGGCCTTGGCATCCGTGCCGCCGCCTTCGAGCGCCGTGATCGTACCTTCACCAAACTTGGTATGGAACACCTGCTGGCCGATGCGAAAACCCGCTTCAGCCGCGCGCTGTTCGTTTGCAAAGGCCGGCAACGGCGCCGGTGTGGACGACGAAGCGCCCGTGTAACCCGGCCGCGCGAACCAGTCGCGGCCATAGCCGGCGTTATCCGAGCGGCCGCCCCAGCGCGCGCCCGCCTCGACCTTCGGCGTGAGCCACTTGAGGGTTTCCTGCGGCAGTTCGTCGAAGAAGCGCGAGCGGATGTTGTAGCGCGTCTGGCCGTGCAGCATCCGGCTTTGCGCGAACGACAGATACAGCCGTTCCTTCGCCCGTGTGATCGCCACGTACATCAAACGACGTTCTTCTTCGAGGCCGTCCGATTCCATCGCGCTGTTTTCATGCGGAAACAGCCCTTCTTCGAGACCGGTGATGAACACCGCCGTGAATTCGAGACCCTTGGCCGCATGCACGGTCATCAACTGCACGGCTTCCTGACCGGCTTGCGCCTGGTTGTCGCCCGCTTCCAGCGATGCGTGCGACAGGAAACCGGCGAGCGGCGTCATCGTGTCCGGGTTTTGCGCCGGATCGGCGATGCCGGGCGCGTCCAGCACGACGGTATTCGGGTCGTCGGTGGCGACCGCCAACTCGGGAGCCGCGGTCGCGCCCGGGCGCAGCGGAATCGAGCGGGCCGGCGTATCCATGCCGTAACCTTCTTCGCTGACGAACGCTGCCGCCGCGTTGACCAGTTCCTGCAAATTTTCCAGCCGGTCCTGGCCTTCGCGTTCGTTCTGATAGAACTCCGTGAGACCGCTCGTGCGAACCACGTATTCGACCGTTTCCGGCAGGCTCATCTGCTGCGTTTCCGCGCGCATCCTGCCGATCAGGTTCGCGAAGCTGGCGAGGCTCGAGCCCGCCTTGCCCGCGACATACGGAATCGCCGCGGCCATCGAACAGTTGTACAGACGCGCGGCATCGGCAAGTTGCTCGATCGAGCGCGCGCCGATGCCGCGGGTCGGGAAATTGACGACGCGGGCGAACGCCGTGTCGTCGTTCGGATTGTCGATCAGCCGCAGATAGGCGAGCGCGTGCTTGACTTCCTGACGCTCGAAAAAGCGCAAACCGCCGTACACGCGATAAGCGATGCCCGCATTGACCAGCGTGTGTTCGATCGTGCGCGACTGCGCGTTGCTGCGATACAGGATGGCGATTTCACTGCGCGACGTGCCGGTACTGATCAGCGCCTTGATTTCCTCGACGATCCAGCCTGCTTCCTGGGTGTCGGTGGCGGATTCGTAGACGCGCACCGGTTCGCCGTGACCCGCGTCGGTGCGCAGATTCTTGCCCAGGCGCCGCGAGTTATTGGCGATCAGTTGATTGGCCGCGTCGAGGATATGGCCGTGCGAGCGGTAGTTCTGCTCGAGCTTGATCATGTGCCGGACATTGAACTCGTGTTCGAAGTCGCGCATGTTGCCGACGTTCGCGCCGCGGAAGGCGTAGATCGACTGGTCGTCGTCGCCGACCGCGAAGATCGAGTTGGTTTGCCCGGCCAGCATCTTCAGCCACGCGTATTGCAGCTTGTTGGTGTCCTGGAACTCGTCGACGAGGATGTGTTTGAAGCGCGCCTGATAGTGGGCGCGCAGCGGCGGATTGTGCGCGAGCAGTTCGAAGCAGCGCAGCAGCAGTTCCGGGAAATCGACGACGCCTTCGCGCTGGCATTGTTGGTCGTAGGCTTCGTAGAGTTCGACGAATTTACGGTTGAAGTTATCCGTGGCGTCGACGTCTTTCGGGCGCAGGCCTTGTTCCTTCGAATTGTTGATGAAGTACTGGAGATTTTTCGCCGGGTACTTTTCATCGTCGATGTTGAGGCCCTTCATCAGACGCTTGATCGCGGAGAGCTGGTCTGCGGTGTCGAGGATCTGGAAGGTGGCCGGCAGGCCGGCGTCGCGATGGTGCGCGCGGAGCATGCGGTTGCACAGGCCGTGGAAGGTGCCGATCCACATGCCGCGCGTGTCGATCGGCAAGAGTGCCGAAAGGCGCGACATCATTTCGCGGGCGGCTTTATTGGTGAAGGTCACCGCGAGGATGGTGGCGGGCGACGCCAGGCCGTGCTGGATGAGCCATGCGATCCGCGTGATGAGGACGCGGGTTTTGCCGCTGCCCGCGCCGGCAAGGATGAGCGCTGGCTCGTTGGGGAGCGTGACGGCGGCGTGTTGTTCGGGGTTTAGATTGGCTAGCAGATCGGGCATTTTTTGGGAGGACGGCGAGAGCGTTCGATATTATATGCCCCTGGGGGGATGGGGTTTTTGTTGGGTTTTTTTGCCTGCGGGGCGCTTGTTCGTCTGTCTGCCTAAGGCGTTGGCCTTTCCTTGTTTTCTTGTCACGGCGGCAAAGAGAAGTAAGTGCCCGCCCCGCACAGGGCCGACGCTAATAAACCAATAACAAAGCAAGGAAAGGCCAACGCCGTAGGCACACAACTAAAGCGCCCGCAGGCAACCAGCTCAAGGAAAGCCCAACGCCGTAGGCAAACAGACCAACAAGCGCCCACAAGCACCAAGCTCAAGAAAAAGCCAAAACCCAGACAGAGAAAACCCAAACCTAGCCGCCCTCCCGGCGGCTCCCTCCCACCTGCTGTAGAATTTGACCTCGCCCCGGCGTCGCGCAAACGACGCCCCATCCCGAAGGTCATCGTCGATGCAAATTCAGATTCACAAGGAAGTCGATGCGCGCGGGCTGATGTGCCCGCTGCCCATTTTGCGCGCCAAAAAGGCGCTCGCCGACATGGAAAGCGGCCAGATTCTTAAGGTACTGGCTACCGATCCGGGCTCCCAGCGCGATTTCGCCGCGTTCGCAAAACAAACCGGCAATGAAATCGTCGAAAGCTCGGCCCACGACAAAGTTTTCACGTTTTTGATGAAGCGCCGCTAAATCAGTCGCATCGAAGCACGACGCGAACACCCGTTAGCCGGCCGCCCTTACCCGGGCGCCAAAAACAAAAGGCGCCGTACCCGCATTCGCGGGCACAGCGCCTTTCTTACATCCGGCTGTTGCTATCGAAAAACCATCGAAAGCCTTGCAGCGCGAAGCCGTCGCTCAGCCTTCCAGCACCGGCGAACGCGTACGCAAATACTCTTCGAAATCAGCTGCCACTTCCGGGTGACGCAGCGCAAACTCAACCGTCGCCTTCAGATAACCCAGCTTGCTGCCGCAATCGAAACGCGTGCCGTGGTACTTGTACGCCAGCACCTGTTCATCGGCGAGCAACGATTGAATTGCGTCCGTCAGCTGCAATTCGCCGCCCGCGCCCGGCTTGATCGAGCGGATGTGATCGAAAATCCGCGGCTTCAGCACATAGCGGCCGACCACGCCCAGGTTCGACGGCGCCGCACTCGGCTCCGGCTTCTCGACGATGCCCGACATCTTGATGATCGAGTCTTCCCACTCCTTGCCCTCCACAATCCCGTACGACTTGGTTTCCTGCGCCGGGATCTCCTCCACGCCAATCACCGAACTGTGATAGTGGTCGAACACCTCGATCATCTGCGTCATGACCGGCGGCGTGCCGTACAACAGGTCGTCCGCGAGAATCACGGCGAAGGGGTTGTCGCCCACCAGCTTTTCCGCGCACAGCACGGCATGGCCAAGGCCGAGCGCCTCCGGTTGACGCACATAGAAGCAGTCCACATGGCTCGGCTTGATGCTGCGCACCAGTTCGAGCAGCTTGTCCTTGCCACGCGCCTCGAGCTCCGCCTCGATTTCGTATGACTTGTCGAAATGGTCCTCGATCGCGCGCTTGCTGCGGCCCGTGACGAAGATCATTTCGGTGATGCCGGCCGCCATGGCTTCTTCCACCGCGTACTGGATCAGCGGCTTGTCGACGATCGGCAGCATTTCCTTCGGACTCGCCTTCGTGGCGGGGAGAAACCGGGTGCCCAGACCTGCTACCGGAAATACCGCTTTTGTAACTTTTAGCATGTGATTACCCTGCATCCTCTGGTTTAGCCTGTTCCGTG
>NZ_JAXDPY010000492.1:0-2702 GCF_034668105.1 Paraburkholderia sp. | reverse complement strand
CGGTCGTCACGAACACGACCCGCCGCGCCTGCATGTCGGCAACCAGTGTCAGATACTCATGACCGCGCCGGTACGAGGTTTCGTCAATCGCCACCGTCGTCACCTCCGACAGGTCCGCCGACGCGAGCGCCAGTTCCACATAACGCGTTGCGTTTTCTGCTGCTCTCGCATGTCGAGTTTTCCGGCTTAGAAGCTGTTGCGAAATTAAGTTTTGGGGCTGTTAACTTTTCCGACTTGGTGTTAACTTTCTGTCTTGTTTTGCCTGACAGGAAGCGATGCCGAAAGAACTGATAGACGACGAATTGTGGTCACTCATCGAACCGCTGCTGCCTGCGCGAGCACCGCGCAATCGCCAATATGCCGGTCGAAAACCGACACCGGACCGAGCCGTTCTAACCGGCATCGTATTCGTGTTGCGCTCGGGCATTGCGTGGAACCTGCTACCGCAAGAGATGGGATGCGGTTCGGGCACCGCCTGCTGGCGACGGCTCGTGGCATGGCAAGAAGCAGGAGTCTGGCAACGCATCCACGAAGCGTTGCTGGCCGAACTGCGTCGTCGTGGCGAAATCGACCTGTCACGAGTGCTTGTGGACAGCTCGTCGATTCGTGCGATGCTGGCGGGAAAAAAACCGGCCCGAATCCAACGGACCGGCGCAAGCTCGGCAGCAAACACCACCTCATCGTCGACGCGAAAGGCCTCCCGCTCGCGGTCATCCTGACCGGGGCGAACCGTCACGACGTCACCCAGCTTGATGCACTCGTCGATGCCATTCCACACATTCGCGGCAAGCGAGGACGTCCACTGCATAAACCGCAAATCGTTCAGGGCGACCGGGGCTACAGCTCGGAACCGCACCGGCAGCGTTTGAGAGAACGCGGCATCACGCCGGTACTCGCAAAGATTGGCTCGCCCCATGGCAGTGGCCTGGGTAAAACGCGTTGGCCAGTCGAGCGCTCGATTGCCTGGCTTCACTCGTTCCGACGCCTGAAGATTCGCTACGAACGCTATGCCCATGTCCATGAAGCCTTCCTGTCTCTGGCTTGTGCCTTGATTTGCTGGACGCGACTCAAGCCAATGTTTAACTAATTTCGCAACAGCTTCTTAGTCGCTGACTGTCCGGTCCAACGTTTACTCCAGCCATAGGTCCGCAGAGGCAGTCCGGGAGTGGGTCGTCAGAAGAGCGAACCAAGCGGTGCTGTTTCTGACGTTGGGAAAGGCCGCGAACGTCGGAAAGTTCAAAGTTAAATGAACCAAAACCCGGATAGTTCAGAGTTAGGCGATCAGAGGTGGCTCCGGAAATCTGGACAGTCGATTAGGTGGAGTCGCTGGGAACTGAGATAGGCATAATGCCTAGAAAGGAAACCAGACGATGACGAAGAGAACCCGGCGCACGCACTCAGCGGCGTTCAAGGCTAAGGTGGCACTGGCAGCAGTACGCGGGGAGCGCACGCTGGCAGAATTGGCGCAGCAGTTTGAGGTTCATCCGAACCAGATCACGGAATGGAAGCGGCAGTTGCAAGAACGAGCGGCCGACGTGTTCGGCGCGGCGGTTGCGCCCGTCCATGAGCCGCCGGTGGATCTGAAGACGCTTCACGCAAAGATCGGTCAATTGGCGCTGGAGAATGATTTTTTGTCCGGCGCGCTCGGCAAGGCAGGCCTGCTGAGCGCAAAGAAATGATTGATCGTGCCCACCCGCTGCCGGTTTCGCGTCAGGTCAAGCTGGTCGGCATCAGCCGATCCAGTGCCTACTACACGCCGAGTCCGGTCAGTGCCGCGGAACTGGCGCTCATGCGCCGCATCGACGAGTTGCACCTGGAGCATCCGTTTGCCGGCGCGCGCATGTTGATGCGCCTGCTCAAGCGAGAGGACATAGTGGTCGGACGCAAGCACGTCGGCACGTTGATGCGCAAAATGGGCATCGAAGCGCTGTATCGCAAGCCGAACCTGAGCCGCAAACATCTGGCTCACAAGATCTGGCCGTACCTGCTGCGCGATCGGAAGATCGAGCGCAGCAACCAGGTGTACGCATTGGACACAACATACGTGCCTATGGCACACGGTTTCGTCTATCTCACTGCTGTGGTCGATTGGGCCAGCCGCCGTGTTTTAGCGCACCGGGTCGCGATCACGATGGAAGCTGAGCATGCGGTGGCAGCGCTTGAAGAAGCCTTCTCGAAATATGGATTGCCTGAGATTGTCAACACCGATCAAGGCAGCCAATTTACCAGTACAGTCTTCACCGACGCGGTTCTCGAGCGCGGAATCGCTTTGTCGATGGATGGCAAGGGAAGCTGGCGGGACAACGTTTTTATCGAACGGCTGTGGCGCAGCGTGAAGTACGAAGAGATATATTTGAAGGCCTACGACTCCGTCGGCCAGGCACGCAAGTCGATCGCTAACTACCTGACGTGGTACAACCAGCAAAGGCCTCATTCAAGTCTGTCGGACAAGACACCGGATGAAGCTTACTTCGCGATGCTGCCCGCGATTAAAAAGGCAGCGTGACCGCCCAGCGTTCCACTTAAAAATCGAAAAAACTGTCCGAACGAACGGGGCCACCTCTGAGCGCCGCGGGGGCACCTCGCTAATTAATGAGGCGCGGGCAGAGCTTTAGCAGGTGTGTGATGGGCTGCGCGCCCTCCCGCGTCAAGGTTTTTGATCAAGTCCGTCACGAACATAAACGCGATGAGCCATAAAACCA
>NZ_JAXDPY010000491.1:0-18129 GCF_034668105.1 Paraburkholderia sp. | reverse complement strand
CCCGCGAGCGCGCGCATTCAAGCAAACCGCCATTGAAAGTACTCATGACAAGCGGCGCTTAAATGCTAAAAGCGATGTGGCCGCACCTGATAAGTGCTATGACGCGAGCGCGAGAACGGGCTCTCCAAAGTCCACTACCGCACGCGTCGGGCATTCGCCCATAATGTGCTTGCCTTCGTCCGGATCGAGCATTTCGACCAGATAGTCCACGAACGCGCGCACCGCCGGCACCATCCCCTGGCGCGACACGAATACCGCGTACAACTGCGGCGTCGGAAAGGTCCAACCCGGCATCACGGGCGACAACTGGCCCGCGCGCAATGCACTGCCGTACATCATCTCCGGCAATGCGGCGATTCCCACGCCGGATAACACCGCTTCACGAATTGTCATCAGATCGGCGGTGACGAGACGCGGTTCGTGTTCGTGCGCGTGGCGCGTGCCGTCGGGGGCGATCAGATCGAAGACGTGACGTCCGTCGCCGGTCGGCACGTCGAGCGTTTCGAAACGGTTCAGATCGGCAGGCAATAGCGGCGGCGCGTTCTGCTGCAACAGGCTCGGCGCACCGACCAGCATCTGCTGCGTGCGCCACAACGGGCGCACGACGATATTGGCGTTTTCCGGCGGATCGGAGCGTACGCGCAACGCGATGTCGATCGAATCCTCGAACAGATCTACCACGCGGTTCGTCACGCGCATGACCACCCGCACTTCCGGATAGCGATGCATGAATTCCGGCAGGATTTGCGACAGGATGGTCTGCGAAATCGTCACCGGCACGCTGACGCGCACCGTGCCGCGCGGCGACGAACGCAGCTGCTGCACGACGTTGACGGCCGCCTGCGCCTCGCTCAGCATTGCCTGGCAGTGCCGGTAGAAGAGCTGGCCGGCTTCCGTGAGCGCCAGCTTGCGGGTGGAGCGCTGCAGCAAACGTACGCCGAGCGACGCTTCCAGCTCGGTCAGGCGGCGGGAGAGGCGCGACTTGGAAATGCCCAGCACGCGCTCGGCGGCGGAAAAACCGCCGTGCTCGACGACCTGCGAAAAATACATGAGGTCATTCAGATTGTGTGAATCGATCTTCATCTCATCGTTCCAGTAATAGAACAATCCATTGCGTGACGGCGGCTGGCGCCTAGGAAAACGGTCCCTATAATAGCGCTATGTTTCAAAAATAACGCTATTCCCCTTTTCAGAGGTGACATTTGATGAGCACGAACCGCACGATCGAACGCACGTTTCCCGCTGTTCGCACGACCGAAGGTGGTGGCTTTATCGTCAACCGCCCATTTCCGACCCGCCTGCTGATGGATTTCGACCCGTTTCTGCTGCTCGACGAAATGGGCCCGATCGACTACGCGCCGGGCGAGGCTAAAGGTGCGCCGGATCATCCGCATCGTGGCTTCGAGACGGTCACGTATGTGCTCGAGGGGCAGTTCGGCCACAAGGATTCGGCGGGACACTCGGGAACCCTGCATGCCGGCGACGTGCAATGGATGACAGCGGGCGCAGGCGTCGTGCATAGCGAGATGCCGGATCCGTCATTCGTGCGCAGCGGTGGGCGCGTGCACGGCTTGCAGGTGTGGGTGAATCTGCCGCGCCGCGACAAAATGATCGAGCCGCGCTACCAGGAGATGCCGTCGGCCCGCATTCCGGTCGCGATGTCCGCAGACGGCACGGTGCGCGTCAAGGTGATCGCGGGCGAAGCGCTCGGCGTGAAGGCCGCGATCGAAACGCGCACACCGATCCTGTATCAGCATTTCTCGCTGCAACCGGGCGCAACGATCCAGCAGCCGGTGCCGGCCGACTATCGCGTGTTCGCCTACAGCCTGTCCGGCACAGGCTTCTACGGCGCAGGAGAGGCGCGCCAGAAAATCGGCGCCCAGAAGATGGTGGTGTTTCAGAACGACGGCGAATCGGTCACGCTCTCAGCGGGCGAGGAACCGCTCGAAGTGCTGCTGCTCGGCGGCGTGCCGCTGAAAGAACCGGTGGTGCGCTACGGTCCGTTCGTAATGAACACGGAAGACGAAATCCGCCAGGCCGTGATCGACTACCAGGCAGGACGGATGGGCGCGATCACGCACTGACCGTCTTGAGCACTGAGCGGCACGCTGACGGAGCGTGGCTGCTCAGGCACACGCCAGGATGCCGCGAGGCGCGCGTGCAAAGGGGCGCCAAAGCAGGCCTTAGCGCCCCGCCACCGGCGCGAAGGCCGAAAAATTCGTTCACAATAGCAATTCATGCCGCGCGCCACGCTGTCTCACCCTGACAGACCGTGGCGCGCGGCGATTTCCGTCCCTGTTCAGGAGCGCGCATGGCAGAGTCCACCGTCACCGCCCACATCGGTTCGACGAATTTCCAGGTCCTTTTCGATGACGGCAAGCACACGTGGCTCGCCGACGAACCAGAGTCGCTTGGCGGCGGCGATCGCGGGCCGACGCCCGTCGCGCTGTTGCTGTCGAGTCTCGGCGCGTGCACGTCGATCACGCTGAAGATGTACGCTCAGCGCAAGGGCTGGCCGCTCGCCGACGTGCGCGTGGCGCTGTCGATCGAAACCGGCGACGCGGGCTCGACCATCGACCGCAAAATCGTGCTGGAAGGCGATCTCTCGGACGAGCAGCGGGAACGGCTCTTGCAAATCGCCAATGCGTGCCCAGTTCACAAGATCCTCACGCATTCGATCACGATCCGCTCGGGTCTTGCCGTCGCCTGAGCCCTGAGCGCTGAGCGCTGAGCCCTGAGCCAGTCTCGCGATGCGGGAAGGGCCGGATGCTCCGGCTGACTGCCGGAGCCCGTGTATTGCAACGCTTTCATAGGAAGCCGTCGTTTTGAATTTCGAACACCTTATCCAGATCAACGATCCGTTGAATCCGCTTGTCGACGCGATGACCCGCGAGCAGTTGTGGGAGGGCCTCGTGTTGCGCGCCGAACAGCCGCAACTGTTCGTGATAGGACTCGACAGCTGCACCATTCTTTCGCGCGAAGGCGACACGCTTGAACGGGAGTTGCACTACGGCCAGGCCACCGTGCGTGACCGCGTGACGCTGCAGGATCACCAGAGCGTGCGCTACGATATTCTGCCGACCGCGGAGTACGTCGGCGGCTCGCTGACCATGACGATCGAGCAGCCTGACGAACTGCAGTTGTTCCTGCGCTTCGAATACGCGACCACCCTGCCCGTCTCCGACGATCAGGACGCGGTGCAAACGCAGGAAATCGTGAAGTCGGCGTATCGCGAAAACGATATCGACACCGTGCGGCTGATCCGCCAGTACGTGCAGACCAAGCAGGAGCCCGGTTCGTTGCATTGATGCGTGGGCGGGCACTCTGCCGGCCCGCTGCAGTGTTTGAGGCGCCCTCATGGAAGATGGCCTGCCTTTCCTTCTCGTTTCTCTCCGCTGTCATTCAGCTATCGAAAGTCGAATCCGATGAATTTCTCTTTCTTGTAAATAGGAATAGTTATCATTTAGAATTAACCCATCGAATCGACCAACAGCTAAAACGAATGACCGATCTCACGCGCTCTTCCACACTCAGCCTGCGCCGCCCGGCGGCCGCGCTGACCAGCCGTCCGAAGGCATCGACGGCCACGGCAACCGTCGCGAAACCCGCAGCGGATCGCGCCAACGGTTCGGGTGACACGTCGGATCGGGTCGTTCGCAGCGACAGCCTGCTGCAAGGACATAGCCACGTGAGCATCGTGCATAACGGCGAAACCTACCAGCTGCGTGCCACGCGCTTAGGCAAGCTGATTTTGACGAAGTAACGGGCGGCAACGAATCGCAGTCAGTACCGGGTATTGTGGGGACCACCTCCTCGAGAGGTGTTGGGCATTAGCCAGCCACGACGGCTTGCACGTGAGAACTAGACCCCTTCGTGCAGACACCAAGCCAGCCGTCGCAGCCAGCCAGGCCGCTTTTTTGGTTCTCACCCAACGCGGATGCACGAAACGACGTGTGTCGCGGATTCAGAAATTGAAAAGCCGTGGCATGCTGGCATCTCCACGGCTTTTTGCTTGGTACGGGCGCGGCCCCCTGGTTCCTGGAGCGCGCCGCAGCGCTCAGACTTACTTCGAAGCCCAGCCCCAGAACATCAGCCACCAGGCGCTGTCGACCACACCCAGCGCCGCGACAAACCACACCATCGCGAGGCCGCGTTGAACGAAGCGCTCGCTATAGCGGCGCGTAACGAGCCAGGCGAGCCACGCGCTCCACAGGTTGGCAATCGCCAGAATCGCGATACGCATGTCCGACGCCCACCACAGGGACACATGTTCCGCGCGCAGCAACGACAGCGTGGTCGCCGACAAACCGAGAAACACGCCTGCACCGGCAATCGGAATCAAGCCTTGCGTCAAATGATGCAGACGTACGGCGCTGAAACGCCCCAGCATGCGCGTCGCGCCCGTCAGCAACACCAGCAGGACCGTGCCATACACCAGCGCCGTGGCGAGGATATAGCCGATCACCATCGTGCCGTCGAGCCACGAGAACACATCGTTCTGCTCCGGGTAATGCGTGAACAGAAACCACGGTGCGTTGGTGTCGAGCGGCCATGTGATGTCGTGATCGACCAGCCATGTCGCGAAAAACATCTTCAAGTCGACAAACCAGCGCGAAGCGGTCCAGTGGAACGCGCCGATCGCGATGCCGAGCAGGCCGTACAGGATCAACGCGGTATCCCACGGGTTGGCCTGCTTGTCGCCGAGCTGCACGACTTCCGACGACGGCGCACGCCACGTCAGCGCAATCGCGTCGCGATGTCCGCTGCAGCGGCCGCACATATGACAGTCCGACGCGCCCTTCATATTGCGCAGCGGCACCAGCGGCGCGCAATTGATCGGAATCACGCGATGCCCGTGTTCACCGTTCCTGTACGAACGTCGCCACGCGTCTTCGTCGACCTTGTAATGGAACGGCGCGAGACGCGCGAGTAGCGAAAAAACCCCGTTGACGGGGCACAGATACTTGCACCAGACACGCTTCTCGCGTCCGTACAGCAAGCCGATGATCATCGCCGCAAAGGTCGAGCCGCCGAGCACCAGCAACACTGCCTTCGGATACTGGTAGACGCTAACCATCTGGCCGTAGATGGTGGTGATACCGAAGGCGACGAACGGCCAGCCGCCCCAGCGCATCCAGCGCGGAATCGCCCAGCCGCGGCCGTATTTGCTGGCGAATTCGGCGAGCGCGCCCTCAGGACACAGCACGCCACACCAGACGCGGCCGAGCATCACCATCGACAGCAGCACGAACGGCCACCAGATGCCCCAGAACACGAACTGCGCGGCGAGCGTCAGGTTATTCCACAGATGCGCGGTGTCGTCCGGCAGGGGCATTACCGCCGGCACGAGAATCAGGAACGCGTACGCCGCCACGACAACCCACTGAATGCCGCGGATCGCTGTGCCGTGGCGCTGCATCCACTGACCGGCCGCGGCGAGGCGCCCTGGGCGGGTCATCAGGGTGCTCATGCCGCGCGCCCCGCGGCCTGCCGCGCCGGCTTGCGATTCGCGCGGCGCAGCAGCAGATAGACCACCGCCCAGTACACGGCGTAGGCGAGCAGATTCATCAGCGCCGGGTGAGCGCGATAACCCGTGAGCGTCGCGACCAGCGAACCGAACGTGCTCGAGTCATCGAGGATCGCCGACGAATTCCACACCTGGTCGATGACCGTCGGCAGGATTTCCTTGTCGATCAGCTTGTCCACGCCGGTCTGGAACAGACCCGCACCGAGAAACAGCAACATGATTTCCGTGACGCGAAAGAAGAGCCGCCACGAGAAGAGCTTGCCGCCTAGCTGCAAAATGTAGAACGTCAGGAACGCGAGACCGAGGCCGATCACGACCGCGAGCATCTGGCTGCCAGCCACATGACCCGATTGGCCGAAACCGAGGCCGTACAGGAAGATCACCGTTTCGCTGCCCTCACGCGCGATCGCCAGTGCGACCAGCAACGCGACGCCCCACCAGTTCGAATCGCGTTTGCTCTTTTGCAGCGACTGTTCCATATCGCGCTTGAGCGTGCGGCCGTGCTGCTTCATCCACAGCACCATCTGCACGATCAGCACGCACGCGACCAGCACCATCGCGGTCTGGAAATAATCCTGTGCGTCACCGGAGAGCACGTCGGTGACACCGACCAGCGCCGCGCCCAGCGCGATCGCCGCGATCACACCGGCGGCCACGCCGCCCCACAGGTACGGCAAACCGCGGCGCGCATCGTCGTCGCCATTTTTCAGCCACGCGTACAGGATGCCGACGACCAGCAAGGCCTCGACACTTTCCCGCCACACAATGAATAGAATCTGACCCATCCAAGCTCTCCCTTCTACCTTCTACTGCTGTGGCGAACGTGTGACCCGACCGCCCAAGGCCCGCGCTCGCCTCCCAAGCCACTATTTCACGACGATCACGCCCTGCGCCTGCTGATGGAAATCGTCGAAGAACTTGTACTCGCCCGGCTGCTGCGGCGCGATCACGACGAACGATTCGCCGCCTGGCGCCAACACCTTTTCTTTGCGCAATTGCACGCTTTCGAATTCGGCGGCGCCTTTGCCGGTGTTGTGGATTTCGATTTTGATGCGCTGCCCCGCCGGCACTTCGATACGAGCCGGATTCAGCTTGCCGTCGTTCATTTCCAGCTTGAAGGTCGGCAGATCCGCTGCGTGCGCGGCGCCCGCCAGCAAAGCGGTCACGGCGAACATCGCGATCTTTCGGTTAATTCTCATTAGGCATTCCGGAAAACGCGGCGCGCGGTTTTCATGACCCGCCCGCCGGCTGCTGCATTCATTCACCCGCTGACACGCGGCCACACAGCGATGCGGGGCGAGCCGTGATGATCTGGGTCCGCGGCGATATTGGCCGGATCAGTAGCCGCCCTTCTTGCCGATACCCGCGAACGTGAAGTCGTATTCGAGCGTAATCGGCTTGAACCATGGACCCACGCCGGTTTCCTTGTCGACGTGGCGGCCGAAAGCCATATGCCCGGTTTGCATCGGCGGTTCGACGATGAGCTTCAGGTGATACTTGCCCGGACCTTGCAGCTTGACGTTGTCGCCATAGTGCGGACCGTCGTTGGCGACCATCGCCATCATGTCGCCCTTCTGGGTCTGATTCGAACCCGCTTTCGTCAGTTCATAACGCACCTGCAGATACGGCATCCAGTCACCTTCGGCGAAACCCGTCGGGTTGTTCTTGACTGCGTGGATGTCTGCCTCGAGGTGAACGTCGGAATCCGACGCCTTGCGCATCATGCCTTCCGGTTCCATGGTGATGGGCTGCAGATAGACCGCGCCGATTTCCATGCCGCCCTGGATCCTATGCTGGCCGATCGGGTATTCCGCAGCCGTTGCCGAGAAGGCCGCCACCGCGGCCACCGCTGCGGCGCCGCCACGCACAAATGAAGAAATCCGCATTGAAACTCCTTGTTTTTTTATCTGACTGGAATCGAACCGATTGGAACAGTGCGTTGCGCATGCGTTGGTGCAACGGCGCAGCCCGCAAAAAGGCGGTGACCGTAAGCAAATCGCATATGCGAACGTTAATGCGAACCATTCTCAATATTGGTCGAGTTTATCATCGTTCGTCAGGGAGGACAAATCTGGCGGGCGGCTAAGCCCTACGGCTGCAGGGTCTTAAGGCCGTCTTAAGGAATCGGGGGTCGGCGGAACGCCTGGCAGGTTGCCAGGCTTGATGAGACTGGGCACGGCACGTTGCCGCGCCCAGAACGGAAGCGCGCTTCTTTAGACGCCAGGCACGTGATCGCCGACGTTCGCGCCGAACACGCGCTGACGCAGCAACGCCAGCTGGTCGCGAGTCTGCGCGGCTTTTTCGAACTCGAGATTCTTGGCGTGCTCCATCATCTGCTTTTCGAGACGCTTGAGTTCCTTGGCGAGCTGCTTCTCGGACATGTCCTCGAATTTAGCGCGAGTTTGCTGTTCCTTCAGCTCGGCGCGGGCGTCGTCGACGTTGTACACCCCGTCAATGATGTCGCGAATCCGCTTGACCACGCCGCGCGGCGTAATGCCGTTTTCGAGGTTGAAAGCGATCTGCTTGGCGCGCCGCCGCTCGGTTTCGTCGATCGCGCGGCGCATCGAGTCGGTCACCCGATCCGCATACAGAATCGCCTTGCCGTTCACGTTCCGCGCGGCCCGGCCGATGGTCTGGATCAGCGAGCGCTCGGCGCGCAGGAAACCTTCCTTGTCCGCGTCGAGGATCGCCACCAGCGAGACTTCCGGAATATCCAGCCCTTCGCGCAGCAAGTTGATCCCGACCAGCACATCGAATGTGCCCAGTCGCAAATCGCGAATGATTTCGACCCGTTCCACGGTATCGATGTCGCTGTGCAGGTAACGCACCTTGACGCCGTGGTCGGCCAGAAACTCGGTCAGTTGCTCGGCCATCCGCTTGGTCAGCACCGTGACCAGCACTCGGTCGCCGACCTTGACGCGTTCGTTGATTTCCGCGAGCACATCGTCGACCTGGGTGCGCGCCGGGCGCACCTCGATTTCCGGATCGACGAGGCCGGTAGGACGCACCAGCTGTTCGGCCACCTGCCCGGCCGTTTTCTGCTCGTAATCGGCAGGCGTAGCCGACACGAACACGACCTGACGCATCTTGCGCTCGAACTCGTTGAACTTGAGCGGGCGATTATCGAGCGCCGACGGCAGGCGAAAACCGTAGTCCACCAGATTCTCTTTACGTGCCCGGTCGCCGTTGTACATGCCGTTCAACTGACCGATCAGCACGTGCGATTCGTCGAGCAGCATCAGCGCATCGGAGGGCAGATAGTCGACCAGCGTGGGCGGCGGCTCGCCGGGGGCCGCGCCCGAGAAGTGCCGGGAGTAGTTCTCGATGCCCTTGCAGAAGCCCAGCTCCTGCAACATCTCCAGATCGAAGCGGGTGCGCTGCTCGAGCCGCTGCGCTTCGACGAGTTTGCCGCTGCTATAGAAGAATTCGAGCCGGTCGCGCAGTTCGGTCTTGATCGTTTCGACCGCGCGCACCACGGTATCGCGCGGCGTCACATAGTGCGACGACGGGTACACGGTAAAGCGGGAAATCTTCTGCCGCACGCGGCCGGTGAGCGGATCGAACAGTTGCAGCGTCTCGACCTCGTCGTCGAACAACTCGATGCGCACCGCCATTTCGGCGTGCTCGGCCGGGAAAATATCGATCGTGTCGCCGCGCACGCGGAACGAGCCGCGCTGGAAGTCGGCTTCATTGCGGTTGTACTGCATCGCGATCAGGCGGGCGATGATGTCGCGCTGGCCGAGCTTGTCGCCGGTACGCAGCGTCAGAATCATCTTGTGATATTCGGACGGGTTACCGATACCGTAAATCGCCGACACCGTGCCGACGATGATCACGTCGCGCCGCTCCATCAGGCTCTTGGTGGCCGACAGCCGCATCTGCTCGATGTGCTCGTTGATCGACGAATCTTTCTCGATGAACAGATCGCGCTGCGGCACGTACGCTTCCGGCTGGTAGTAGTCGTAGTACGAAACGAAGTACTCCACCGCATTGCGCGGAAAGAACTCGCGGAACTCGGAATAGAGCTGCGCGGCGAGCGTCTTGTTCGGCGCGAACACCATGGCCGGCCGGCCGAGCCGCGCGATGGTATTGGCCATCGTGAACGTTTTTCCGGAGCCGGTCACACCGAGCAGCGTCTGGAACGACAAGCCGTCCTCCACGCCTTCGACGAGCGTGTCGATCGCCGTCGGCTGGTCGCCGGCGGGCGGATACGGCTGGTAAAGCTGGAAGGGCGAGCCTTCGAACGTGACGAATTTGGATTCGTCGAGCGTCTCGTCGGCTTCAGTCAGATGTTGTTCGGACATGGGGAGCGGCACCGGGCCTTGGGCAAAGAACCATTCTAACGGGTTGCGGGAACCCGAGCCGAGCGGGTCTGCGTAGGGGGTTGAGGCGGCGGCGGGATGCTTGCGGCTCCGTTTTGCTGGCTCGCTGCGGTGCTTGCCTGGCGGCTCGCTTGCGGCCGTCCCGGGCCGGTCCACTACGACCACATGACGCCTGAGTGCCTGTTTTTCAAGCAAAAAATTCAGTCCAACAGACGTTGTCGTCCGAAAAATGCCCGCGGATTCGCTACAATGGCAAGTTGCGCTCGCTCGCCGACGCCCGCCTTCCGTCTGAATCGTCTGTCAGACACCTTTGGCCGGGCCGCCCGCGTTCGAAGCCGCCCTCTTCTCACTACCGCTGCTACCCATCATGTCTCTGTTCTCCGCCGTCGAACTTGCTCCCCGCGACCCGATTCTGGGCCTGAACGAAGCCTTCAACGCCGATGCGCGCGCTACCAAGGTCAACCTTGGCGTTGGTGTGTACTTCAATGAAGAAGGCAAGATTCCGCTGCTGCGCGCCGTGCGCGACGCGGAAAAGGCACGTGTCGAAGCCGCGCTGCCGCGTGGCTATCTGCCGATCGAAGGCATCGCTGCCTACGACGCCGCCGTGCAAAAGCTGCTGCTCGGCAATGACTCGCCGCTGATCGCCGCAGGCCGCGTTGTGACGGCGCAAGCACTGGGCGGCACGGGCGCGCTGAAAATCGGCGCCGACTTCCTGAAGCGCCTGAACCCTTCGGCCAAGGTCGCGATCAGCGATCCGAGCTGGGAAAACCACCGCGCGCTGTTCGAAGGCGCCGGCTTCGAAGTGGTGTCCTACCCGTACTATGACGCGCACACGCACGGCGTGAATTTCGAAGGCATGCTGAACGCGCTGAACAGCTATGCCGCCGGCACGGTTGTCGTGCTGCACGCGTGCTGCCACAACCCGACCGGCGTGGACCTGAACGTCGACCAATGGAAGCAGATCGTCGAAGTCGTCAAGGCGCGCAATCTGGTGCCGTTCCTCGACATCGCGTATCAAGGTTTCGGCGACAACATCGATTCCGACGCTGCAGCAGTCCGTCTGTTCGCGGCTTCCGGACTGAACGTGTTCGTGTCGTCGTCTTTCTCGAAGTCGTTTTCGCTGTACGGCGAGCGCGTCGGCGCACTGTCGATCATCACGGCAAGCAAGGAAGAATCGGCTCGCGTGCTGTCGCAACTGAAGCGCGTGATCCGCACCAACTATTCGAACCCGCCTACGCACGGTGGCTCGGTGGTCGCAGCGGTGCTCGCGTCGGCGGAACTGCGCGCCACGTGGGAAACGGAACTCGGCGAAATGCGCGACCGCATTCGCGCCATGCGTAACGGCCTGGTCGAACGTCTTAAGGCAAGCGGCGTGGATCGCGATTTCAGCTTCGTGAACGCGCAACGCGGCATGTTCTCGTACTCGGGTCTGACCGCGCCGCAAGTGGACCGTCTGCGTGAAGAGTTCGGCATCTACGCTGTGAGCACGGGCCGCATCTGCGTGGCTGCGCTGAATACGCGCAACCTCGACGGCGTGGCTAGCGCCATCGCTCACGTGCTGAAGTAAGGCATTCAGAGCGCGAGCGACTATTGCGCGCGCTTTGCTTTACTTTACTGACGCCGCTTGGGCTGCTCGTCTTGGGCTGCTCGTGTTACTTAGGCTGACTGAACGGCTTGTAGAAACGGCGCCCATTTCGGGCGCCGTTTTTTATTGGCTGCTACCGCAACACTACTGCGATCGCACCGCACGCGCTGCGACCGCTTTAGCGCGCATCCCGATGAATATCATGCGTGACAAACCCCGCGTCGTTGTCGGGCATGGCCAGCCAATCGGGTTGAGCAAGCGAGTGACGAATATCTTCCAGACCACTCTGCCAGTGCTCACGCATCGTGGACAGACCGAACTGGAAGTCCTTGTAGTGTCCTTCGTACTCTTTGTGCCGGTAGATGAGATGGATCACGTTGTAGCGCTTCGAACACGACAGATCATCCGCCAGCTTGCACCACGGATCGTCGCGCTGGTCAGACGGCACGCGATCGAGCACCTCGCGCAGCACATGCCGGAAACGCTGCGAACGTTGCAGCATATCGGTCACGAGACGCGTGCGGCTCGAGTACTGAATGTCTTTCATGCGCCCTTGAACATCAGTGATGTTGTCCGGCACCGGCCCGATCGCGCTCCATAGATCGACCTGGAACGCGAGCGTGTCGCGACGCGGCGTGGACTGAATCACCTCGTAGAGCGGCGTGTTCGACATCAAGCCGCCGTCCCAATAGTACTGGCCGTCGATTTCAACCGCCGCGAAACCCGGCGGCAACGCACCTGATGCCATGAAATGCTCCGGCTTCAGTTTCGTATGCGTGTTATCGAAGTACGCAAAATTGCCGGTACCGCAATTCACCGCACCCACCGACACACGCATCTCACCGGAATTGATCCGGTCGAAATCACATAAAGCTTCGAGGGTCGCTTTCAGCGGCGTGGTGTCGTAGTAGCTCGCCAACTGCGGCGGCCCGGAAACGGTGGGCAACGGCGGCGGGAAACGCGGCACGAAAAAGCCCTTTTGCCCTTCCACGATCGCGCCTATTGCCTGGGTGGCCGTGAAGGCCTTGCGAATGGCGTCGCTGGAATTGAATAGTGCGTGCTCGATAAACGCCGGCAACGGCGGCCCGAACGCCGGTTGGCAAATCGTTTCCCAGAATTGCAGCAGCCGCTCGACGCGTTTTTCGGGCGGATTCCCAGCAATGACGGCTGTGTTGAGCGCGCCGATCGAAATGCCGGCAAGCCAGTTCGGCTCGATTCCGGCTTCATACAGTCCCTGAAAGACGCCGGCCTGATAAGCACCCAGGGCGCCGCCGCCTTGCAGCATCAACGCGACGGTTTCGTAGTTAGGCAAATGGAGATGCCGGCCGGGATGCGCGGCGGGAGCCGGACCGGCACCCTCGCCTTCCCCACCGCCGAGCGCGCCAGCGCGCGCCTGCTTGAGATTGCGCTGCGCCATGGGCGCCTCCTTATTGCATATACCAGCCGTGGCTCACAATAAAGGACTGGCCAGTCAGCGCCGCCGTCGGGAACGTGGACAGGAACAGCACTGTTTGCGCGACGTCTTCCACCGTGGTGAAAATGCCGTCGACCGTGCCACCCAGCATCACGCGCTTAACGACGTCTTCTTCGCTGATGCCAAGCTCTTTGGCTTGCTCGGGAATCTGCTTGTCGACAAGCGGCGTACGCACGAAACCGGGACACACCACATGCGAGCGCACATTGTGTTTCGCGCCTTCCTTGGCCAGTACACGCGAAAGCCCCAGCAGTGCATGCTTGGCCGTTACATAGGCGGATTTCAGCGGGGATGCTTCGTGCGAATGGACCGAGCCCATGTAGATCACGATGCCGCCGCGATCGTCCTTGTACATGTGCTTGAGCGCGGCCTTGGTGGTGAGGAAGGCGCCGTCCACGTGGATTGCCTGCATCTTCTTCCAGTCGGAAAACGAGTAGTTCTCGATCGGATTGACGATCTGAATGCCGGCGTTGGAAATCAGAATGTCGATCGAGCCGAACTCGGCCGCGACTTTCTCGATGCCCTGGTTGACGGCGTCTTCGTTCGTGACGTCCATCGCCACGCCGATGGCCTTTCCGCCACCCTTTTTGATTTCTTCAGCGACGGCGTTCGCGCCGTCCTGGTTCAGGTCGGCGATCGCGACCGCGGCACCCGCGGCGGACAGCGTGAGCGCAATCTGCTTGCCGATGCCGCTCGCCGCGCCGGTAACCACCGCGACCTTGCCATTCAGATTCGTGTTCAGTGACGACATCCAGAACCTCCATGCAGTTGATGAGCAATGAGACCACGGGCCGCAGGCGGCGTGAAGTCCGCCAAACGGCATAGGCCGTTTGGCCGAATGCTGCACTGCGGCCAACGCTGCTATTGTGCATGAACCGTGCGAACTGCATCCGTAAACCGCACATCGAGCCTTATCTCTTTAAACTAGGCGTTTTCAGCGAGATTCCAGCGGCATCACTACCAAGGAGGAATGCATGAATTATCGACGTCTGGGCCGTTCCGGCCTGCAAGTCAGCGAACTGTCCATCGGCTCATGGGTCACCTACGGCAACCAGGTGGATCATCGTGCGGCGCGCGAGTCCCTCGCGGCCGCGCGCGATGCGGGGGTCAACTTCTTCGACAACGCGGAGGTGTACGCCGCCGGCCAATCCGAAGAGATCATGGGTCAGGCGCTCAAGGAACTGGCGTGGCCGCGCGTGAGCTATGTGGTATCGACGAAATTTTTCTGGGGGCTCAACGAAGCGCCGAACCAGTACCACACGCTGAACCGCAAATATTTGCTTAACGCGATCGACACGTCGCTAAAACGCCTGCAGCTCGATTATGTCGATCTGGTGTTCTGTCATCGTCCTGACCCGAACACGCCGGTCGAGGAAACCGTCTGGGCCATGAGCGACATGATCACTCGCGGCAAGGCGCTGTACTGGGGCACGTCTGAATGGAGCGCCGATGAAATCCGCGCGGCTTACGATATCGCGGAGCGGCATCACCTGCACAAGCCGGTCATGGAGCAGCCGCAGTACAACCTGTTTCACCGCAATCGGGTCGAGCAGGAATACAAGCGGCTTTATGAGGATATCGGCCTTGGGCTGACCACATGGAGTCCGCTCGCCTCCGGCCTGCTGACGGGCAAGTACCGCGACGGCGTACCTGCCGATAGCCGCGCGCAACTGCAAGGCTACGAGTGGCTGCGCAAACAGGTCACCGATGCCGGCAAGAACAATGTGGTCGGCAAGCTGGGCGAAGTGGCCGACGAGCTAGGCTGCACGGTCGGCCAGTTGGCGATTGGGTGGATTCTGAAGAATCCGCATGTGAGCACGGTCATCACCGGCGCGTCGCGCGTCGAACAGATCGCTGAGAACATGAAGTCCGCCGATGTGGCCGAGCAGATCACGCCGGAGATCAAGCAACGGATCGAGGAAATCATCGGCGACGCCCACGACTGAGCGGCCGCTCGCCGGACGAAGGCGCATGGCCCGCGCATCATCCGGGCCGTGTCCCGCGCAACGCGCTACGGAAGGCAACGCGCGGTCGCGTACAATACGCGACCGCGCCGCACTTCTTCAGTTGTGCTGCTGCATTGCACTCGCATCGCCGAATCCGCCCTGGACCGGCACGCCCTCTTTCAGCGTCTCCTCATCATGCTCAGCTATCGCCACGCCTTTCATGCAGGCAATCACGCCGACGTTCTGAAACACGCCGTCGTGTTGCAGCTACTGCGCTACCTCGGCCAGAAGGACAAAGCCTACTGGTATATCGACACGCACGCGGGCGCCGGCGTCTATTCGCTGAAGGAAGGCTACGCGACCAAAACCGGCGAGTTCCAGACCGGCATCGCCAAGCTATGGGGGCGTAACGACCTGCCGCCGATCTTCGCGGATTACGTCGACGAAGTGAGCGCGCTGAATCCGGACGGCCAGTTGCGCTTCTACCCGGGTTCGCCGTATATCGCGTGGCGGCAGATGCGCGAGCAGGACCGCATGCGCCTGTTCGAACTGCACACCACTGAAATCGACGTGCTACGCCATAACTTCCGCGACGCAGGCCGCCGCGCAATGCTTTATGCGGGCGACGGCTTCGACGGCATCCTCGCATTGCTGCCGCCGGCGCCGCGCCGCGCGCTGGTGCTGCTCGATCCGTCGTATGAAGACAAGCGCGACTACACGCGCACACTGCGCTGCGTCGAAGAAAGTCTGAAGCGCTTTCCGACTGGCACCTACGCGGTCTGGTATCCGCAGGTAAGACGCCTTGAATCGCAGCGCTTCCCCGATCAGTTGAAAAAGCTGCAGGAGCGCAACTGGCTGCATGTGAGCCTGACCGTCAGCAATCCGCCGGCCGACGGCTTCGGCTTGTTCGGCAGCGGCATGTTCATCCTGAATCCGCCTTATACGCTGGCGAAAACGCTGAAAGACCAGATGCCCTGGCTGGTCCAGGCGCTCGGCCAGGACAAGGCCGCGCAGTTCAAGGTCGAATATCGCGGCGATTGAACGCGGTTGCGGGCTCCACGCGAACTTGTAGCGGGGCGGTCAAGGCGCGCTCATATCACGCGCGCCTTACCACTCGGGGTGCCGCCGTAGCCGGACGCAGCCGCTAATTGCTCGCCGTAACAGCCTGCTGGACGAGCTCGATCCGCTGACGGACATCCGCACGGCCGCGTAAGTTACCCGCCACGAGACCACTTACTTGAGTTGCTCTGCAGCTTTACGAGCGAAGTCGTTGGTATAAGTCGCGTTCAGATCGATTTTCTTCGGATCGAGCCGATTATCGAACGACGCCAACGCGCGCAATGAGGTGGCCGGACCATCCGCGGGCATCAAGCCATCGGGTGAATACGCGTCGCGCACGTTGTGGAACGACTCCACATAGAGTGCCGAATCGTTGAGCAAATAGGCCGGCGGCACCATCTTCAGCAAGTCAGCATCGCTCGCGGTTTGCAACCAGCGGTCCGCGCGCACGATCGCATTGGCGAGCGCCTGCGTCGTCTTCGGATACTTCTGGATGAAAGTCTCCGATGCATAAAGCGTCGCCGCCGGCATCGTGCCGCCGAATATCTCCTGCGTGCCCTTCACGGTACGTGTATCGACCAGCACTTTGATCGCGCCGCTGCGCGTCAGCTTGGTCATCATCGGATCGACATTCGACAACGCGTCGAGCTGTCCCCCGCTCACCGCGGCGAGTACCGTGGCACCGCTGCCCACGCCGATCGCCGAAATCTCGTTGCGTTGCACGCCGGCCTTGCGCAACGCCACGGTGAGCACCAGATCCGTCGACGAACCCGGCGCGCTCACGCCGACTTTCGCCCCCTTGAAGTCCGCCAATGTCTTGATCTGATCCGCCTTCGACTTCAACACGGCGACGACGATCTGCGGCGCGCGGCCCATCAGCGCGAACGCGCGGTAGTGTTGCCCCTTTGCCTGCATGAACAGCGTGTGCTCGAATGCGCCTGCTCCCACGTCGGCGCTGCCACCTACGACCGCTTCCAGCGCCTTGGACCCGCCCGCAAAATCTTCTAGCGTGACGTCGAGCCCTTCGTCCTTGAAGTAGCCCAACTGCTGGGCGGCGAGTACCGGCAAATAGTAGAGGCCCGGCAAACCGCCGACAGCGATGGTCAGCGTGGGCTTTTCCGGTGTATCCCTGGCGATCGCGACGCCGGGCAGCGCGGTGGCTGCGAGCAGCACGATCAATGTCGCGCAGGTACCGGCGGCATGCCGCATCCATTGAGTAGGCATTGAATGTCTCCTTGTTCTATTTTCATTCGATGCGATGGCGCGACGCATCGTGCATGGCCAACATCGCGGGCGAGAGAGCGCGCGCAACGATTGTCGTCGCACGGTTTCTTGCGCGCCATGCGCCGAAACCCGAATGCCGCGTGGAGTCTCGCGTATTAGCCGCAGGCTTGCGTGCACATGCGGCGGCACGGCAGCGGGGGCGCCGCCCGAGACTTCAACAGACGGAAAAGAAACAACTGGGTAGCCGCGCGCGAAAGACGCTTATTGCGTGTGCGGCGCCGGACGAGGTTGTGGCCGGGGTTGTGGATACGGCGTGCCACCGCCGGCAGGCACCGGGATGTAGGGCGCGACAACAACCGGTATCGACGAATTGGGCGACAACTCCGCAGGCGTCGCGATGGGCTGCGCTTCTACGATCGGCTGACGCGAAAGCGGCGCGGTTTGCAGCACGGTGCCGCTCTGACCGTCGCTTATCCCGCCCTGCGAGTCGAGTATCACGGGCTTGCGGGCGTTGTTGCTGGACGCGGCGAAAGTCGCGGGTACGGCGAAAACCGTTGTCAGCGAGGCCGCGACGGCCATGACCACGACGGTTTTGAGCAAACGGACAGGAAGCATTAGGCGGACCGGTTAGGTTTGAAAATGCCGGATTGCGCAGAAAACGCTTTACCTTACCGCGGTGCTGACCGTCAGGCTAGTCGTTATTGGCCATGAGTAGCGTCAGCGCGCCACTTGCCGTGAAATTTTCGGGCTCCAGATGTGACAAAGCCCCGTCTATACGGGGCTCAACACTTTACCGCGATGGCCGCGCACGAACGCTGCCGGGTCAAACTCAATGCGATTGAAACTTACAGCGAATAGCCGTTGGTTTCGAGCGAGCGGATGCGTTGTTCGAGCTGAACGATATCCGACGACGATGCGAGATAGGCTTCACGACGGCTGCGTTCTGCAGTTTCAAACCAGGTGCTCAGCTTTTCAAGTACGTATGCAAACAT
>NZ_JAXDPY010000490.1:0-6071 GCF_034668105.1 Paraburkholderia sp. | reverse complement strand
GCGGTCGGTATCGGCCTTTGATTGCGTCGGTTCCTCTTCGATGAACGGTGACACGTCTGTTGCTGTGCGGCTTTCCTGCAACTGGGCCGCGAAGATTTGAAACGGCGTGGCAGTCGGCACCGGCGCTGGTTGCTGTGCCGTTGGTGCTAGTGCTGGTGCCGCCACTACCACTGATGCTGGTGCTGCCACCGGTGGCGCGGATGCGGACGTCGGGGCTGGTATTGGTACATCAGCGTGAGCGGGTGCCTGTGCTTGTGGCGATGCCTCTGCTGGCAGGGAGGCCTCCGCTTGTGCCGATGCCAAGTTTTCCGCCGGCGCCAATGCTTCTCCTACTGTCAATGCAGATGCCGACGTGGACACCACTGTCGCGACCAACGGTGTCCGGATGATGGGCGGCTCAATCGGCCATTGCACGACAGTGTCGGCGTCTTCCTCGACCGGTGCCGCGGCAGCAGCGTTCGACCGTGTCGTTTCAACCCGCGACTGCGTGTCGTCCCTTGGTGGCAGTTGGACCGGCGATTGCGCCCCCGCAAACGACCGCGATTCGACTAACGGCTGCGTTGGCATAGGGATCGGTGCGGCTTCAGCTTTATCCTGCGAAGGCCCGCTCGCGCCCGGCACCCCGGCCTGTTCACCGTCACTTGGCAACGACGAAGCCACGCCCGATTGCCCAGCCTCGACCTGCGGCTCGGTGCTCACGGGAGTCGTCGTGACTATGGCGTTTTCCGCGCCGCTGCTGCGCGCGAGGCTGACGCCCGCGATGTCGGTCCAGCGCGCGGCGTTTTCCGCGATGCTGCGAAGCGTCTCCTGGACGCTGGCGGGCGGTGCGACCTTCTGCGCCGTGGCCATCGGTCGTGTGTAGCTCGGCGCCGAGGCGCTGGACGAAGCCGGGCGCCGCGTTGCTTGCGCCGACGCGACGTTGGTGCTAGCACGCGAACCAGGTGAAAACGGCTGCTGAGCCGCCCGGGCGCGATTTCCCGAAGGGACGCCACTGGCTGCCGAACCCTGAATTGTCGACGGGCGGCCTGCGCCGATCGTGGCGCGCGTTGCTGAACCGGCTGCCGAACCTGACATCATCCGCGTTGCCGTCGCGGCGGGCAGCGCTTGTGGCGTATGTGCCGCCGCACCCGCACCCGCACCCGCACCCGCGAGACCGGCGACACCTGCCATGCCTGAGCCGGTGGCCGCGGGTTCTCCCGGCCATGGGTGACCCGCCGGGCGCCGGCCAACTTGCGCTCCGCCATCACGAGCGGGAGTCGCGGCCGTACCCGGTCCCGCCGCCGAACCGGCTGTCGACGAGCCCGTGCGCGGCGCCGTTGCCGGCTCACGCAACCAACCGCTCGGCGCAACCGGCTCAGCCGGCATCCACGCTGCCCTGTCCGTGTTCAGCGAGCGGCCCTGCGTCGGCGCGTGCATTGATGTCGGTGTTTGTATCGGCGCTTGCCGCGGCGCCCCCGCTGACATACGCAGCACCGGCTCCGCTTGCGCCGCTTGCGCTGCCTGACCGCGCGTCTTCACTGCGCCAGTGCGCCAGCTCGCTCCGGCACCACGCGCCGCTGCGTCCTTCGCTGCTGCTGCCGCCGCACCCCCAGCCGCTGCTGCACCACGCCCCCGCGCCGGCGGCCGCCAGACAGTCGGACGCGCATAACGTCCATTGCTTTTCGGCGCCATCGTATTAGTGGACGGCGAAACATGCGACGGCAAACCGTCATCGACGCTGCGATGGCGGCGCGCTTCCTCGTCGCGTTTGGCGAGACCGCGTGACAGGCCGAGGCCGAATGCGCCATCGGCCCACCCGGCGACGTCGCGCCAGCGGAAGTCGATCAGCCAGGGCAGGCTGATCAGGAGCAGGGCGAGCGCCGCGAGCGGCGTGCCGATATGTCCAAGCAGATGACCGAAGCCCGCTGCCAGCGCATGGCCAAAACCATTCACGCCGGCCCCGCCGATCAGCGACCCCTCCAGCGTGCAGCTCGCCACCATCACGCAGACGAAGCCGAGCCAAAGGCGGATCGTGCCGGGGCCGCGCAAACCTGCGCCGCCTGGCAGCACCGACTTCACGAGGCGCCACAAAAGAGGAACGAACCAGACGGCTGACCCGCCGAACCAGCCGAAAACTACCGTGTGCATACTGGACATCAACGAATGACGGACGCGTTTAAGCGCAAGCCAGCGATTCTAAACTGAAACGGGCAGGGCAAAATGCTTTAAGGGCTGCCGTAAAAAATTCCGCCCCGGCCGGCGACCGATCTACGCAGTAGTCATCGTCGGCATGGTATGGCTAACGCTGCGTCCGCCATAGAGTGCGCCGAGTGGCGGCTACAGCGATCAGTTAAAGGCCTCGGTCATCCACCCAGGACTGCGCTCGAACTCCAGCGTGTCGCGGTTGTCGAGAGTCAGCCGCAATTGCTGTGATGTGCTCGATGCTATTTGTATATCAGCTGTTTTGATTTGCGACAATGCATTGAGATAGTCCCGTTCCAGGATATAGCTGGAGTTATCCCGGATGCGATTTCCTTGCGGATCCCGGGATGTTTCTTCACATACCATCAGAGTGGTAACGCCCGGTTGGATTGACAGCTTGCCATCGGCGAACGTATAGCTCGCCTGCATGGCGTTGCATCCTGTGTAACCGTCGGCTCTCCCTTGATCAAAAAAATTGAAGCTGAGTGCTTTCTCACCCGTGGGCAATGGCCGCATGTCGCCGTTTGCGGGCTTCCAGCTTTTGAGTGTCCACTTGGTATTTCGGATTCGTTCCTGGGTGACGCGGAGTGCGGAATTCGCCTGTCCGACGGTATTGTGCTGGAGGGGCAAGAATTCCAGCCTCTCGCCGCTGCTGAGAATCATCTGTAATCTCCGCGGCGAACCGGCGAGCATGCGGCTTTGGGCGATGGTCCCCAGCGCCCTTGCATATTCCCGTTCGAACCGGCTATCCGGCAAGGTGAAACAGGCCCGGCGCCCCATGCTGGCCGTCTGTATCGACAGATTGTCTTGCGGGAAAGAATATTTGCCCGAGATCGTATTGCAACCCGTGTAGCCAATGATGGTGTTTTCACTTGCAAATTCGAGCGTTGCCGGGATTTCTTCAGGCGGTACAGCACGTATGCTGTTGTCGGGGCGCGTCCAGTTCTGAAGGCGCCAAACGGTATTCTGGATTGACTGCTCTGAAACAGGTGACGGAGGGGCCGGGAGTGCTGCTTGAACGGGTAGCGTGCATACGGTGAGAAGTGTGGCCGCGACCAGGATACCAAAAGCGGTTGGCTTTGCGTGCGGATAAGCGAAGTTGATCGCCTCGGTGGAGTTGCCATGTATATTGGAAAATGATTTCTTGCAAGTAAGCATGATTAATTCCTATTTATGCGCAACAAATCCTGCCCATTATTTTAATGGCGTGGGCGAGTTAAAATAAATCTCCATGGGTTGCATCGGGTAAGGATGCAGTGAATATCGTAAGTGGTGTGCTTGAGGAAGGCAATGCGGCAAAATGACGAGGCACTGCATTTCGGAATGTGCGAATTTGAGCTTTCTTAATAATAATTTCTAAGAGCGCTTAAGAATAACTGCTTATTTATTGGAATTTAAACGATCTGATTTTCCAGTCGCTTTACGTGCGAGAGACTTACGCGCTGGCATCGTTTGAAATCAGATAGAGGGCCGCCGCGAGAAAGATCGAGAAGGTCGGAGGCCATCGAGTCAGCAGGCGGGTGCGCGTCCACCGTCGAGGCGCACCCGCCTGTCCATCATTTAGCGCTGCGGTCGAACGTGAGCGTATCGCCGTTATCGAGCACCAATTGCATCTGCTGCGGCGCGCGCATCTGCACGCCGGTACGGTCGATGTGCGTCAACGCGTTCAGGTACGGGCCTTCGATCTGGCCGCCCGGTGTCGCGCATGCCATGCGCGTGCCGCCCAGGGTGCCGAAGCTCAGCTTGCCGTCTTTCAGCGCATACGAACCCATGTAGCGATTGCAGCCCGAAAAGCCGCTGGCGTGGCGCTGACCTTTGTCGGTGGATAGCACGAGAGTAATCGGCGCGCCCTGATCGGCGGCTGGAACCTGGCGTGCCGTACCGTCGGCCTGTTTCCAGCCGCTGAGTACCCAGCTGGTGTCGTCGAGCAACTGGGTTGCGGCGGGGTTGAACGGATCGGGCGGCGCCGCTTCCGTGTCGGGATGCTTTGGCATGGCGCACGCACTGCATAGCGCGGCGACGCTCAACGCGGCGATGGCCGTGCGCGCATACGGGATGAAGCGCGCAACACCTCGCGCGGAGGAGCTTTGGAGCATGGCGTCGTTCCTCTTCAAACTGGCGAAGGCGTAAGGGTAACGCACTCGGCGCAACCGGTGCGCAGTGGGGTGCGCATGTTAACATCGTGGTCTCCCCAATCCCACCCTCATCCGACTTTTATCTGGAGACCCCATGCAGATCGGCCAACGGATCGGCACGCCCCTTTCTGAATCCGCCACGCGCGTCATGCTGCTAGGCGCCGGCGAGCTCGGCAAGGAAGTGATCATCGCGCTGCAACGGCTGGGCGTCGAAGTGATCGCCGTCGACCGTTATCCGAACGCACCGGGTCATCAGGTCGCGCATCGCTCGCACGTGATCGACATGACGGATCACGCCGCGTTGCGCGCGCTGGTCGAACAGGAACGCCCGCATCTGATCGTCCCCGAGATCGAAGCGATCGCCACGGATGCGCTCGCCGCGATCGAAACCGACGGCCTCGCCGAAGTGATCCCGACCGCGCGCGCCACCCAACTCACCATGAATCGCGAAGGCATCCGCCGTCTGGCCGCTGAAGAGCTCGGCCTGCCCACTTCGCCGTACGCGTTCGCGGATTCGCTCGAGGAGCTGCGCGCGGGCATCGCCAAGGTCGGCTATCCGTGCGTGGTGAAGCCGGTGATGTCCTCGTCGGGCAAGGGGCAGTCGGTGCTGAAGAGCGACGCCGACGTCGAAACCGCCTGGCAATACGCCATGGCCGGCGGGCGCGTGAATCACGGCCGCGTGATCGTCGAAGGCTTTATCGATTTCGAATACGAAATTACCCAGCTCACCGTGCGCGCGATCGATCCGGCGAGCGGCGAAGTCAGCACCTATTTTTGCGACCCGATCGGCCACGTGCAGGTGGCGGGCGACTACGTCGAATCGTGGCAGCCGCAGCCGATGAGCCCGCTCGCCCTCGAACGTTCGCGTGAAGTGGCGCACAAGGTGACGGCGGCCTTGGGCGGCAGGGGCCTGTTCGGCGTGGAACTTTTTGTCCGCGGCGACGACGTATGGTTCTCGGAAGTGAGTCCGCGTCCGCACGACACGGGTCTGGTCACGCTCTGCTCGCAACGCTTCTCGGAGTTCGAACTGCACGCGCGCGCGATCCTCGGTTTGCCGGTGGATACGTCGCTGCGGGCGCCGGGCGCGTCGGCGGTGATTTACGGCGGTCTCGACGAAGCGGGGATCGCGTTCGAAGGCGTCGCGGCGGCGTTGGCCGTGCCGAATGCGGATCTGCGTCTGTTCGGCAAGCCGGAGAGCTTTGCCAAGCGCCGCATGGGCGTGGCGCTCGCCACCGGCGAGAGTATCGACGAAGCACGCTCGCGCGCGAAGCAGGCCGCCGCGGCGGTGCGGCCGGTTTCGACCAGGTAAGGCAACGTGCCCCATGCGCAATCCGACTCATCGAAATTCACCGACGCTCATTGAAGTAGAGGTAGGCATGGCCCTGGAATCCCGCGAGACTACGCGGCGTGGGAAGTTAGGCTGTGTCGGCGCGCTCGGCGTGACGCTTGCGCTGTGTGCCGGCATGACAGGGTGCGGCCTCGCCGCTGCACCGTGCCGGGTCGCATCGGCCGGCTTGAAGATCGTGCCGCTGGTCGGGCACGTCGCCGCCGCGCCGACCGACGCTTGCGCCGACGTGATCGATCCATAAACCAGCCACATAAACGAACCATAACCGGTTCACGATGGACGTGAGCGTTTCCGGGCATGCAACGCAGCCGCAAAAACATGGCGGCAATCGCATTCCGGGCGCCCACCCAGCCGCAACATGGCGACAACCCCAGCCGCGGTGCAACGCGCGGCGCCCGTGTTTGATA
>NZ_JAXDPY010000489.1:0-6450 GCF_034668105.1 Paraburkholderia sp. | reverse complement strand
CGGCTGCCCGTTACTCTCTCGCCTCAGGCGGAAGCCACCGCCGGTGAGCGCACGCGCCCGAATACTTCCGCAATGTCCATGTCTCCCGTGTTCAGACCGAATTGATCGCGTAGACAGGTTGCGAGTTCGTCCGCGCTTTTCAGTTGCCGTTCGCTGATCACGTGGCCGTCCGCCGCGCGTTCGTTCAGTTGATCGTTGAGCAAGGTCAGGCGCGACGCCGCCAGGACCCGGCAAACGATCAGATTGCTCAGGAAAATAGAATCCGGCGCGCTCGAGGTGTACCAGTTCGACGTTTCATAGTCGATCCATTCGACCGGATGCAGATCGAAACGGTAGACGCGCGCCCAGCTTTCATCGCGGGATTGCACTTCGAGGCAGAGCGCGTCGTGCGATGCATCGGCGAGGCGAAACGTGCCAAGGGGCGTGGCCTGCGCGGTGCCTGCGACCAGGCGCAGCGGCGCGGTCAATGTCACGCTGCCGAAACCGACATCGGCGATCCATGCTTCGTTATGGATGTCGACACGCAGGATCATGTGCGTGCGCGGGGGGACCTCGGCGGATTCGCGGCCCCAAAGAACTCGCCCTAGCAAAGGCGTGACCTCGAAGCCTAGCTGCATCAGCACGTTTGCGAAGAGTGCGTTCTGCTCGAAGCAATAGCCGCCGCGCTTTTGCGTGATCAGTTTATGTTCGACCGATTCGTGATCGAGCTTTACCGCACGGCGCGTGAGCGGATTCAGGTTCTCGAAGGGAATCGCTCGGGGATGCAGCTGGTGGATCTCCTGGAGCACTTCCAACGTTGCCGCGCGAGGCCCTGTGTAGCCTATGCGGGTGAAGTAGTTTTCCAGATTCACTGTGTGTGACATCGGTGTCGTCCCGGTATGGATTTGGGCGCTGGGCACTCATGGGCTTCGCGCTACAGCATGGCTTCGGGAGACGATCATAGCGTCTTTTGTTGCCGGCTAAAGGCGCCGCGCGCTGCCTGTTTTCGTAGTGGCGCGTGGTGACCGATTGGCGCCGCCCTTGTGTTGGGCAGCACCCGCCTCAGAACACCCTCACTACTGCCCACCCTTCAACGCCGACGTCGCGATAGACGGCACGCTGATCCCATGGCTCGACGCGAACTGCACCGCCGAACTCAGCGTCGACATCAGCGACTGCAATTGCCCCGGCGCGGACTGGGCGATATACGACGCGCTCTGCGCCGTCTGCGGATTCATTCCCGACTGCAGGAGCGACGATGGATTCATCTGGCCGATACTCCCCAGCCCCGACTGCAAACTGGAATACTGGCTCACACCTTTTCCCAACGACGACAAGCCGTCCGTGAACGCCTGCTTGTTCACCGGCGTGGCCGACGCGCTGCCGCTCGCGCGGCTCGCGAACGCCTGGGTCAACGTCTGCGATAACGACTGCTGCGTGTTGCCCACCTGCGTCAACTGACTCACCGACGGCGTTCCGCCACTCAACAATCCCGCCGCCTGTTGCGCCTGCCCCGCGGCGCTGCTCATGCCCATCGCCGACGCAAGACTCGATTGGCCGCTCAGCACCTGCTGGTTCGCACCCACATAGGTCTGCAACAACTGTGATACGCCACCCGACGAACCGGTTGCGCCCGCGTCCGCCGCGCTATTGCCGCCGCCTATGCCGAACTGTTTCAGATTCAGTTGCGCGTTCGAGACGCCGCTTACAAGCAAACCGCCGCTCGCCAGCAACGTAAGCAAAAGGATGCGTTTATTCATTTCTATCTCCTGACATTGGCCTTTCGGGGTACTCGTGCCGTTCGACACGGCTCTGCCGCCCCGGTTCGATACGACCACAGACATACGGAAACATTACGTTTTCATTCCATTTTAGTTACGCACAAAGAACCTTCAGCAGCAGTACGTAAAGCCCGAAATTAAATCCTGGTAATATTGATGCGAATCGTTCTCATTTGTGTTGACGCAACTAATTCGCATGCGTACGATCGCGCCATCTGCTGCATTTGGACTCGCGAACCAATGCGGCGCCATCGCAGGCGCATAGCCCTGTGGAAGTGCGATGGTCAGATCAGTCGATACAACACCAATAAGGAGTTCGATGAAGTTCGCCCAATCCATTGAAGCCGCCGGCCGGGCACGTTTGCTCCGTGACTCCGCGCCGCGCGCTGGCGCCCCGCGCCGCTCGCGTTTGCCCGCCATGCGCCACGCCGCGCTCTGCACCGCTTTCGCCTGGGCCTCTTTGAGCGCCAGCGCCGCCATGGCCGAAGCCAATCCCGATGCCGCACCGGAAGCGCCCGAAGCCGACCTGAACATTCAGGCGACTCAAACGAATCAATGGACCGGCTTCTGGAACCGACAGACGATGCTCGGCGACATCGGCGGCCTGCGCCCCTGGCTCGGCAAATACGGCGTGACGTTCGCGCTCACCGAGACCAGCGAAGTGCTCGCCAACGTCCGCGGCGGTCTCGCGCGCGGCGCGGATTACGACGGCCTGACGACAGCGGCCGTGCAAATGGATACGCAAAAGGCGTTCGGTTTGCCAGGCGGACTGTTCAACGTCAGCGCCTTGCAGATCCACGGCGCCAACCTCAGCGCCAACAAACTGGGCACGCTGAATACGGCAAGCGGTATCGAAGCCGATGACACGACCCGCCTGTGGGAATTGTGGTACCAGCAGTCGTTCCTGAACAGGCGCATCGACGTCAAGATCGGTCAGCAAAGTATCGACCAGGAATTCATCACCAGCTCGAATTCGGCACTGTTCGTCAATACGATGTTCGGCTGGCCTGCCTTGCCGTCCTACGACATGCCGTCCGGGGGGCCCGCTTATCCGCTGTCCGCTCTCGGCGTGCGTGTACGCGGCCAGATCACGCCTTCGTTGACGGCGCTCGCCGGCGTATTCGACGGCGATCCGCTCGGCAACAATCCGGACAACAAGAGCGGCACCAACTTCAACCTGCACAACGGCACACTGTTTATCGGCGAGTTGCAGTACGCGATCAACCAGCCGGCTGACGGCGAAATGGTCGGCATGAGCGGCGGCGGTCTGCCGGGCACCTACAAACTCGGCGTCTGGTACAACAACGGCAGCTTCGCCGATCAGCGCTTCGACAACACCGGCCTCTCGCTGGCGAATCCGGCGAGCACCGGCGTGGCGCAGAATCATCACGGCGACTACAGCTTCTACGCGGTCGCCGACCAGATGATCTGGCGTCCGGATCCGGACGAGCCGCGCAGCCTCAACGTCTTCGCGCGCGTGATGGGCGCGCCGGGCGACCGCAACCTGGTGAGCGTCGCCGCCAACCTGGGCATCGTGATGAAGGCGCCGTTCGCCGGCCGCGACAACGACAGCGCCGGCATCGCGCTCACCTACATCAAGATCGGCAAGCACGTGAACGGTCTCGATCAGGATAACCTGGCATTCAGCGGTGGCCCCTACGGTGTGCGCACTAGCGAAACCACGCTCGAAGCGACCTACCAGTATCAGGTCAATCCGTGGTGGCAGCTGCAAGCCGATGCGCAATACACATTCAATGCCGGCGCCGGCCAGAATCCGAACGATCCGACGCAGCCGCTGCGCAACACGTTCGTCATCGGCGTGCGGACCAACATCACGTTCTGATGCCGTTCGCGCCCCTAACTTACGTTCACGTACGCTCACCCTTCGCTCACGATAAATCGAATCCCATGCTTTCGATCATGACCGCAACCACCGCTTTGTGCGCCGGCACCGAGGCTCATTCATGAACAATCCCACGCGCAAGTTTTCGCCGCGCGCCGCGCGCGCCTTGATCGCCGCAACCGTCAGCGCCGCCGGGTTCGCGACAGCCGGCGTCGCGCACGCCGAGCCGCAAGGTTTCCTCGAAACCGTCAAGCATCACACCACGCTGATCAACACGGTGCCGGGCAACGGCGACCAGAATCCGTACGCGGTGGTGGTCGCGCCGGTCAGCGCGGGCACCGTCAAGCAGGGCGACGTGCTGGTCGGCAACTTCAATAACTCGACCAACCTGCAGGGCACCGGCAGCACGATCATCAACTATCATCCGGACACCAAAGAGATGACGGTGTTCGCCACGGTGCCGCGCGATCTGAAAGAATGCCCGGGTGGCATCGGCCTTTCCACCGCGATGACGATGCTGAAGTCGGGCTACGTGATCGTCGGCAGCACGCCGAGCAACGACGGCACCACCGGCACCAAGGGCGCCGGCTGCCTGATCGTGATCGACCCGAACGGCAAGGTCGCGTCGACCATCAGCAGCCCGAATATCAACGATCCGTGGGGCAACATGGCGGTCGTCGACAACGGCACCAGCGCGACGCTGTTCGTCAGTAACGCGGGCTTCGGCGTGGGCGGTGCGCAAGGCAATCCGCCGGTGTTCAAGCAGGCCACCGTGCTGCGCCTGGACCTCGACGTGCCGGCCGGCAAACCGCCCGTCGTGAAGAAAGAAACCGTGGTGGGCAGCGGCTTTGGCGCGCAGGCCGACAAGGGCGTGTTCCTCGTCGGCCCGACTGGACTGGCGCTCTCGAACGATCAGAAACTGCTGTACGTGTCCGACGCGATCGGCAACCGCATCACCGAAATCGACGATCCGATGACGCGTGACACCAGCGCCGGCGTGGGTCGCCAGCTGACGGCCGATGGCCTGCTGCATCGCCCGCTCGCCATGGTCACCGCGCCGAACGGCCACCTGCTCGTCACGAACGCGTTGAACGGCCAGATCGTCGAAATCGATCCTGCCAGCGGCAAGCAGATATACGCACGCTGGATCGACACCGACAAGGCGCAATCGCCGCCCGGCAACGGCGACCTGTTCGGTCTCGCGATGACCCCCGAAGGCGACGGTTTTTATTATGTGCAAGACGACGTGAACACGCTGGTTCTGGCTAAGTAAGTCACGCAAACCCGTGACGCAAACAGCGCCGCAAACAGCGACGCAAATGTGTGACGCGAAGCAGCGAACCGAACCCGGCCTCGAAGCCGGGGCAAGCCCGGCATGTCCCACGGCCAAATGAAGGTGAAGTAACCATGGCAAACGATCAGCCCCCGCGGCCATCACGGCGCGGCTTTCTCAAGGCGGGCGGCGCAGCGGTAGCGGCCGGCGCGAGCCTCGGTGCAGGTCTTGCGACGTCGCAGACCGCCCAGGCCGCCCAGTCCAGAACGCCGGCGCACAACGCCGATCCGCAGATGGCGCTCGAGCCGTTCTACGGCTTGCATCAAGGCGGCATTGTCACGCCGCAGCAAAGTCACACGTACGTTGCCGCACTCGATCTGACGACCGACAAACGCGACGACGTCATCGCCCTGCTGCGCACCTGGACCGACGCCGCCGCACGCCTCACGCAGGGCGCCACGGCCGCGCCGCTGCCGGCTGGCGACGCGGCCGACAACAAAGCCGCGCCGGATTCCGGCGACGTGCTCGGCCTCGGCCCCTGCGGCCTGACCATCACCTTCGGTTTCGGCCCGGGTCTCTTCACGCATGAAGGTAAGGACCGCTACGGGCTGGCCTCGCGGCGCCCCGCCGCGCTCGTCGATCTGCCGCGCTTCAACGGCGACCAGTTGATCGCCGAGAAGACCGGCGGCGACCTGTTCATTCAGGCCTGCGCGAACGACCAGCAAGTCGCGTTTCACGCGGTGCGCCAGCTGTCGCGCCTCGCGTACGGCGTCGCGACAATGCGCTGGGGCCAGTCCGGTTTCCTGTCCGGTCCGCGCGGTCAGACGCCGCGCAATCTGATGGGCTTTAAGGACGGCACCAACAATCCGTCGATCGTGAAGCCGCAGTTGATGAACGAATTCGTCTGGGCCGGCGCCACCGCCGACGCGCCGTGGATGGAAGGCGGCACCTATACGGTGGTGCGCCGCATCCGCATCACGCTCGAACACTGGGACAACACCGAACTCGATTTTCAGGAGCAGGTGTTCGGCCGTCACAAATATAGCGGCGCGCCAATCGGCAAGAAGAACGAATTCGATGCCGTGGACCTGAAGGAAGAGGACAAGGACGGCAATCCGGTAATTCCGGAAAACTCGCACGTGCGGCTGTCGAATCAGGCGAGCAACAACGGTGCGCAGATTCTGCGCCGCTCGTACTCGTACAACGACGGCACGAACTTCTACATCGAGCGCTGGCCGCCGTGGCGCCAGGAAACCGAATACGACGCGGGGCTGATTTTCGTGGCTCACCAGAGCGACCCGCGTACCGGTTTCATTCCGATCAACGACAAGCTCGCGAAGTTCGACATGATGAACCAGTTCACGACGCACGTTGGCAGCGCGGTGTTTGCCGTGCCGCCGGGCGCCAAACCGGGTTCGTATATCGGCGCGGGATTGTTCGAGACGTAATGCAGGCCGGGTAGTCAGCCGCTTGCAGCAAATCAGGCGGCAAGCGGCGCGCGACTCATCAAAGATCGACAACAACACATCACTAACGGATTTCAGAATCATGACTCATTCCTGGTTTCGCACCCG
>NZ_JAXDPY010000488.1:0-6927 GCF_034668105.1 Paraburkholderia sp. | reverse complement strand
GAACAAACACGCACGCATCTTCGTCGCGGGCCACCGTGGCATGGTCGGCTCGGCGCTGGTCCGGCGGCTCGCCGCCGAGGGCTATTACAACGTCGTCACGCGATCGCGGGCGGAGCTCGATCTGATGGATCAGGCCGCCGTGAATGGCTTTTTCGAGCGGGAAAAGATCGAGGTGGTGCTGCTCGCCGCCGCGCGCGTGGGCGGCATCCTCGCCAACGCGTCGCAGCCGGGTGAGTTCATCTATGAAAACCTGGTGATCGAAACCAACGTGATTCACGCGGCGTTTCGCGCGCAGGTCGAGCGGCTGGTGTTCTTCGGTTCGTCGTGCATTTATCCGAAGCAGTGTCCGCAGCCGATCCGCGAGGAGTATCTGTTGACCTCGCCGCTCGAGCCGACCAACGACGCCTACGCAATCGCGAAGATCGCCGGCCTCAAGCTGTGCGAGGCCTACAACCGCGAGTACAACACGCAGTATGTCTCGTTGATGCCGACCAATCTGTATGGCCCGAACGATAACTACGATCTGAACAGCAGCCATGTTTTACCGGCGCTGCTGCGCAAGGCGCACGAAGCGAAGGTCAACGGCAGCGGGACCTTGACGGTGTGGGGATCGGGCACGCCGTGCCGCGAGTTTCTGCACGTCGACGATCTCGCCGCGGCGACCCTCTTCGTGCTCGAGCATAACGTGACAGACGGCCTGTTCAACGTCGGCGTCGGTGAAGACCTGTCGATTCGCGAGCTGGCCGAGTGCATCTGCAAGGTAGTGGGCTTCGAGGGCGAACTCGTCTTCGACGCCTCCAAACCTGACGGCACGCCGCGCAAGCTGCTCGACGTATCGCGGCTCGCGCAAATGGGCTGGCACGCGACCATTGGCCTCGAGGAAGGCCTCGCGTCCACGTATCGGGAATTCGTTGAACTACACGCCGGCTCGACCGCCGTCGCCGCCTTGCACGTATAGGCGCGCACTGAAGGGGCCGTTGAGCGCGTTGTCGGGAATTGGGGGAACGCGCGGCGCGTGGCGCGCGGGTAGCGGGCAACGCACACAGGGACGATTTTTCGAGGAGCGGCATAAAAATGACTGCGTCAGTCACCATCTTCCACAACGTCGTATGGTCGCGCCACAAGGGTGTCGTGTTCTCCGCTTTGCATAACATTTCGTCGTCCGGCGCGATTCGTTACTCGATGGTGCAGATTGCGGATACCGAGCACGATCGTGTCGGCTTTTCGGATGTCGACTATTCGTACCATCGCTATCCGATGCAGAAGCTGTTCGACGGCTGCTACGAAGATGTGCCGACGATGAAGATGATCGCGCGGCTCACCTGGGAAGTTTTGCGGACCAAATCGGATCTGATCGTTCTGCCGGGTTACCACCGTCCGGAATACTGGGCGATGCTGGCGGCGTGCATCGTGACCGGCAAGCGGCGCGCGGTGTTCTGCGATTCCACCGCGCGTGACCGACCCAAGAAGCTGCTGACCTCGATTCCCAAGCGCGTGTTCTTCTCGCTCTGCGACGGCTATTTCGGTTTCGGCGAGCGCAGCCGCGAGTATCTGCTTTCACTTGGCGCCAAGCGCGACAAGATTTTTGTGCCGTGTCAGGCCGCCGCATTGCCCGGCTCGTTCTCGCCGGAGCGCGCGCTGGTCGAGCGGGTGGCGGCGCGCGCCGGCAATGCGCCGGTGTTTCTCTATGTGGGCCGTCTTTCGGAAGAGAAGGGCATCGGCACGCTGATCGACGCGTTCGCCGGTTTGCGGCGGCGTATTCCAGCGGCGAAGCTGCGCATTGTCGGCACCGGGCCGATGGCGGACGCGCTGCACGCGAAAGTGGCCGAACTTGAACTGGGCGAGGCCGTGACCTTCGCCGGCAGTTTGCAGGACGAACCGCTCACCCAGGAATATTACGGCGCGACCTGCATGGTGCTGCCGAGCTATAGCGAGCCGTGGGGACTCGTCGTCAACGAGGCGCTCGCGCATGGCTGCCCCGCGGTGGTGAGCGAGAGCTGCGGCTGTGTGCCGGAGCTGGTGATCGACGGCGTGAGCGGCTATGCGTTCACGGCGGGCGATGTGGCCGGCTTGCAACGCACGATGCTCAAGGCGATGGAAGCGTTCGCCGACGCCGGCGGCACGGCGCGCCGTTGCATGGATGTGATTCGCCGTTTCGATCCGCCTTCCGCCGCCGCCAATATCGCTCGTGGCTGCGCGCTGATGCTGAGCGACTAATTCGCCTCACGGCCTTCGTCGCGCAAGCGAAGCTCTAACTCGTTCTGACAGCCACAATGAAGATTCTGATCTACGGCCTCAACTACGCGCCTGAACTGACGGGAGTGGGCAAGTACACGGCGGAAATGGCGGTGCTTCTGGCCAATCGTGGTCACGAGGTTCGGGTGGTGTGCGCGCCGCCCTATTATCCGGAGTGGCGCGTGGCGGCGAACTATGTGTCGTGGCGCTATCAACGCGAGACGCGCGATGGTGTCGCGATCTGGCGCGCGCCGCTGTGGGTGCCCGCGCATCCCAACGGCCTGAAGCGGATGCTGCATCTGGCGAGTTTCGCGACAACGTCGTTGCCGTTGCTCGCGCGCCAGGCGCTCTGGCACCCCGACGCGGCGATGCTGATCGCGCCCACGCTGATGTGCGCGCCTGCCATGTTGCTGCTCTCGCGGATGGCGCGCGCGAGTGCGTGGCTGCACATTCAGGACTTCGAGGTCGATGCGGCTTTCGATCTGGGACTTCTGAAAAGCTCGCGGGCGGCCCGTGTGGCACGCTGGATCGAAAGCACGCTGCTGCGGCGCTTCGATACCGTGTCGTCGATTACGCCGCAGATGAGTGCGCGCGCGGTGATCAAGGGAGTCGAGCCTTCGCGGGTCGTATGCCTGCCCAATTGGGTCGATGTGTCGACCATCTTTCCGCTTGCGCGCGCGAGCGAATACCGGCGTCTGCTGGGGATTCCGCCTGACCAGAAGGTAGTGCTGTACTCGGGCAACATGGGCGCGAAACAGGGCATCGAAACGGTTGCCGATGCGGCGGCCGCGCTTGCCACGCGTGCCGATATCACCTTCGTTTTCTGCGGCAGCGGCGCGGCGAAAGTGGGTTTGCTCGAGCGCTGCGCGGGATTGCCGAATTGCGTTTTCATGCCGCTGCAACCGGCGGACCGTCTGAACGAGCTGCTCAACCTCGCCGACATTCATGTTCTGCCGCAACGCGGCGATGCGGCGGATCTGGTGATGCCTTCGAAGCTCACCGGCATGTTCGCAAGCGGACGCGCGGTGGTCGCGATGGCGCGACGCGGCACGGGGCTCTACGACGCGGTGGCGCCGCGCGGCGTGGTCGTGCCGCCGGACAACGTGAAGGATTTGACGGCGGCGCTTACGGTGCTGGCAGGTGATCGCGAACGTCGCGAGGCGCTCGGCAAGGCGGCGCGCAATTATGCGGAGCGTGCACTGTCGCCGGAGTCGACCATTGGCACTTTGGAAGAACGGCTCGCAATGCTGGTTTCACGTGGCAAGCGCACGAAAGTGGCGAAGCCGTATTTCGGTGCCGCGAGAGCCTCAGCCGCCGCGACGCGGCGGCAACGCAAGCCGGCTACCACGGAGGAAGCCGCGCCGGATTGAGCCGGTACGCGGCCATCTCATGAATGCGATATCACCACGGCGACTTGTAGACGGTGTGCTTGCTAGCGTACGGATCGGCATACGTGTTTTTTGCCGCGCCTGCAGGCATCAAGCCGTCGGCTGCATTCGGACGGCCTGGCTGGCCGGCTACGCGCGCCTTGCCGTTGGCGGCGCCTGGGGCCTTGTTGTTGCGCATGGCGGGTTGTGCACCACCCAACACCGTCATGCGTTGCTCGTCGAGCAGCGCGGCCTGCTGGGCGTCGACGGTATTGCCTTTCTGCGCGTCCGGCGAGCCATAATCGCGCGGAGCGCCGAGCAGTTGCGTTTCGCTGTTGCGACGCGCGTCGGCCGGTTTGACGCGTGCGGCCGGAGCGGGTTTGGCATAGCTGGTCGCCCCGGTGGCGGCGAGCGTTGGGGCCGCGGGCGCGGGGGCTGCGTTCTGCGCGAGCGCCGGTGCTGCACACGCGGCACAGGTGGCGATCGCGAGCAACAGCGAGGTTCTTGTATGCCGAAGCGTGGTGATCATGGTAGGTCCCAGGAAGATGCAGTCGCAATAGAGCTATCGTGCGCCAACCAGCACGCGCGGAGCCGCCAAAACGCTTTCCTGCACGGCCAGGAAGCCAGTTTGAGTAAGGAGCCGAAACATAATGTAAGCAGGGCGAATGGGCATGTGGAATGCCGTTCGTCGTTAGGAGAAAGCTGATGGGTAACGTCGCAGACGATCCGCAGATCGGGCGTATGCCGGAAGCCGAAAGCGGCCGCGCGGCTGGCCGCGTGATCGATCTCAGCCTGGCTGGAAAGGGAAACTATCGCGCAAAGCGCGGTGCCCTGATCGAGCTCATCTGGTTTGTCGTCGAAGCCTGCGTCATCAACAACAAGCTACTGCCGCTTTCGTCGGTGCGCGTTGCGCTGTTACGCCTGTTCGGCGCGAAGATCGGCACGGGTTGCCGCTTCGTGCATCCGTTGCGGGTGAAGGCGCCATGGAATCTGGAAGTGGGCGATCACTGCTGGTTCGGCGTCGACGTCTGGATCTACAACCAGGCACTGATCCACATCGGCTCGAATGTGTGCATTTCCCAGGGTACGTTCCTGAGCGCCGGCTCTCACGAGATGAGCACGACGATGGATCTGCGCGTCGCGCCGATCGTCATCGAGGACGGCGTCTGGATCACGTCGAAATGTGTGGTGCAGATGGGTGTGACGATCGGCCGGTCGGCCGTGGTGACGCCCTTGTCCGTCGTGCATCGATCGCTCGATGCAGAGGGCGTATATGGCGGCAATCCATGCCGTTTTATCCGCAAGCGTTTTGCTTCCGTGACCTGAAGCACAGAGAAAGAACCGCAGCGTTTTTACGCTGAGGAGGCCAGCCGTTGTCAAGCCGGAATGTCGGCGCCCGCATTGGGATGCTCGGTCGATGCGACTCGACCGACGCCGACGATGTGTTTGGTAACGGCGTATGCGTGGTTTGCTTGCCAGCCCCGGTTGGATGAGTAGCCGGACGCACTCAGACTGCATGAAGAAGATGGGGAGTAGGGATGTTCATCGATACTCGCACTGTTGAACACAATACGGTCATTGAAACGACGGTCTGCATCATCGGCGGAGGGGTCGCCGGGATTACGCTTGCGCTGGAGCTGTCGAGGGCGGGAGTCGACACCTGCATGCTCGAAAGCGGAGGGTTCGGACCGGACGACGAAACCCGCGACCTCTATCGTGGCGAGAACGTCGGGCTTCCCTATACTTTCGCGGACGGTTCGCGCAGCCGCTACTTCGGCGGCAGCAGCAACTGCTGGGGTGGCTGGTGCCGCCCGCTCGATCCGTGGGACTTCGAGAAGCGCGACTGGATTGCGCACAGCGGCTGGCCGTTCGGCCTCGAGGAACTCGCGCCGTACTACGCGCGCACGCACGAACTGTTGAAGCTCGGCCCGCAGACTTTCGACCCCGCGTACTGGGAGCGCGAAATCGGCCGCCACGACGTGCGCCGCATTCCGCTCGCAACCGGCGATATGCGCGATACCGTCGCCCAATTCAGCCCACCGGTGCGCTTCGGCAAGGCCTATCGTGACGAGCTGTCGCGCTCGTCGCGGGTGCGCGTGTTTCTGTACGCGAATGTGCTGAATATCGACGCCGACGCTCAGGGAACCTCGGTTTCGCGGCTCCAGGTGGCGACCATCAGTGGCCGCAAGATGACGGTGGTCGCGCGGATTTTCGTGTTGGCCACGGGCGGCATCGAGAATGCGCGCCTCCTGCTTGCGTCGAATAACGTGCAGAAGACGGGCCTCGGCAATGCCAGCGATCTGGTGGGCCGCTACTTCATGGATCATCCGCGGATGATGTGCGGAAAAGTGCGTTTTCGTCCCGGCAATGCCCGCAACAAGCTGTATGACATCAAGTATCACTATCAGAATGCCGCCGTGTCGGCGCACGGCACGAAGATATCTTCACAGTTCGCGCCGAAGCAGGAATTGATGGAACGCGAGAAGTTGCTGAATTCGCGCGTATGGCTTTATTCGCGCTGGTACGGCGAAGGAACCGCGGGGTCCGAGGCGCTGATCCATTGCAAGGAAGCGCTTTTGCAAAAGGATCAGCCGGGCCGCAGCCTGAAGACCGATGTCGCGACCATGATCGCGCATCCGCTGCACACTGTTGGGTATGGTTTGACGCGGCTCCTGCAGTGGCCGGCGCTGATCACCGACGTGACGTTGCAGGCGATTGTCGAAGCGGTGCCCGATCCCGATAGCCGTGTCACGTTGTCGACGGATAAGCGCGACCGGTTCGGCATGCCGCGCGTGAAGGTGGAGTGGCGTCTGGGCGAACAGGTGAAGCGCACCTTCGACAAAACCTTTGCGTTGCTCGCGCAGGAGTTGCAGATGGCCGGCATCGCGGACGTCGAACTCGATGCACCGCTCGAAGGCCGCCATTGGCCCGCGAAACTGGAGGGCACGTGGCATCACATGGGCACCACGCGGATGCACGATTCACCTCGCGAAGGCGTGGTGGATCGCGATTGCAAGGTGCATGGGATGAGCAACTTCTACGTGGCGGGCAGCTCGGTGTTTCCCACTGTCGGCGCCAACTTTCCGACTATCACGATCGCCGCGCTTTCGTTGCGTCTTGCGGGTCATCTGGTGCGGCAACTCGATGTTCCGGATATCGTCGGCAACGCGCGCAACGAGGCGGCCAATAGTGCCTCGATGTCGGTTCAGACCCAGCAGCCGCAAGTCGAAACGCTGCCGATCGCAGCCTCGAGCTTGACGACGTTGATGAAGGAGCAGTGAAGAACAGCCGGTGACTATGCGCGCCAGGCGGCGCGTTGTCACCG
>NZ_JAXDPY010000487.1:0-9541 GCF_034668105.1 Paraburkholderia sp. | reverse complement strand
GTTCTTTTCGAGGACCCGCCGGGTAGCATTTTCAATTTGCGCGCGGTTTGCCTCGAAGGTACCGACCAGATTGTGGGCCGATGGTCCCTCGTTGCCGAAATGGTCATTCAGCGCGTCCAGCGACACGCTGCACCAGACGTCTGCTCCATCGACATTGGCTTCGAAGGCGACGCGCGCCGCTGCCACCACTTCACGGCGTCCGGTGAATTCGATCCTCATAATGACCCTCCATTTGGCGAAAGTGACGCTGAGCGCGCAAAGGTTGTGCCAAGCCGTTTTGACTTCGCCATCGCCTCGCGATAACGGCTTTTCGTTCAGCGCACATTCTCCACAAGGTGCATACTCATGATCGGCCGCCTTCGGGCGGCCGCGCTTATGCGTCGCGGCGTGCATGTTATCTGTCACGCCGTCAGACGCTTCCAACATACTAATATTACCGCCCCATGTCCCGCAGCCCGCAATCATCGCGTCCTCTCATCATTGCCGCAGTCATGGCTTCAATGGCAATGGTCGCCATCGAAGCCACCATCGTTTCCACCGCCATGCCACAGATCGTCGCGCAACTCGGCGATCTACATCTCTATAGCTGGGTGTTTTCCTCGTTCCTGCTGACGCAAACCGCGATGACCGTGGTGTTCGGCAAACTCGCCGACCTGTACGGGCGCAAGCCCGTCATGCTGGCCGGCATCGCGATCTTTCTGCTCGGCTCGGTGCTGGCCGGCTTCGCCTGGTCGATGCCCGCCATGATCGTGTTCCGCCTGATTCAAGGTGTTGGCGCGGGTGCGATCCAGCCGGTCACGCTGACCATCGTCGCCGATCTCTATCCGGCGCGCGAACGCGGCAAGGTACAAGGCTATCTTGCCAGCGTGTGGGCCATTTCCGCGGTGATCGGACCGATGGTGGGCGGCTTCATCATTCACAACCTGTCCTGGGCGTGGATCTTCTGGATGAACGTGCCGATCGGCCTTGCGTCCGCGGCAGGCTTCATTGCGTTCCTGCGCGAATCGGAGCGGCATGCGCGTCCGTCGATCGACTTCGCGGGCGCGGCGCTGTTCATGGCGGCGATCGCCGCCTTGATGATGGCGCTGACTTACGCCGGCGACGACGATCTCGCCAAGGCATCGCTCGCAGGCGGCGCGTTCATGGTGTGCCTGCTGGCGTTCGTATTTCAGGAGCGCCGCGCGGCCGAGCCGATGATCTCGTTCGCGCTGTGGAGCCGCCGGCCGATTGCCGCGTGCAATGCCTCAACCGTGCTGTCCGGCATGATCCTGATGGGCGCCACCACCTTCCTGCCGATGTATGTTCAGGGCGTGCTGCACCGCTCGCCCGTGGTCGCCGGTCTGGCGCTCACGATGATGATGGTGGGCTGGCCGACGGGCGCGACGTTCGCGGCGAAATCGCTGCATCGTCTCGGCCTGCGGCGCATCCTGATCGGCGGCAGCGCCTTCGTGCCGATCGGCGCGGTGCTGCTGCTGTTCCTGCAACCCGGTGGCTCGCCGCTCGTCGCGGCGTTCGGTTCGCTCATCATGGGCTTCGGCATGGGCACGTCGAGCGTCAGTTCGCTGATGCTGATCCAGGAGATCGTCAAGATGGAGGAGCGCGGCAGCGCCACCGCGTCCAATCTGTTTTCGCGCAATCTCGGCAGCACGCTGGGCGCAACGGTGTTCGGCGCCGTGCTCAACTTCGGGCTCAGTCACTCGAAGGGCGTCGCCGTGGTCACATCTGACCAGCTAAAGGCCCTGCTGCAGAATCAGGTAACGAGCCTCGCCGACAGCGACATGATTCGCATGGTGTTGCATCAGTCGCTGCACCTGACCTTCATCGCAATCTTTGTGATTTCGATTTTTGTGGTCGCGCTGTTCGGGTTCGTGCCGGCGATCAACATTGGGGCCGACAAGCAGATGCCGATTGAAGCGCTCGCGCCGCTTGAAGACTGAGCCTCTCGTTTCGCTAAGGGCCGCTCGCGGGCGGCGTGGCCGCGAAAAAGTCGAGCGCCCGGGCGCGTTCGACGGCGTGCTCGCCGAGCCGATGCTGGGCTGCACATCGGGTTCATGTCCATCCTGCCGATCGAGTCGCATATGTAGAACGGCAGTCGGTGCCGCTTACCGGAAATCGCCGCCCGCCCGAATCGGCTCAGCCACCCTTCGCGTACAACGTCGACTCCGCGAATCCTTCCGCAGCGAGCACGTGTCCCACCAGAATCAGCGCGGTCCGCTCGATAGGCGTGGACTGCACCTTGCCGACGATATCGTCGAGCGTGCCGGTGATTTTTTCTTCATCCGGCCAGCTCGCGCGGTAGATCACCGCGATCGGACAATCGCCACCGTAATGCGGCCGCAATTCATCGACGATGCGCGCCAGATGGCGCACGCCGAGGTGAATGGCCATGGTCGCGCGATGTCTCGCGAGGTCGGCGAGTTGTTCGCCTGCGGGCATGGTCGTTTTGCTGGCGAAGCGCGTGAGGATCAGCGTCTGCGAAATATCGGGCAACGTGAGTTCGCAACCGAGCGCCGCCGCGCACGCCGCGGTCGCCGTGACACCGGGCACGATCTCGTAGGGAATGCCGAGTTCGCGAAGTCTGCGGATCTGCTCGCCGATCGCGCCATACAACGACGGGTCGCCGGAATGCACGCGCGCCACGTCCTGGCCTTTGTCGTGCGCCGCTTTGAGCAACGCGACGATCTGATCGAGGTCGAGCTCAGCGGTATTCACGACCTGCTCCGCGACATGCCCTTCCAACACGGCGGCCGGCACCAGCGAACCTGCGTACAGGATTACCGGGCAGCCACGCACGAGGCGTTGGCCTTTTACTGTGATCAGTTCCGGGTCGCCGGGACCCGCGCCGATAAAAAACACCGTCATTCAATACTCCAGACTCGTTCGGCCGGCATGCCATGCATGGGCCATTAATCTAAGCCTTGCGCCCGCAATGCTTCCACCAGGTCGGCCACGTTGGCAAACTCGCGATCGACTGCGGGCAAGTCAGGCCGCCGCAGCATCACGACTGGCAAACCGCGTTCGCGCGCGATCTCGAGTTTCGCTTCTGTCGCGCGGCCACCGCTGTTTTTGCTGACGACCACATCGAATGCTTCGGCGCTGAACAGCGCTCGCTCGCCTTCCAGCGTGAACGGGCCACGTGCCGCCAGAATCCGCGCACGTGGATGGGTCTCGTGTGCTTCCAGGCAGCGTATCGTCCAGAACTGCTGCGACGGGATGTCGTCGAGATGCGCGAGCGGTTCACGGCCGAGCGTGAACAGCGGCCGTTTGAACGGAGCCAGCGCGGCCGTGAGTGCGGCCCAGGCGTCGACCATGCGCCAGTCGTCACCCGCTCGTGGCAGCCACCCCGGGCGACGCAGCGCCCAGCATGGCACGCGCGCGGCGCCGCTCGCTTTCGCCGCATTCGCGCTGATCCGCGCGGCGTACGGATGCGTTGCGTCGATCACGAGGCCGATACATTCGTCTTCGATATAGCGCGCCATGCCCTCGCTGCCGCCGAAGCCGCCCACGCGTACGCGGCATGCGAGATCGTCCGGCACCTTGCCGAGACCCGCGAGACTGTACACGTGCCCGGGGCCGAGCTGTCCGGCGAGACGCAACGCGTCGCCGGTGCCACCGAGCAGCAGGATCCGCGTCACCGCGCGACTCCGATCAGATTGCCCTGGCGGTCGATCGCGAACATTTCGACCGCGACCTGCGGCGGCACGATCTCGCGCGCGACCGCAAGCGCATGCCGGCAGACGATATCGCCGAGCGGCACCTGGTGCGCGTGCGCCAGCGCGACGGCCTGCTGGCTCGTATTGGCCGCGAGGATCGCCGCCTGCAATCCAGCGTCGGCGCCCTGCCCGGCGGCCCACGCTGCAAGCCGCTCCAGGTCGATGCTCGAATTGCGGCTATGCAGGTCGAGGTGCCCGGCGGCCAGCTTGCTGAGCTTACCGAAGCCGCCGCACACGCTCAGGCGCTCGACCGGCGCGCGCTTCATATGCTTGAGCACCGCGCCGACGAAGTCGCCCATTTCGATTAGCGCGATATCCGGCAGACCATAATGCGCGCGCATCGCGTCTTCGCTCGCGTTGCCGGTGCAGGCCGCGAGATGCACGTAACCGTTGGCACGCGCGACGTCGATGCCCTGATGAATCGACGCGATATAGGCCGAACACGAGAACGGCCGCACGATGCCGGTGGTGCCGAGAATCGACAAGCCGCCGAGAATGCCAAGGCGCGGGTTCATCGTCTTCAGGGCAAGTGCTTCGCCGCCTTCGACGCCGATCGTCACGTCGAAACCGCCGCTGTATGCATGTTCATCCGCGAGCGCGGACAGATGCTCGGTCATCATCCGGCGCGGCACGGGATTGATCGCCGGTTCGCCGACCGGCAGCGTGAGGCCGGCGCGCGTGACCGTGCCGACGCCAGGCCCCGCGCGGAACATCACGCCCGGCTCCGCACGCAGGCGCACGCGGGCGAAGACGATCGCGCCGTGGGTCACGTCGGGGTCATCGCCGGCGTCTTTCACGGTGCCGGCCTCCGCGCCGTCCGCCGTGAGGCGGCAAAACACCAGCGGCATCGGCACATGCTGCCCCTTCGGCAACACGATCTCCGCGACTTCGCTGACGATACCCGCGAGCAATAGACGCGCGGCCGCGAGCGACGTCGCGGTGGCGCAACTGCCGGTGGTGTAGCCGCTACGCAGCGGCGCGGGTCGTTCGGGCGTTTCTTCGCGCATTACGGTTGGGGCGGGGCATCGCCCGGCTTCGTGACATCCAGCAAGGTGATCGGCAGCGCCTGACGCCAGGTATCGAACCCACCGAGCGGCTGCGCGTCGGCCAGCGCGATGCGGGTCAGCGTGCCGCCATGCTGTGCCCGCCACGCCACGAGCGCCGCCTCGCCCTGCAATGTGACCGCATTCGCGACCAGCCGCCCGCCGTCGCGCAGACGCGCCCAGCACGTTTCGAGCACGCCCGGCACCGTCACACCGCCGCCGATGAACACGGCGTCCGGCGCCGCCAATCCTGCCAGCGCATCCGGCGCGCGGCCGGCCACCAGCTGCAAGCCCGGCACGCCCAACGCATCGCGATTGTGTTCGATGAACCGCTGCCGCTCCGCATGCCCTTCGATCGCGATCGCGCGGCAAGTCCGGTGCGCGCGCATCCATTCGATGCCGATCGAGCCGCTGCCCGCGCCGACATCCCATAACAATTCGCCCGGCGTCGGCGCGAGACGCGCCAGCGTGATTGCGCGCACGTCGCGTTTGGTCAATTGACCGTCATGGCGAAACGCGTCATCGGGCAAGCCGGAGGTCAACGGCAAACGCGGCGCGCCTTCCGTTGCGCGGCATTCGAGTGCGATCAGATTCAGCGCCGCGGCTTCGCCCGCGGACCATTGATCCGCGCGGCCATCGATACACCGCTCCAGTTCGCCGCCCAGATGTTCCAGCACGGTCATTCGCGTCGCGCCGAAACCGCGCGCACTCAGCAGTTCGGCCAGCGCCGCGGGCGTGCGCCCATCGGCGCTCAGCACGAAGACACGCGCGCCGTCGTGCAGATGAGCGTTCAGTATCGGCAAGGGCCGGCCGACCAGCGAAACGGTCGCGACATCCTGCAACGGCCAGCCAAGCCGCGCGGCCGCCAGCGACAAGGACGACGGTGCGGGCAGCACCCGCAACTCGGCCGCCGGCAACTGTCGCGCCAGCGTCGCGCCGACGCCGAATAGCATCGGGTCGCCACTCGCCAGCACACACACGGAGCCGCTACGCTCGGCCAGCAAAGGCGTCAGATCGAACGGCCGCGGCCACGCCGCGCGGCGCGCAGCGAGCCGCGCGGGCAGCATCGCCAGATGCCGTTCGCCGCCGTAGACCACCGACGCCTCGAGCAAAGCACGCCGCGCGGGCCGCCCCAAGCCGGCGAAGCCGTCATCGCCTATGCCCACCACGGTCAGCCACGCCGGCATGCATCCATCCCTGTCCTGTATCTTCAAATAGTGCGCTGTGCCACGCCGATCAAAGCGTCCAGCCTCGTTGTGCTGTTCGAAAAAAGGCATAATACAGCCGCCGGCGCCCTTCGGGGCCGAAGAGGGAACACAGTGCCGCTGTGGCTGCCCCCGCAACTGTATGCAGCGAGTCCGCCTGCGCTCCGCGCCACTGGTTCGACCGGGAAGGCCGCGGCGGACCATGACCTGCCAGCCAGGAGACCTGCCGGCCAGACTGTTCGTGCCAGCCACCATCGGGCGGGGTGTACCGATGCCGCAGCAATGCCCGCCTGGGCGGCGCTCGGGCCATCGCGCGACGCTCAAACCCGGTGTCCGTCTTGAAGCAAGTTTCGCCCTCCTCCCCTGTTTTGCCCGACGCGGCCTGCGCGCTGCGGCCCTCGGCGTGCCCGGGGCTGCTGCGCATCGTCGCTGCGCGCGACGGCGGGATTTGCCGGATCAAATTGCCCGGCGGCGAGTTGAGCGCGGCGCAGGCGGCGGTGATCGCGGACGTGAGCGAGCGCCATGCGACCGGGGTGATCGAGCTGACCAATCGCGCGAATCTACAGGTACGTGGCGTGCGCGGCGGGCATGAGGCGGCGCTGATCGCGGCGCTGGTCGATGCGGGGTTTGGGCCGATGGCGTCGATGTCGATGTCGAATCTGCAACTGGCCTCGGCCGCCGACGACGTGCGCAACGTCATGATCAGCCCCGCAGCCGGGCGTGATCCGTTCGCGCTGTTCGACACGAGACCGCTTTGCGCCGAGCTTCTCGCGCTGCTGCAAAGCGATGCGCGTTTCGCGGCGCTGTCGCCGAAATTTGCGTTGTTGGTCGACGGTGGCGAGCGCCTTGCGAGGCTCGATCATCCGCATGATGTCTGGCTGGCGGCCACGCAATCTGGAGACGGGGTGCGATTTGTGTCTGGTTTGGCGGGTTGTCCGCCTGTTTCGGCGACGATGGCGAATGCGAATACCGGCGCCGTTGCAGCCGTGCTGCCTTCGCAAGTCACCGCCCTGGTCCGCGCGTTGCTGCATACGTTCCTCGATCTGGCAGCCGCCGATGCCACGCGCATGCGTCACATGCTGACCATCCACTCGATCGACGCCGTATTGCAGCACGCTCAAAGGTACGTCGATTTTCCGCTGTCCCGCGATACGTCGCTGGCAAACTGGCAACGCGCGACGCCTGCCGATGCCGCCCTTCGACTCGGCGCGCACGCACAGCGCGTAGTGGGCAGGCTGCACGTAGGCGGCCAACCCCCACTCGGACGCGTCGATGCAGCGACCCTGCGCAGCCTCGCCACGCTCTCGCAACAACAAGGCAACGGCACGCTACGCTTCACGCCCTGGCAAAGCGTGCTGCTGCCCGATATCGCCGCCCATGCCGCGCCCGCCGTACTCGCTGAAATGGTCGCGCTAGGCCTTGCCTGCGACCCCGCGCAGCCTCTCGCGCACTTGATCGCCTGCGCCGGTTCAACCGGCTGTGTAAAGGGCCTCGCCGATACCAAAGCCGACGCGCTGCTTCTAGCGGAGCGCCTCGCCGGCGGCGTCGAGATCCATCTGAGTGGATGTCCGCGCTCGTGCGCCGCCGCGCATTGCGCCCCGTACACACTGCTGGCCGCCGCGCCCGGCATCTACGACCTTTATCGGCGCGACAGCCAGCCGGATTTCGGCTCGTGCGTCGCGCGCCACGTCACGATCGAACAGGCCGCCGACCTGCTCGACTCATTGGCACACCCGGCCCGGAGCCCTTCAGATGCTTGATTACATTCGCGACGGTCAGGAGATCTATCGCCAATCCTTCGCGACGATACGTGCGGAAGCCGATCTCTCGCGCATTCCCGCCGACCTCGAAAAACTCGCGGTGCGCGTGATTCACGCCTGCGGCATGGTCGACGTCATTGAAGACCTGCAGTTCTCTGAAGGCGCAGGCGCGGCGGGCCGCACGGCCCTCGCACAGGGCGCGCCGATTCTGTGCGATGCCGGCATGGTGGCGCAAGGCATCACGCGCGCGCGACTGCCGGCGAACAACGAGGTGATCTGCACGCTCACGCACCAGGACGTGCCCGCGCTCGCGCGCGAACTCGGCAATACGCGCTCGGCCGTCGCGCTCGAATTGTGGCGGCCGCATCTGGCAGGCAGCGTGGTCGTGATCGGCAACGCGCCGACCGCGCTCTTCCATTTGCTCGACATGCTGGATGCGGGCGCGCCGAAGCCGGCGTTGATCCTGGGTTTCCCGGTCGGTTTCGTCGGCGCGGCCGAATCGAAAGTGCTGCTTGCCGAAGACAGCCGCGGCGTGCCCTACGTCGTGGTTCACGGTCGACGTGGCGGCAGCGCGATGGCCGCCGCCGCGGTGAATGCGCTGGCGACGGAGGTCGAGTAAATGACCGTGCAAGGACGTTTATTCGGACTGGGCGTCGGCCCAGGCGACCCCGAACTCATCACGCTAAAAGCGCTGCGTTTGCTGAAAGCGGCACCCGTGGTCGCGTATTTCGTGGCGAAGGGTAAGAAGGGCAACGCGTTCAGTATCATCGAAGCGCATTTGCACGAGGCTCAACAGCATCTGCCGCTCGTTTATCCCGTCACGACGGAAGCGCTCGAACCGCCGCTTTCGTACGAAGCGATCATCGCCGACTTCTACGACACCGCCGCGCAGATCGTCGCGGCTCACCTGGACGCAGGCCGCGACGTCGCGGTGATTTGCGAAGGCGATCCGTTTTTCTACGGCTCGTATATGTATTTGCACGACCGGCTCGCGCCCCGCTTCGAGGCCGAGGTCGTGCCGGGCGTGTGCTCGATGCTCGGTGGCGCGGCGGTACTCGGCGCGCCGCTGGTGTATCGCAATCAGAGTTTGTCGGTGCTCTCCGGCGTGTTGCCCGAGGACGAATTGCGCCGGCGTCTTGCCGATGCCGACGCTGCCGTCATCATGAAACTCGGCCGCAATTTCGATAAGGTGCGGCGCGTGCTCGGCGAACTGGGACTCGCGCATCGTGCGCTTTACGTTGAGCGCGCAACGATGGGCAATCAACGCATCGTGCCGCTCGCCGAGGTCGATCCGATGGCTTCGCCGTATTTTTCGCTGCTCGTCGTGCCGGGGGAAAAATGGCAAGGATGACGCCGCCTGCGATTGTGATTCTCGGTGCGGGCGCGCTGGCAACCGCGCGACGCATTCAGGCGCTGTATGCCGGTTGCGAGGTGCATGCGTTGCGCGGGCGTGTCGAGGCCGACGTTGCATACGCGGAGCTCGGCGCGCATTTGCGTGAACTGTATGCGCGCGGCACGCCGATCGTCGCACTGTGCGCCGCCGGCATTGTGATTCGATGCGTTGGGCCGTTGCTGTCGAACAAGGGCGTCGAGCCGCCGGTTTTAGCGGTTGCCGAAGACGGCAGCGCGGTCGTGCCGTTGCTCGGCGGCCTTGCGGGTGTCAACGTGATCGCGCGTGAGATTGCGGCTGCATTGGGTGCGTCGCCGGCGATTACGACGAGCGGTGAACTGCGCTTCGGCACATGTGTGCTCAATCCGCCTGATGGCTACGCGCTTGCCGATATCGGGCAAGGCAAGCGCTTCGTGTCGGATCTGCTGGC
>NZ_JAXDPY010000486.1:0-21341 GCF_034668105.1 Paraburkholderia sp. | reverse complement strand
GCGTCCATGCACGGTCCTGATCGCTGCCAGCTTGCTTCGACCAGCAGGCCGGATGCTCGATATGTTCGGCTTCCTTCCAGGCCCAATCCTTTTCTGTCCACCACCTGGGTTCGCGATAGCCGCCTGCCTCGATGAACTCGCGAAACGCGCCGTTCGTCACCATGTGGCGGTCGATCTCGAACGCCGGCACCTCGACGCGCATTTCGCCGAACTCGTTGTCCCAGCCAAAATGCCCGCTCTCGCGCGACATGCCGAGCACCGTTGCGCCGGCCGGCACGCTGACCGTCGACGACAGCGCCTCGCGCGGTTCAGAGCGCGTCAACACCGGCTCCCGCAATTCGGCGACCTTTTGCGCGAGCGGCAACTGATGCAACATGTACGCGAGCGTTTCAGCATGCATCAGCCGATGCTCGATCGCGACGTTAAGCAACTGCTCGCACGCCTGAGCCTGTGCGCCTTCCCGGCCGACCCGCTCCGAGTCGCTCAGCGCATCGAGCTCGCGGTCGATCTGCTCGCGGGCCCGCAGCGCGTAGTCACGCACGGCGTCGAGCGACGGCCAGTCGCTGGGTTGATCGGTGGGAAAGCCGCCGTCGACAGGATCGATTCCGAAAGCGAACAGCTGGTCGAGGTGCGGATCGAACGCCGGCAGATCGCACACGCGCTGATCGAAAAGATTACGATCGAAAGCTTCCAGATGGCCGACATAAAACACGATCCGGTGGCGCTCGCGGATCGGCCGTTCGTACAGAAACTCGGGTTTGACGATGGAAAACAGTGCGTCCGTAATTTGACGCGCGTCGATCAGACGCTGGACTAGCGGGTGATGCGGAGCGGGGTCGCGATTCATTTCGCCAGGTCTCCTTGCGGGGGACGGACTAAAGACTGTACCCGCTCGCAGGAGCCGTGCCAAGACACATGCGCGCTAAAAAGCAGTTCGATCGAGACCTGGCTGCGCGGGCCAGGTCCTGCGCGGAAGGCTTATACCTTCTGCAAGCCTTCAAGATCGACGATCCGGATGTGTTTGCCTTGTGTGTCGATCAGGCCGCGCTTTTGAAATCTTGACAAGGTGCGGCTGACGGTTTCGAGCGTCATGCCGAGGTAGCTGCCCATGTCCTCACGCGTCATGCGCAAGTTGAATTCCGCCGATGAATAACCGCGCTGCGCGTTGCGTTCCGACACGTCCAGCAGAAATGCCGCCACGCGTTCGTCCGCGGAAAGCGAGCCGAGCACCATCATCTGCCCAGCCTCGCGGACGATCTGCTCTCCCAGCAGTTTGTGCAGGCGGTCCTGCATCGAACTGATTTCGCGGCACAAGGACTTGAGGGCAGGGTAGGGAACAATACAAACGGTGCTGTCTTCCAGGGCGACGGCGCTGCATGCATGCAGGTCTTCGCTGATACCGTCGAGGCCGAGCGCTTCGCCCGCGAGGCGCAGCCCGGTGACTTGTTCGCGGCCGTCACGGTGCGCCATGACGGTTTTCATCGAGCCGGAACGCACGGCGTAAATACTGTCGAAGCGGTCGCCGCTGCGATACAGCGCTTCGCCGCGCTGCACAGAGCGCGCGGTGCAGATGAGCGCTTCGAGTTTGGGGAGTTCGTCGGGCGATAGGCCTTGTGGCATGCAGAGCGCCCGCATCGCACAACTCGAACAGCGCGCGGCGGTGCGCGCTGTCGCTCTCACCGGCGCGGCACGACGGCCGCCGCGCGCCGGCGGAGAAATCAGACTGGGATCGGCAGCGCCAGAGGAGCGAGTCACAGTGTTAGGAGTAAGCATGGTCTGCAGCCATTGTCAGGGTAACGACCCATTGTCCCACCGCCCATGCCCCCCGTTTAGCGACAAAATGACGCGTTTGGACAGTTAGGCATCTTGAGCGATGTCACCCTTGCGTTGCTGTTTGTGGTTATGGACTGCTATGCATCCTCGCGAGCGTGCGCCGTTCCGATTTTGGAGATAGGAGCTGCGCGTGCCGCCGCTCCATGCTGAACCAGCACGCGCTTCGCAATGTGCGTCACCGCGCGTTCACGCGGCTTCGCTTTCCTTGCCTGCCGCGGACGGAATCAACAGGACGGGCAAGCTCGCCGGACGCACGCAGCGCTCTGCGACGCTGCCGAGTATCAGTCGCTGAAAACCGCGCCGGCCATGCGTGCCCATCACCAGCAGATCGGCGTTGAACTCGGCGGCCGCTTTTAGCACGACCACCGAAACATCGTCGAGCGAGGAGGCCTCCCCCACCACGAGGTCGCCCTTGACGGCTTGCGCCGCCATTGCCTGGGCGAATTCCGCGCCGAGTTCCTTGCCCTCCTCGATCAGGCGGTTACGCAGAACGGACGGGTCGTAACCGGGTGCCTCGAAATACGTCGGCGTGTTTTCGACCACGTAGAACGGCCGCATGACGGCGCCGGTGGATTTCGCGAGCGCGAGCGCTGCTTCGAATGCACGGCGCGAGGTGTGGCTGCCGTCGACCGCTACCAGGATGCGTGTGTACATATCGTCTCCGCGTCTGAAGTAATGTGGATGCCGCGGCCGTTTGGCCGGCCGGGCTCGTTGACGACTGATTGATTATCGATGCGAGTTTAAATGATCGCTGAAAAAGATCTATCCAGTCAGGATGTAAATCAAATACCTGTCAAATTTCAAGATGGCAGCGCTTTACGCGGAAAATACCGTGTAGCGGGCGTCAGCGGCATTCCTGCGGGAACCGGGCGCATATATCGAACGAAGATAAGGCCAGGTTTGCCTTACAATAAAAACCTATTCAGACAAGCTGCTTTTGCACCGCCGATGAACGAGCGTAAAACAACGGGTTTGCCCGACAAGATATACGGCGACATACTCAATCGCATTCTTGAAGGCGAGTATAAGGAAGGCGAGCGGCTGCCTACTGAACATGCGCTGGCTGAACGCTTCGCAACGTCACGGCCGACCGTGCGCGAGGCGCTCGCGCGCTTGCGCGCGGACGGCATCATCATGACGCGGCATGGTTCGGGCACCACGGTTGCGCGGCGGCCAGACCCGGATGTGCGCCGCTTTGCGCCGCTCGAAACGCTGTCGGACATCCGCCGCTGTTATGAATTTCGCATCGTGACCGAAGCGGGCGCGGCCGAGCAGGCGGCGCTCAAGGCCGACGCCGACGACATCGCCGCGATCCAGCATGCGTGGGATCAACTGGAACGCATCATCGAAACCCAAGGCATTGGCGTGCAGGACGATTTCATGTTCCACCTCGCGGTGGCGCGTGCGTCCAGGAATCCGTTTTTCATCACGGTCATGTCGTTCATCGAAGAACAGATTCTGTTCAGCATGAACCTGTCGCGCAATCTGTCGCTCGTGAAGACGTTGGAGCGGCGGCGGCTCGTGCAGGCAGAGCATCTGGCCGTGCTCGAGGCGATCCGCCGTAAAGACGGCCCCGCTGCGGGGAGAGCGATGCGCGCGCACCTCGAGAATGCGCTTGAGCGGATGTTCGGCTCCTGATTTTCCGCGCGTCTCGTCCTGCGGGCCGTAGTTGGGGATAGAGGCTAGTTTGCTGCCGCGGGGGCAAACTCAGCATTGCTTCCCGGCACCCGGCACCCGGCAACTGGCAACCGGCAACCGGCAACCGGCAACTGGCAAGCGCAGCCGAGGCAATCACGACCTTGCGACGGCGCCCCGGGGCACCCGCACCCCTTGTATATCGGCCACGCGAGCCGCAACCCGGGCAACCACACACTCCGGACACGACTCGCTCCAGGCACTAAGCGGCGGCAGCCATCGGTCCGAACAGCGCTGTACGGGTCTTCGGACTGACTGCGATATCCAGGGCCACCGCCCGTTCCACGCCGATCTGCAGCGGCGACCCGAGCCGGCTGATGTCGATTCCGGTCTTGCGCAGCAGCCGTTCGATCGGCGTGGTGGTCACCGTGACGTAGCGTGTGATGCCCATCCGGTCGGCGAACGTCACGAGCTCGTGAATTGCCTGCATCGTCAGGTCAGCGAAACCGAACGATTGCTCCTCGCCGCCGGTTTCGATCGCGAACCGGCTCAATTCCCAGATATGCCGCCCGACCGGCGCATCCGCGCCATGCAGCAGTTGCGGGAAGGTGTCCTTCAGCATGTTCGGCCCCTCCGTGGGCATCAGGCGCCAACAGCCTCGCACCTGGTGGTCGTCGCCTTGAATCAGCATGTAATGCGGCCCGAGCGCGTCGTAGCCGTCGATCTCCATACCTGCAATGGTGGGAATGTCCCACCCGAGCCGCCCATGAAAGACCCGAGCCCGCAGGCGATACATCTCGTTGATGTCCGCGTTGTTGAATTCTTGCCGCATACCAATCCGGATCGCTGTTTGCATGACGTTCTCCTGAACGTGTTGGAAATACCCAATACGCAAGGAAACTTATGCATTTTGAATCGTTCTGCCACCTACCTACCTGGATAGGTGTGCATGCTTATCGGATAAAGCAGAATTCGAGATAAGCCTCAGCCCTCAACCGACGGGACCCAAAATGGAACTTCTCGAAAATCACTGGCAAGCACAACCTTCCGTCCAAACCCGTCCTGCGGAGCCTTCGTCGGCGGTGGATCGCGTTCTGATCATTGCCTACCGCAAGAAGAAAAAAGAGAGCCAGCGCCGCTTCTGGGCACGCTTCGGCGTGACGCAGTCACGCGGTAGCCGGTTCGAATCGGGCGCCGAGATTCCGGCACCGGTCTCGATCCTGCTGGGCCTCTACTTCACCAAAACTGTTTCCGACGCCGATCTGGGCCGCGCCGAACGTGTGCTGTACAGCCGCGACGTAGCCGCCTTGCTCAACCCGGGTCAATAAGCCCCAGCTGCGCGGCGATCACGGCCGCCGCGCGTCGCGAAGTCACACCGAACTTGTTCCTGATGTTTTTCATGTGGAAGTTCACCACGGCTTCCGAACAGCTCAGGATATGGGAGATTTCCCACGTGGATTTGCCGCGCGCGGTCCATTTCAGACATTCGCGTTCGCGCGGCGTGAGCTTGGGCAATAAGGTCTGAGCGTGCGTATTCAAATGGCGCTGACTGGTATCGATCACCAGATCGCGCAATAGCACCAGATTCGGCAATGCAACGTTGACATGACGCCAGAAGGCGTCGGTCGGGTTGCTGTCGTTGACGAAGCACATCATGCCGGCTTCCTGGTTCGGCCCATGAATCGGCAATGTCACGCCCGCGCGCAGGCCGTGCGCACGGGCTTCCTCGTACATCGACTGCTGCGGCGCGGTCGTAAAAATGTCCGGCGACCAGATCAGCGGCGCGGCGCGCGTCGCACAATGCGCAACCGTCGGGTCGATGTGGACAAGCCCCTGCTCGTCGTAGGTGCGCCGCCACGTCGGCGCGTAGGTGCTGCGCACATAGGCGTCTTCAAGGCGAATGGTCGGCCGCGGCAGCACGGCGATCAGAAGCCTGTCGAAACCCCACGTGTCGGCAAGGCCCGCGATCGCACTGAACCATTCCGCTTCATCCGCGGCGTTCAATAGAGGCGCCATTTCCTCGATAAAGTGTAGCGACAATTTAGTTCTCTTGGACTCGCAAACATCCCGTTGCGGTTAATTGCGGTACGACATTCCGTCCGGCTGCTTTTTTATGTTCACAATCTATCACTAAAAATCGCTTTTCAAGCCGAGGGCGATTTCTAAAAACGGCACCGACGTTGGCTGCCGACAAAACAATCAAACGACTCCTTATAACGGATTTTTTGACTCGATTAACATTCTCGGGTCGATAGAGTGGGTAATTTTCTCGTAGTGGCGGATTTCATGATTTTCTGATTGGCAATGTTATTGTCAAACCAATTTGAATGACTATGGATGTCGAAAGCTTCGGGCGAAACTACCCTAATTGCCGAATTCCCAATTTCCGCTTAACCCTCACGGTATTCGTAAACATCCCTTGTTAAGTGCTATTGTCATATAAAAGCGACGCGCCGTAGCTTGCCGGCTTCGCTTTCTCGCCTTGACGTCTGCCGCAGGTGACAAGATGGCATTACTACGCCAGTTGTTTGACAACCTTGTGAGGCCGATGCTAACTTGAACGTCCAGTCCCGTATGTTTGAGGCATTCGACGCAGGTCGTGCCTGCTTTGGAGCAACAGTTCGCGCAGACGCCCGCGTTGCATTGATGCCGCACCGACTTCGCGTTAGCGTCGATCACGCTCGCCTGCGCCGCAACATCTCGGCATGGCCCGGCGCAACCCGCTGCCGCCCGCTTTCCCCATCCATTCCATTACCCAAAGCCTACGTATGACCGACAACAACCGCCGCTATCCCGATCCCTCTGTCCGTGTGCTCGATCCGCGCTTCAAGTCGCTGATCCTCGCGTCCGCTTCCGTCGAGTGTCTGTATCAGGGCGCGCGCTGGTCGGAAGGGCCGGTCTGGTTCGGTGACGGCCGCTATCTGTTGTGGAGCGACATTCCCAACGACCGCATCCTGCGCTGGGACGAAACCAGCGGTGCGGTGACCACGTTTCGCCAGTCGTCGAACAATGCGAACGGCCATACGCGCGACCGCCAGGGCCGCCTCGTCAGTTGCGAGCACCTGACGCGTCGCGTCACGCGCACCGAGTACGACGGCTCGATTACCGTCCTCGCCGACCGTTACCGCGGCAGGCGTTTCAATTCACCAAATGATGTGGTCGTGAAGTCCGACGGTTCGATCTGGTTCAGCGATCCGACCTTCGGCATCGACGGCTTCTATGAGGGCGAGCGGCAGGAGTCGGAGTTGCCCCCGTGTGTGTATCGCATCGACGGCCAATCCGGCGAAGTGACGGTCGTCGCCGACGACATACTGGGCCCGAACGGCCTCGCGTTTTCACCGGATGAATCGGTGCTGTACGTCGTCGAATCGCGCGGCGTGCCGCGCAAGATTCGTGCATTCGACGTCGACGTCGACGCCAGCGGTGATACCACGGCACTGTCGAACAACCGTGTGCTGATCGACGCCGGCCCGGGCACGCCCGACGGCTTTCGCGTCGACGTTCACGGCAATCTCTGGTGCGGCTGGGGCATGGGCACCGACGAGCTCGACGGCGTGCGTGTCTTCACGCCGCAGGGCGAGCCGATCGGCCATATCGCATTGCCGGAACGCTGCGCGAACGTGTGCTTCGGCGGCCGCCATCGCAACCGGTTGTTCATGGCGGCAAGCCACGGGTTGTATTCGCTGTATGTGAATACGCAGGGCGTTCAGGGCGGATGAATGCACGCAGCGTGAACCCGCGGCGTAAAGTGTGACTTGCCTGACCACCCGGTGCGCCACGCGCGCACCGACTCCGGGTTTGCCCTTGTATAAAACGCGCAAACCGTTGAACCACAAGGATTACGTAACAAACTAGCCACTTTCGTGAACCGGAGACCGCGGCGAGTATTTGCTTGACATCGACAGTTCCGCTTCGCTATGTTCCATTGGTAGAGAGAGACACCGCCAGCAGCGCATCTGACCGGCGGACTTCCATACCAAGAAGCGAGGAGACGCAATGACTGTTTCAGGCAGGTTGGGGCTCAGACTGGTGTCCGTATGTCTCGTGGCAAGCGCCGCATGTGCGTCCGTGGCGCACGCGGCGGATCCGGTAACGCTCAATATCGTCGACGTGGCCGGCGATCTTCAGCTCACGCAAAAGGGTTTCGAGGCCTTCAAGGCCAAGTATCCGAATCTCGTCGCCAATTTCACGTTCACTAACGCGCCCGCCCCGCAATTGCCAGGCAAGATCAAGGCGATGCAGGGCGCCGGCCGTTCCGATATCGATCTCGTCCTGACCGGCACCGACGCGCTGGCGGCCGGCATCGAACAGAATCTCTGGATCAAGCTATTGCCGGACAATGCAGCGGCATTCCCGGGCGTGCTCGACAAATACGCGCCCGGTCCGCGAAAGATGCAGGATCTCGCACAGGGCTACGGTCTCGAAGTCGCTTATATGCCGGCCGGTCCGCTGCTGGAATACAACCCCGCCAAAGTCAGCGATCCACCCAAAACGCCTGAGCAACTGTTGCAATGGTGCAAGGCCCATCCGGACAAGCTGATCTACGCGCGGCCGGCGAACTCGGGGCCGGGCCGCACGTTCCTGATGGGCTTGCCTTACATACTCGGCGACAAGGATCCGCAAGATCCGATTCACGGCTGGGACAAGACGTGGGCCTTCCTCAAGCAACTGAACGATTGCATTCCTTACTATCCGGGCGGCACGTCGGCGGTGATGAAAGAGCTCGGCGAAGGCACGCGCGACATGACCGTGACGGTCACCGGTTGGGACATCAATCCGCGCGCGCTCGGCATCGTGCCGGCGGAATTCCGTGTGCAGGCATTCGACAACATGACGTGGGTGAACGACGCGCACTACATGGTGATTCCGAAAGGCGTGCCGAAGGAAAAGCTCGACGTGATCTACAAGCTGATGAACTTCATGCTCGAACCGGCGCAACAGGCCATGACTTATGACGATGGCTATTTCTACCCGGGCCCCGCGATCAAGGGCGTGAGCGTCGATCAGGCGCCGGCGCATAGCCAGGACGTGCTGAAAAAATACGGCCGCCCGGAATACGCGAAGCTGCTGGCCGAGCGTCCGCATGTCTTGCCGCTGAATGCGACCGCGATGGTCGCGGCTTTCAGGAAGTGGGACAGTGACGTCGGCGCGCAGAAGACCAAGTAACCGCTGACCGAGTCCGGGCACTCGCGCGGCGAGTCCACCCGGATTCGCGCGTCATGCATGCTGGACGCCGCCATGAAGCGTCATGCGCAGCCGGCCGATCGGGCCTTCGCGATTCGTGCGCCACGTGTATCAGGAAACCGCCATGAAGCATCACTTTGAACAGTTGCGGCTCGATTCGGTGAGCCGCAGTTTCACGAATGCGGAAGGCCAGGCGGTCGCGGCGTTGCAAGGTCTCGATCTGAATATCCAGCGTGGCGAATTCATTGCGTTGCTGGGGCCGTCCGGTTGCGGCAAGTCGACGGCGCTCAATTGCATCGCCGGTTTGCAGCCGTTGAGCGGGGGTGGGATCTGGCTCGACGAGAAACGCATCGACGTGCTGCCGCCGGAGAAGCGCGGCTTCGGCATGGTGTTCCAGAACTACGCGCTGTTTCCGCATATGAGCGTGCTCGATAACGTCGGCTTCGGCCTGAAGATGCGCGGTGTCGGCAGGAGCGAGGCCGTGCGCCGGGTGCGGGAAGCGTTGCAGCTCGTGCAACTGGTCGGCCATGAACGCAAGCTGCCCGGACAGCTTTCCGGTGGTCAGCAGCAGCGCGTGGCGATCGCGCGAGCGATCGTGATCGAGCCGCCGTTGATCCTGATGGACGAACCGCTGTCGAATCTCGATACGAAACTGCGCATTGAAATGCGTGCCGAGATTCGCCGCATTCATAGCCAGCTCGAACGCGCGACGCTCTACGTCACGCACGATCAGGACGAAGCGCTTTCGATGGCGGACCGCATCGTCGTGATGAAAGAGGGCGTGGTGCAGCAGATCGGCACGCCGAAGGAGGTCTACTCGCGGCCGCAGAATTTGCATGTGGCGCGGTTCATGGGCTATCGCAACGTGGCCGAATTTGAGCTCGAAGGCACGCAGGGCGAGAGCGTCGCGGTCAACGCGAACGGCGTGCGTCTGCTCGGCACGCCGATGGCCGGCTTCCACAGCAAGCGTGTGAGCGTCGCGTTGCGCCCCGAGGATATGGAGCGTGCGGCAGCTGGCGTGGAGAACGCCTTCGACGCGCTGGTGACAACCGTGGAATACGGCGGCCGCGATTCGCTGCTGCGGGTGAAGACCGCGTTCGGCGACTTGTGGGCGCGCATCGCGGGAGAGTTCGAAGAGGGCGAACGCATCAGCTTGCGTGTACCGCCGTCGCGCACGCTCGTCTACGACGGGGAGGCCGCATGAACAGGCCTACGCTGTCGCCGCCACGCGGACCCTTTGCGCCGCGCGACGCCAAGGCGTGGCTGGTCACGCCGGCGTTGATCTTCATCGTCGCGTTGTTCATCTATCCGTTTGCGTATGGTTTGGTGCTGTCGTTCCGGCCGATGAACGGCGGCGGATTGTGGACCAACTATCTGACGTTCTTCACCGACACGTCGATGTGGCCGACCATTCTCGTCACGCTCAAGCTCGCTGTACCGGCCACGCTGATCAATGTGGGCGTATCGGTTCCCGTGGCATTCGCGCTGCGCCGCAATTCGCCTTATCAGAAGTTCGTCACGACGCTGCTGGTGATTCCCGTCACGCTCGGCACCGTGCTGATCGCCGACGGCATGCTCACGTACTTCGGACCGAACGGCTGGTTTCCACAGGCGTTGCACGGCTTGCACCTCTACACCAGTGAAGTGCGTCTGACGCATAACTTCTGGGGCGTGCTGATCTCACTGATCGTGTCGGGATTTCCGTTTGCGTTTCTGCTGACGCTGTCTTACGTGACCGGCATCGATCCGACGCTCGCGAGCGCGGCCGCCACGCTCGGCGCGAACCCGTGGCAGCAGTTTCGCCGCATCTATCTGCCGCTGCTGGTGCCCGGTCTGACGATGGCCGCGTGTTTATCGTTCGTGCAGGCGTTCTCGGTGTTTCCATCGGCGGTGCTGCTGGGGGCGCCTGCTGGCCCGACGCGCGTGATGTCGATCGCGGCAGCCGAAGCCGCCTTCGAGAGCTACGACTATTCGCTTGCTTCGGCGATCGCGATGGTGATGGGCTTCGTGCAACTGCTGGTGGTTGCCGGCATGCTCGGTGCGCGCCGCTTCTTCTATAGCGGCCCGGTGACAGGGGGCAAAGGCTGATGGCTAGCGATCATCACGCCGCGCGTCCTGCCTGGTCCGGATCTTCATCGAACGAGAACAACGACGGCGCCCAGCAACCCAGCAAACGCGTGAAGCAGCGCGCCAGTGTGCCGGGCCGCATCTGGCACGTGCTGGTGTGGGGCGCCATGGTGTTCTTCCTCATTAACGTGGTGCTGCTGATCGCGACCGTCGCGGTGAATTCGGTGGCGACGCGCTGGTTCGGCACCTTGTTGCCGCAAGGCTTCACGCTGCATTGGTATGCGCAGGCGTGGAGCGACTTCCAGTTGGCGAGCGTGTTGTGGGTCACCGTCGAAGTGGTCGGCGCGGTGGTGGTGTTGTCGGTCGTGCTCGGCGTGCCCGCGGCGTATGCGCTCGCGCGCGTGCAGTTCCGCGGCAAGCGCATGGCGATGCTGATTTTCCTGTTGCCCTTGATGGTGCCGCCCGTGACGTACGGCATTCCGATGGCGACGGCAATGTACAAGGTCGGTCTGGCGGGCACGCTAAGCGGCGTGATTCTTGCGAATCTGGTGCCGGCGCTGCCGTTCGTGATTCTCGTGATGACGCCCTTCATCGAGCAGATCGATCCGAATCTCGAATCGGCCGCGCGCATTTTTGGCGCGAACACGTTCCGCTATTTCCGTTATGTGCTGCTGCCCTTGCTGGTGCCGGGCATGCTGGCGGCCGGGCTGCTGGTGCTGGTGCGCACCATCGGCATGTTCGAACTGACGTTTTTCACAGCCGGGCCGGCGACGCAAACGCTCGTGGTCGCGCTGTACTACGCTGTATTTTCAACCGGCGTGCGTGCTCCGCAATCGATCGACGCGATGGCGATGATCTACATGGCGATCACGCTGATCTGGGTGCTGATCGCGCTGCAATTCGTCAGCCCGACGCAGATCGTTTCGCGCGTGAAGGAGCAGAAGCACTGAGCCGCGGAAGCACCGAGCCGCACACGCACTGAAGCACGCCCCCAATGACGTCCCTTTGCAGGGGCGACGCAAGACATCGTGGAGTAGACGTTGACGAACAGAAAGAAACCCGAGGAACTGCGCAGCCACCGCTGGTACGGCGTGAACGATCTGCGCTCGTTCGGCCACCGCTCGCGCACCGCGCAAATGGGCTATAGCCGCGAGGAATACGCGGGTAAGCCGGTGATCGCGATCCTCAACACGTGGAGCGAAATCAACGCTTGCCACACGCATTTCAAGCAGCGTGTCGAGGAAGTGAAGCGCGGCATCTGGCAGGCGGGCGGCTTTCCGGTAGAACTGCCGGTGCAGACGCTCTCCGAGCCGTTCCAGAAGCCCACCACGATGCTCTATCGCAACTTCCTCGCGATGGAAGCCGAAGAGACGCTGCGCTCGTATCCCGCTGACGGCGTCGTGTTGATGGGCGGTTGCGACAAGACGACGCCCGCCTTGCTGATGGGCGCGATCTCGATGGACCTGCCGGCGATCTTTCTGCCCGCGGGGCCGATGCTGCGCGGCAACTGGAACGGCGTCACGCTGGGCTCGGGTTCGGATAGCTGGAAATACTGGGCCGAATTGCGCGCGGGGACCATCACGGAAGAAGATTGGCGCGGTGTCGAAGGCGGTATCGCGCGCTCGCCGGGGCACTGCATGACAATGGGCACCGCCTCGACCATGACGAGCGCTGCCGAAGCGCTCGGTTTTACGCTGCCCGGTTTCGCCTCCACTCCCGCAGTGGATTCGCGGCACGCGCAGATGGCGGCGAAAACCGGCATGCGTATCGTCGAGATGGTGTGGGAGGACCTGAAGCCATCCGACCTGATCACCCAGGGTTCGATCGACAACGCCGTGACCACCTGTCTCGCGCTGTCCGGTTCGACCAACGCGATCGTGCATATGATCGCGCTCGCGCGCCGTGCCGGTATCGAATTGACGCTCGATCGCTATGACGAGCTCTCACGGCGCACGCCGGTGCTGGCGAATATTCGTCCGACCGGCGCGTATCTGATGGAGGACTTTTTCTACGCGGGCGGCTTGCCGGCGATGCTCGCCGAACTGGGTGATCTGATCGACCGCTCGCAGAACACCGTGAACGGCCGCACGCTCGGCGAGAACCTCGAAGGCGCGACGATCTTCAACGACGACGTGATCCGCCGCCGCAGCGCGCCGCTACTGCCTGATAACGGCCTCGCGGTACTACGCGGCAATCTCGCGCCCGACGGCGCCGTGATCAAACCCGGCGCGGCGGAGCCGCATCTGCTCGTGCATACGGGCCGCGCGGTGGTGTTCAAGGACTATAACGACATGGCCGAACGCATCGACGACGAGGCGCTCGATATCGACGAGAACAGCGTGATCGTGCTTCAGCATGCGGGGCCAGTGGGCGCGCCGGGTATGCCCGAATGGGGGCAATTGCCGATCCCGCGAAAGCTGCTGCAGAAAGGCGTGCGCGATATGGTGCGCATATCGGATGCGCGGATGAGCGGCACGAGTTACGGCGCGTGCGTGTTGCACGTCGCGCCGGAATCGTTTGTCGGCGGGCCGCTTGCGTTGGTGCAAAGCGGCGATCTGATTGAACTGGACGTGCCGCGGCGCATGCTCAACCTGCTCGTACCGGAGGAAGAACTGGCGCGTCGCCAGGCCGCGTGGGTCAGACCGGAGCCGCGTTTTACGCGCGGCTACGGGGCCTTGCACCAGGCGCATGTGCTGCAAGCGGATAAAGGCTGTGACTTCGATTTCCTGCAGCGCGGCGGCGCGCAAGCCGATGCAACCGGCGAGCCGGAGATCCACTGAGTTACCAAGTTACCGAGTTACTCAGGGCTCAATACCCCACGCGATACACTCGGCCGGTTTGCGCGCCTTCGACGCTGCGCAGATAAGGCTGCGCGGCACGTTCGGCCGTCACGGGTTCGAAGCCGCGGAAGTAGGGTGCGTAAGCGTCCAGCGCTTCGGTCAATACCGCTGAGGTTTGGACGTGCAGTCGATTGTGTCTGGGTTCGGCGTGTGGAAAAAGCGTGTCCGGCTTGTAGGTCCTGCAACCCCGAGTTTTCAATCCGCGATGAAACGCGCGCCCTCATTCAAACGGGCGCGCGTTTTCAAATTGACTGAGTAGCCGGTACGAGCGGCGCAATTCGAACGAATATGCGCCGCGCGAAAGCCTATTTCACCCGATGTAATTCGATCAGGCGAGTGGGCCGCATATGATTCAGCGCGTAGTGAATGCGGCCGCGTTCATTGCGGCTGCCGACTGGGCGCGGGTCATCGAACTGATGATCTGCTGAATAGACGCCTTGTGGCTCGAGCATTCCTTTGTCGATGACCGTATAGCCTGGTTCGAGCGCCAGCAGCAGATGATTGCCGCCAATCCGGCTGTCGAAGCCGGCCATGCCGTCGTGCGCCTCGGGCACGCTGTTGCTGAGCGTCGCGTTGGTTGTGGTGATTTCGTCGGGGGAGATCGGGCTGTGGCCAGCAATGCGGGCCGCCTCGAGATTTTTGCCGTCGGTGTCGACGGTGCTGTCGTGCGTGCGGTCGTTGTGCAGTTCCGTGGTGCTCGGGCCGGTGGTGCCCGGCTGTTTGCTCGCGTCTGCTGGCTTGTTGATATCGCTGTTCATCATGCTTTCTCCGTTGAAGAGGACATGGTTGAAAGTGCAGCAAAACCCGTTCCGCCTTGCTCGATGCCCGCGTGCGCGTGAGTCGCGCCATGGTCACGCCACGGTTACGCATAGGGCATTTCAGCAGGCGATTGCGCGTGGAATTCTTTTCGTTTTTTTTAATGGACGCGTATTTTCTACAGAGTATGATCTTACTCCGACGAGCGAAGCGCGGTTCAATTGGAGACATGCGTTGGCGGCATGCGTTCGGTTGTTTTTACTTGACCGGCACCCACAGACGCGCGCTACTCAAAACATTTTACGGGGCCGTCAGGGCGGGTGACACATGCACTTCGATGCTGCATTCACACATCGCGGCTATTTGCTGAATTGCGCGCCGGCGCGCGCGTGCGATGGTACTTGGCAACCTTATGTAGTCATTTCCCGCTCGAGCGACGGCGAACTGGTCGCCAACCGTTTTTTCCCCATTGACTTGCGCTTTCCGGACGAAGCCACCGCCATCGCGCATGCACGCGACTGGGCGGTGCGCTGGATCGACGCGAGCAGCGTGACCATCTGAAGCAACCTCCCGCATGCTGGCCTGCATACCGGGCCATCGTGTGGCGCCGCGTGAGCAGCATGACCCTGAGAGCACACCGGCGCGCGCGGGGCTGCATACGGGCAACCGTGCCACGCTGCGCGAGTTGCGGCAAAACGCGGTAATCTCTTGGGACCATCATCCTGAACCGTGCTTTATGCCTAACGTGCCTACCCCCAACTGGGGTCTCGAACAGATCGTCGCGGACCTGCGTGCTTCGCGTGAAGAATTGCATCGCACGCGGCATCCGCTCGGCATTCGCGAACTGCCGTCGCGCGAGGCGGTGATCGGCATCGTCGCCGGGTTGCGGGCGGCGTTGTTTCCCACGCACTATGGCGCCCCTGATCTCACCGACGAAACGGTGGACTACTACGTCGGCCACACGCTCGAAAGTACGTTGCGATTGCTTGCCGAACAGATCCGGCGCGCTTTGCGTTTCCTGCCCGAGTTCGGTGAAACGCCCGATGCGGATTTGCGGGAGCGCGCGTTCAACGTCGCACGCGAATTCGGCACCCAGTTACCGGGCATTCGTGCGTTGCTGGTCAGCGATATACAGGCTGCTTTTACCGGCGACCCGGCTGCGCAGCACATCACGGAAATTCTGCTGTGTTATCCCGGCGTGTGGGCGATGACGCACCATCGTCTTGCGCATGCGCTGCATCGCCTCGGCGTGCCGTTGCTTGCGCGCTTCATCAACGAGATCGCGCACTCCGCGACCGGCATCGACATTCATCCGGGCGCGACCATTGGCCCCAGCTTCTTTATCGACCACGGCACGGGCGTCGTGATCGGCGAGACTGCGATCATCGGCGAGCGGGTGCGCGTCTACCAGGCCGTGACGCTCGGTGCGAAGAGCTTCGCGGCGGATCTTGACGGCACGCTGGTCAAGGGTAATGCGCGTCATCCGATCGTTGAAGACGACGTCGTGATTTATGCGGGCGCGACGATTCTCGGGCGCGTGACGATTGGGCGCGGCTCGGTGATTGGCGGCAATGTGTGGCTTACGCATAGCGTGCCGCCGGGCAGCAGCGTATCGCAAGGCAAGATCCGCGAGGGCGAGCGTACGGACGAGGGGCGGGGTCGATGAAGGGACGGGCTCGCGGGTCGTTGCGTGGTTTGCCGCGCGGAACGGCGTGCGGCTTGCTTCGGCGATCCACCGACGGCTCGTTTTGCAGACCGGCGCGTACATGCCGCGCAAATTCTTCTTAGACTTCTGAGAGGCGAGTCCATTGTCACGTAACTGCGTTCACATGCCTCGTTGTGCGATTGCTGGCGTTGAAGCGACGGTGGCGGAAACGACGCATGCGTTTCCGCGCCATTCGCACGATCGCTTCGGGGTGGGCGTGATCGTGACTGGTGGGCATCGATCGGCGAGCGGGCGGGGCGTGGTTGAAGCGCGCGCGCACGACGCGATCATGGTGAATCCGGGAGAGGTACACGACGGCAGCCCGCTCGACGAGCGAGGGCGTGCGTGGCGCATGTTGTACTTTGAGCCATCGATGCTGAGCGATGTCGCGATCGAGTTGGGTGATGCGACTGCGCACGAGATCGAACTGACGCAACCGGTGGTGCACGATCAGGTGTTGAAGGAGTTATTCGATCGCCTGTTTGCGGTCTCGGTGGAAGCGCAATCCGTGCCGGACAATTTGATCTGGGAGGAGGCGATGCTGGAGTTGCTGGGGCATTTGGTTCGGATCCACGCAACGACGCGTGCACGTTCGCGATTGGAGCGATCGTTGGGCCCGATTGCACGAGCGAGGGCGAGGATTGACGACGACCCATCATCTTCGTTGACGCTAACCGACCTTGCCGCGGACGCCGGCATGAGTCGGTTTCAGCTACTGCGTGGCTTTGCGCACGAGATGGGATTACCGCCGCACGCGTACAGGATGCAGCGGCGGGTGGCGCTTGCGAGGCGGATCATAGCGAGCGGCGCTACGCTAGCCGATGCGGCGGCCGCAGCGGGCTTCGCTGACCAGAGCCACATGACTCGAGCGTTCGTCCGATTGTTGGGAATAACGCCTGCCAATTACGCCGCCGAAACGCGCGCATAACCCAAGGCGATGGGTTACGGCGCCCCGCACAGGGGCAACGCTAATAGACCACTAAGAAATCAAGAAAAGGCCAAAGCCACAGGCAGCCAAACAAACAAGCGCCGCAAAGGCAAAAAAACCAAACCCTCACCCCACCCTCAAATACCTCAAAACCGAAACTCCCAGCACCCCGTGCATCAAAACATACCCCGCCACCCCCCAAGCCCCCGCAACAACAATCAAATCACAATGCCCGCTATTCCAGAGATTCAAAGAATGCCGCCGGGCGATCCACGGCACCCCCAAAGGATTCGGCCAATCGGCCAGCAAATGCATCACTCCACCACAAGCAAACCCAAACGCCGGCGCGGCATAACCAGACCGCCCAATCCAATGATAAGAAACAGCGAGCAACACCCCCCACCCCACCCCCCAATGCGTCAGCGTGCGATGCGTAATCCACAGCCTTCGTGCACGTGACCACCACGCCACCTCCAACCAGTCCGGCGCCGTACTCCCCGACACCCCGGCGATAAAACTCAACAACACGCCGATATGAAACAACCCGCCGCCGCCGAGCCGAGCGACAACCGCTGCCGCGATGACACCGGCTGCAAACCCGGTCGCGTGATGTGCTTTGTTGGATGCCATCGAACCTCACGACGCAGCGCGCCGGATAAAAGCCAAAGGGCGGCTATGTTCGCAGATGCCCGGATAAAAAAATAGCCGACCCGCGAGATAAAAATTCGCGCATCGGCGTGACCTTCCACAACGTAGGGGTGCGACCAGAACCTCAGGTCGCGCAGCGTGCAATATCGAAGCGCATTTCCGGCTCCGGCGGATCGTCCGGAGCATTCGCGGGATGCATCACCTTGATGACCGAGCCGGCATTGAGCGGCGTCAGCGTAACGAAATACGAGTTGTTCGAATCCGAGCCGACCGCGATCTCAGTCGCGCCGCCGACGCGCGACATACGCACGCGTGAGAGCCTGCTTTCGAGGCAATCGGCGATATAGGCGGGAGCGCGCTGCGAAGACACGTACATCATCGGCAAGGACGCATCGCGCGCGGGGCCACTGGAAGAACCGCAGGCAGCGAGACATGCGGTGACGGCGGCAGCAGCAGGGGCAAGCAGGAAAAGTCTTTTCATGGTCCGATCGTCGGCGTCCCCGGTCGGGCGCGGGAACTTGGGGCGCGGGCGAAGCGCGACGCGCTTGAACGCAACGTCATGCTTCGCGACGAAGCCGCCGTTCAGCCGCAGCGAGTTGCGGCAAGGAAGGCAGCCGGCCTCAGTATACCCACCGCGTGCTTGCGCCGTCACTAAGGCTGCGTCGAAACGTAAGAACGTAAGCCCCATGAAAAAAACCCGCGCGAAAATCGTGTCTCGCGCGGGTTTCGCTTGCAGAGCGGACTGGTACGCCGCTCTGCACATGCAGCCGGAAAAACTTAGAAGCGGTGACGCAGGCCGACAGCCGCAGCAAGCTGATTGCCGGTCGACGACGGCGCCAGCGTGTTGATCGATGCCACGTTCGCGCCGAAGTTGCCGAGTTCGCCGGATGCATGCTGGTACACGCCTTCCACGTACACGTCGGTGCGCTTGCTAAGCGAGTAGTCGCCTTGCAACGACACCGTGTGCCACTTCGGATCGCCCGAGCCATTCGAACCCGACATCTTGCCGTCGGTGAAGGTGTACGAAGCCGCGAGGCTCATGGCCGGCGTCAGCGCATATTTGCCGTTCAACTCGAAGTTGTCCAGGTGCAGGTTCGTGCCCGACACGCCGGGCAGCGTCACGCCACCCACATCCACGCCGGTGATGCCATCCAGTTGCGTATGCGTGTACACGAAGCCAGCCGTAGCCGGACCGTAGGTGTAGTTGAGGCCCGCACCGAACGTGCGTTGCAGGTTCGCCGCGACAGCCGCGGTGCCGTCACCTTGCGAGACCGCGCCGCCCACGTTGGCGTTGCCCGAGTTGTTCAATTGCAGGTAAGCCGCGGCAAAGTTCAGCGGACCGTTCTCGTACGAAGCGCCGGCGCTCCATGCGCGGTTGTTCGAGAACTGGCCGGCCGAATTGCTGAAGCCGTATAGGCCGCCGAATTTGAGGCCGCCGTAGTTCGCGCTCGTGTACTTCACGGCGTTCTTGATCGAGAACGAGTTGTCCAGATTGTCGTTATCGAACGGGTGGGCGGCCAGGTTGTTGCCGTAGCCCCCGCCGGCTTCGGCCAGCGGCCCGAGGTAATCGACCATGGAGTCGTATTGGCGGCCGAGCGTCAGCGTGCCGTACTGATCGCTCTGCAGACCGACGAACGCCTGACGATTGAACATCGTGCCGTTTTCCGTGTCCGCGCCATTGTTCAGGTTGAAGCCGTTTTCCAACGTGAAGATCGCGTGCAGACCGCCACCGAGGTCTTCGTTGCCGCGCAGGCCGAAGTAAGTGTTCGACACCGAACCGCTACTTTGTTGCCAGTTGCTGTGGCCGCCCTGATTGTTCGAGTAGACGAGACCGGCATCCAACGTGCCGTACAACGTGACGCTGCTTTGCGCGTGAGCGGTGATGGCGAACGCGCTCATGAGGCCTGCTGCGATGAGGATTTTTTTCATGTTCAGATAACTCCGGGGGACAGTGCATAGAGAATCGCATTCCAGTGCTAACCGGCGATTGCGCCGGCTGGCTGACGATCCGCTGCGAAGTGTATTCCCGCAATTCCTATCGTTAAGCGCGTATGACACAACAATCAATTTGCAAATTCGTAATAGCGGATTGGGATTCGGGTAAGTGCGGGTAAATAAAAGAAAAAATCGTCGAATGCGATGGCGCTGTAATTATTTGTCAAATTGTTGGTGTTGCTCGATCGCGACGCTCCGGCTTTGTCATATCCAATAAGGATTTGAGCGTATTAGTCGGGTTGCCTTCGGTTCATTGGGTTTTCGGCAATTCACTCTTCCAATTCGTGTGGCCCATCTCGACGAATTACAGATCTACAATTCACTTCACCCCCTGACCAGGGGTGTCTTTTTCATCTTTATATACGCGGCTTTCGGGCCGCGTTTTTTTCGATTTATTTGTGATTGGTTTATAAGTTCCCGCCAATAGTGAAACAGATTATTTGGAATGAAGGGGAGCATGCCGCGGCTTGTCCGTTCGTCAGAGGGGCGCATTCGGCAGCGGCGGGACGGGTAGAATCGCAGGCTTGAGATGTGTTTCCGCCCCTGCGACTGTGAGTAAACCCGTAATGATCGATACACCCCTTCCTTCGTCCGACACCGCTGCTGACTCCACGACGGAAGGCGCGTCCGAACTTCACCAGGACCCGACCGGGGCCCAGCCGGAAAGCCAGCCCGAAACCCTGCACGAACCGCGTTTGTGGCGTGACGACGGCTGGACCGCGCGCGTCATCAAGAATGAAGACGATGAAGGCTGGGCTGTCGAAATGATCAAGGACGGCGAAGCGGAGCCGGCGCTCGTCGGTCCGTGGACGATGGGCCGCAACAAGAAAGATCCGAAGCCGCTCGACACGTCGGCATTCAACACGCTCGTGAAAACCGCGTCTGAAGTGCTGCGCCGCCATGAACAGCAACTGCGCGCCCAGTTGCATAAAGAAGTGCGTGTGGCCAGCGCCGACGGTAATGACGAACTCGACATCACGCTCGATATCGTCCCCGACGAAGACGAACCGTACGCGCTGCTGACCGCGCTCGACACTTTCGGCGAACAGCTCGCGCAGGTGCAGGTCGCGCCGAACTTCAAACTGAGCAAGGCGAGCGCCGCCGCGTGGGTCGAAAACGAATTCCGTCGTCCAGGCTAGATCGGCGGCAGCAAGGTTAGCCAACGAATAGCCGAATAAAATATTACTAATTACTTTCAATATACTTTCACATTCGTTTCCCAGAATCCTCGCGTCATAGCGGCGCGGGCGTGAACCATGTGGTTTTGGGTCTGAGTGCGTGCCGGCTGTGCAGACACCCACGCTACCCAAACCCTGGATCACGACAACATGGCAGAGCCGTTAGACCTTTCCCGCCGCAAGGCCCTGAAATTCATCGTCGGTGCGCCGATGCTGCCGCTAGGCGGTCTCGCGACGGCGTCGATGCTGAGCGCATGCGGTGGCAGCAACGATCTGGCCGCTGCGCCGGCCACGCCCGGTGCGCCGGTCAAAAACTTCGGCGCGGCGGTTGGTATCTGACCGCGGATCCGGCAGCGATCAGGCTATAAGGACGAGCCGGGTAACCGGCGCCGCATAGGCCATCTGGCCGAGGCGCCGGCGAGGGGAATTTTCGCGATAATTTGTCGTTTCCCCTTAGTTGGCGTATGAATTGGCCGCTCAACTCCGCTTGCAGAAAATCGCCGTCACGAGCGGTGCCACGCGATGCACGATCGCCGTGCTGCCGGCTTCGGCCAGTGCGCTCTGCACCTTGG
>NZ_JAXDPY010000485.1:0-6781 GCF_034668105.1 Paraburkholderia sp. | reverse complement strand
GATGCCAAGCGCGGCAAGGTCTGGACGCGGCTCATCAAGGAAATTCAGGTCGCGGCGCGCATGGGCGGCGGCGACATCGACTCGAACCCGCGTCTGCGGCTCGCCGTCGAAAAGGCTTACGACGCGAACATGCCCAAAGACAACGTCAACCGCGCGATCCAGCGCGGCGTGGGCGGTGTCGACGGCGCGCATTACGAAGAAATCCGCTACGAAGGCTACGGCGTGGGCGGCGCGGCGGTGATCGTGGACACCATGACCGACAACCGCACGCGCACGGTGGCGGACGTGCGTCACGCGTTCTCGAAGAACGGCGGCAACATGGGCACGGACGGCTCGGTGTCGTTCATGTTCGATCACGTCGGCCAGTTCCTGTTCGCGCCCGGCACGGCTGAAGACAAGCTGATGGAAGCCGCGCTCGAAGCCGGCGCCGACGACGTCGTCACGAATGAAGACGGCAGTATCGAAGTGCTGTGCCCGCCGAACGATTTCCCGAAGGTGAAGACCGCGCTCGAAGCCGCGGGCTTCAAGGCCGAACTCGCCGAGGTAACGATGAAACCTCAGACGGAAGTCGAATTCACCGGCGAGGACGCGGTGAAAATGCAGAAGCTGCTCGACGCGCTGGAAAGTCTGGACGATGTGCAGGAAGTCTATACAAACGCCGCGATCGCCGACGAGTGAGCGTGCCACGGCGGCGCGCCGCATCTGACACGTGGCACGGCGTGACACGACCTGGCACGTGGATCGGCCTTGAATCACGCCGCCCGCGCCTCCGGTGAGCCTCGCGGCCTGAGCGGGCGGCGTTGGTCGATGCCCTTTCACACCGTTCCACCCGGGTTCGCTATGTGCCCTGCGCCGCTCTCCGGCTGCGGGCCCTTTGCAAACCTCGCTGTTATTCCACGGCTGAGCGTGATGCTTCAGCCGTTTATGGTTTTTAAGTTTCGGGGATTCACATGAAGTTACTCGTCGTCGGTTCCGGCGGTCGCGAACATGCGCTCGCATGGAAGCTCGCGCAATCGCCGCGGGTCCAGCTCGTCTACGTTGCGCCCGGCAACGGCGGCACGGCCCAGGACGAGCGTCTGCGCAACATCGAGATCACCGATCCTGCCGCGCTCGCCGATTTCGTCGAGCAGGAACAGATCGCGTTCACGCTGGTCGGGCCGGAAGGTCCGCTCGCCGCGGGTATCGTCAACCTGTTCCGCTCGCGCGGCCTGAAGATTTTCGGACCGAGCAAGGAAGCCGCGCAGCTCGAAAGCTCGAAGGATTTCGCCAAGGCGTTCATGAAGCGCCATGCGATTCCGACCGCCGAATACGAAACGTTCGCCGACGTGGCCGCCGCGCACGCGTATCTGGACGCCAAGGGCGCGCCGATCGTGATCAAGGCCGACGGCCTCGCCGCCGGCAAGGGCGTGGTGGTCGCGCAAACGCTGGAAGAAGCGCACGCCGCGGTCGACATGATGCTGTCGGATAACAAGCTGGGCGATGCCGGCGCGCGGGTCGTGATCGAGGAATTCCTCGCGGGCGAGGAAGCGAGTTTCATCGTGATGGTGGACGGCAAGCATGTGCTGGCGCTCGCCTCGAGCCAGGACCACAAGCGTCTGCTCGACGCCGATCAGGGTCCGAACACGGGCGGCATGGGCGCCTACTCGCCCGCGCCGATCGTCACGCCGCAACTACATGCACGCGTGATGCGCGAAATCATCCAGCCGACCGTGCGTGGCATGGAGAAAGAAGGCATTCGCTTCACCGGCTTTCTGTACGCCGGGCTGATGATCGACGCACAAGGCAATCCGAAGACGCTCGAATTCAACTGCCGGATGGGCGACCCGGAAACGCAGCCGATCATGGCGCGCCTGAAAGGCGACTTCTCGAAGGTGGTCGAGCAGGCAATTGCCGGCACGCTGAACACGATCGAACTGGAATGGGACCGCCGCACCGCGCTGGGTGTTGTGCTCGCGGCGCACAACTATCCGGACACGCCCAGAAAGGGCGACCGGATCAGTGATATTCCGGCCGAGACCGACGATTCGGTCACGTTCCACGCCGGCACCACGCTCACGGACGGCAAGCTGAGCACCTCGGGCGGCCGCGTATTGTGCGTGGTCGGTCTGGCGGATTCGGTGCGCAGCGCGCAATCGGTCGCGTACGAAACGATCAACCAGATCTCGTTCGACGGCATGCAATATCGCCGCGACATCGGCTACCGTGCATTGAACCGCAAGCACGACGCCAAGACAGAAGGCAAGCACTAAGCCACACCCCCACTCGCCCGCGGGCGGCGCCAACGGCGCTACACTGCGGGTTTTCGCGGTCATCACTGCGCCCACCGCACCATGTGGGCGCCCCGGGTCCAGCGGCATTCACCCGGCGCGAACGAACAGGCCGCCGCGCCTTCGCAGGAGCAGGAATTCCCTGACGAAGGCCTGGCCGTCGCCCTTCACGAAGAACCCGCGGCACGTCGAGCGCGCCGCCCTCAGCATTTGCACTCATGACCGATTCGACCTATGACGCACACGCCGTGCGCAACTGGCTGCAAGGCCTGCAAACGCATATCGCGGACACGCTCGGCGCGTTCGACGGTAAGCCGTTCGCGACCGACGCATGGCAGCGCGCCCCTGGCGAAAAGCTGCGCGGCGGTGGTTGCACGCGGATTCTGGAAGGCGGCAACTTCTTCGAGCGGGCCGGCGTCGGCTTCTCGGACGTCGCGGGCGACACGTTGCCGGGTTCGGCGAGCGCCGCGCGTCCGCAACTGGCCGGCCGTGGTTTCGAAGCCATGGGCGTCTCGCTCGTGCTGCACCCGCACAATCCGCACTGCCCGACCGTGCATATGAACGTGCGTCTGCTGGTTGCAACCCAAGCCGGCGAAGAGCCGGTGTTCTGGTTTGGCGGCGGCATGGATCTGACGCCGTACTACGGCTACGAAGAAGACGCGCAGCATTTCCATCGTGTGTGCCGCGACGCGCTGCAGCCTTATGGCGCGGACCTCTACCCGAATTTCAAGCGCTGGTGCGACGAGTATTTCTTCCTCAAGCACCGCAACGAACCGCGTGGCATTGGCGGGATTTTCTTTGACGATTTCTCGGCGCTAGGTTTCGATCAATCGTTCGCGATGCTGAAAAGCGTCGGCGAGGGATTTCTCAAAGCGTACCTGCCGATCATCGAAAAGCGCCGCAACATTCCGTACGGCGAAGCCGAGCGGGACTTCCAGGCATACCGGCGCGGCCGCTACGTCGAGTTCAATCTGGTCTTCGACCGTGGCACACTGTTCGGGCTGCAGAGCGGCGGACGCACCGAATCGATTCTGATGTCGATGCCGCCTGTGGTGAACTGGCGCTACGACTGGCAGCCGGAACCGGGCACGCCGGAAGCGCGTCTTTACAGCGATTTTCTTGTGCCGCGCGAGTGGGTGTGAGGCCGAGGCCCGTCGGGCCCGCACTCCACTGCACGTGACCACGACAAAGGATCTTCACCTGAAGCCGAACGCTCATCCTGTCGCCCTGCCTCGCCGGATCGGACTGCTCGGCGGCACTTTCGATCCGATCCACGACGGCCATCTGGCGCTCGCGCGGCGTTTCGCCGAGGTACTGAACCTGACCGAACTGGTGCTGCTGCCGGCTGGCCAGCCGTGGCAGAAAACCGACGTGTCAGCCGCGGAACACAGGCTGGCGATGACCCGCGCCGCCGCCGGCGCGTTGGTGCTGCCGGGCGTGACCGTGCGGGTGGCGACCGACGAAATTGAACACGACGGCCCGACTTACACCGTCAACACGCTTCAGTTGTGGCGTGAACGTGAAGGGCCGGATGCGTCGATTGCGCTTCTGATCGGCGCGGATCAACTGGTGCATCTCGACAGCTGGCGCGACTGGCGGCGCCTGTTCGAGTTTGCTCACATCTGCGCGGCCACGCGCCCCGGTTTCGACCTCGCGTCGATTCCGCCCGTGGTCGCCAAAGAAATCGACGCGCGCCGTGCCCGCGCCGACGTTCTGCAAGCCACCCCCTGCGGCCACTTGCTGATCGATACGACGCTTGCGTTCAACGTCTCGGCCACCGACATTCGCGCGCATCTGCGCGAACAGGTGAACCAGCGGCTCGCCCTCGTGGGCGAGGAACAGCAAGACCAGGCCGCCGCGAGCCATGTCCCCACCGCGGTGTGGGACTATATTCTTCAACATCATCTGTACCACCGGTAACCCCATGGATATTCGCAAACTGCAACGCGTGATCGTCGACGCTCTCGAAGACGTCAAGGCGCAAGACATCAAGGTGTTCAACACCAGCCACCTGACGGCGTTGTTCGATCGCGTGATCGTCGCGAGCGGCACCTCGAACCGCCAGACCAAGGCGCTCGCGTCGAGCGTGCGCGAGAGCGTCAAGGAAAACGGCGGCGACGTCATCAGCACCGAAGGTGACGACGTCGGCGAATGGGTGCTGGTCGATTGCGGCGACGCGATCGTGCACATCCTGCAACCGGCACTGCGCCAGTACTACAACCTCGAGGAAATCTGGGGTGACAAGCCGGTGCGCATCAAGCTGTCGACGCCGGATCCGTTCGGCGGCGCGCGCTCGAGCGAGCCGGACGACGAGGACGAAGAGGACGACGCGCCGGCTGTCAAAAAGCCCGCACGCAAGGCGCCGGCACGTCGCAAGTAAGTGCCCGGCTGGCAAACCGCTGAAGTTTGCGGTGCGTAGTCGGCGTTTGAGTTTGCGGTTGCAGCGTTTGTCCCTCGATTCCACTCGTAGCGGCTTCCGTGCGTGCACTCGCGATAACAACCGTAAATGCATCCGCGCGTGCATCCGTGATTGCATCCGCGATTACATCCGTGATTGCATCCGCGATTACATCCGTGATTGCATCCGCGATTACATCTGTCATGAAACTGCATATCCTTGCTGTCGGCCACAAGATGCCGGACTGGATCGCCACCGGCTTCGACGAATACGCGAAACGTATGCCGCCCGAGCTGCGTATCGAGCTGCGCGAGATCAAGCCCGAGCAGCGTTCGTCGGGGCGTCCAGCCGAAAGCGTGATGGCCGCCGAGCGGCAGAAAATCGAAACCGCGTTGCCGAAGAACGCGCGCATCGTCGCGCTCGATGAACGCGGCAAGGACTGGACCACGATGCAGCTTGCCGGCGCCCTGCCCGGCTGGCAGCAGGACGGCCGCGACGTGGCGTTTCTGATCGGCGGCGCCGACGGGCTCGATCCCGATCTGAAAGCGCGCGCCGATATGCTGCTGCGCGTGTCCAGCCTGACGCTGCCGCACGCAATGGTCCGCGTGCTGCTCGCCGAACAGCTTTACCGCGCGTGGACCATCACGCAAAATCACCCCTCTCACCGCGTGTGAGCGAACGAGCCTGCTGACCGGTCGCGCGTTTTCTTGTCGCCTGCGCAGATCGACGGGCTGATGGACGCGATTTTTCGGCCTGCTTGTCGGCCTGCTTGTCGGTCTGCTTGTCGGCCTGTTTGTTGGCCTGTTTGTTGGCCTGTTTGTCGGCCTGTTTGTCGGCCTGCTTGTCGGCTTTTTCGTCAGGCTGTTCATCGAGCCGTTTCATCGGCACGCCTTTGGTAGAGTCCCTCGCCACGCTGCTCGACACTCGACCGACCCGCTCGCCGCGCGCTTCTCGCGCATTGACACAATCCGCCTCATCGAGACCCGTTCATGCCAACGCACACCGCTCCGCTGCATCCGTTCGTCTACCTCGCGTCCCAGAGTCCCCGTCGCCAGGAGCTGTTGCAACAGCTCGGCGTGCGTTTCGAATTGCTGCTGCCGCGTCCCGACGAAGATGCCGAAGCGCTCGAAGTCGAATTGCCCGGCGAGCGAGCGCGCGACTACGTGCAGCGCGTGTGCATCGCCAAAGCCCACGCCGCGCGCGCACGTCTCGTGGCCGGCGGCCATGCGGCAAGGCCGATTCTGGTTGCCGACACAACCGTCACGATCGATGACGCGATCCTCGGCAAACCCGTCGACGCCGACGACGCCGTCGCAATGCTCACGCGCCTTTCCGGCCGCGATCACGAAGTGCTGACGGCCGTCGCCGTGGTCGACGCCGAAGGCACGTTGCTGCCTGCCGCGCTATCGGTATCGAAGGTGCGTTTTGCTGCACTGCACGCACCCGCTCTGCGCCGCTACGCGGCCAGCGGCGAGCCGCTCGGCAAGGCGGGCGCGTATGGTGTGCAAGGCCGCGCCGCGGAGTTTATCGAACATATCGACGGGTCCTATTCAGGTATCATGGGTTTGCCGCTTTTTGAAACCGCTGCCCTCCTGCGTGCAGCGCGCATCGACTTCTAAAATAACACCATGAATGAAGAAATCCTGATCAATGTCACGCCGCAGGAAACGCGAGTCGCGCTCGTCCAGCAAGGCGCCGTCCAGGAACTTCACGTCGAACGAACGCTGTCGCGGGGACGCGTCGGCAACGTCTATCTCGGCAAAGTCGTCCGCGTGTTGCCGGGCATGCAATCCGCCTTCATCGACATCGGTCTGGAACGCGCCGCGTTCCTGCACGTAGCCGACATCTGGCACCCGCGCATTGCGGGCGAACCGCAGCATCAAACGCCCCATCAGCCGATCGAGAAGATCGTTTTCGAAGGCCAGACGCTGATGGTGCAGGTCGTGAAGGATCCGATCGGCACCAAGGGCGCAAGGCTGTCCACGCAAGTGAGTATCGCCGGGCGCACGCTCGTGTATCTGCCACAGGAGCCGCACATCGGCATCTCGCAGAAGATCGAGAGCGAAGCCGAACGCGAGGCCGTGCGCGCGCGCCTGACCGCCGTGTTGCCCGCCGA
>NZ_JAXDPY010000484.1:0-11565 GCF_034668105.1 Paraburkholderia sp. | reverse complement strand
TCGTACGAGCAAATGGGGATTGCCCAGCGCGTGCCGTGGCGTTGCGAGCGGGTGGAAGCGCCCGACGCGTGGAGTCTTCCAGGCACGTGAACAGAAGACACGCATCCGCTCACCTTCGCCGCCACGCTCACGGCTTCTGCAACAGCGCCTTCAAACTCGCGAGCCGGTCTTTCGGCGACATCGGCGCTTCTTCGGGGGTCGGCGGCGGCGCGTCGTCGAGCAGCATCTCGGGGATAAAGCGCGACGGCTCGCACACCACGGTTTCGCGCGCCCGCTTGCGCTTCTTGCACCAGTTCAGATGCAGGCTGCGCTGCGCACGCGTGATCGCGACGTACATCAGACGACGCTCTTCCTCGATGCGCGCATCGTCGATCGGCTCGTCGTCAGGGCCGCCACGGTGCGGCATGATGCCTTCTTCGACGCCCACCAGGAACACGTGCGGATACTCCAGCCCCTTCGACGCATGTACCGTCGAGAGCCGCACCGCGTCCGGGTCTTCTTCGCGGCCTTCGAGCATCGACATCAGCGCCACCGTCTGGATCAGGCCAAGCAGGTTCTTGCCGGTGTCGCCGAGGCCGTCGGCGGTGTCGTAGCCGGTCGCCTCGCTGTTTGCCGAACCCTCGGGCTCAGCCTTGGTACCCTTGCGCTTCAACCACTCCATGAACTCGAGCACGTTCTGCCACTTGGCCTGCGCCTGACGTTCGTCGAACGCGTCGTACAGATAGGCTTCGTAGTGGATCGCGTCCATCAGTTCGTCGAGCAAGGGACCGGCGGCATCCTTCTCGGCGCGATCGGTGAGGCGTTGCATGAAGTCGCAGAACACGCGCATCGGCTCGATCTGGCGCGGCGACAGGCGCGCCTCGATGCCGCCCATGTACACCGCTTCGAATAGCGACACCTTCGCCTGGCCCGCGAACGAACCGAGCGCCTCGAGCGTCGTATTGCCGACGCCGCGGCGCGGCGTGGTGATGGCGCGGATGAACGCGGGGTCGTCATTCGCGTTGGCGATCAGGCGCAGATACGCGCAGATATCCTTGATCTCGGCTTTGTCGAAGAACGACTGCCCGCCCGACAACACATACGGAATCCGTTCACGGCGCAGCACCTGTTCGAAGATGCGTGCCTGAAAGTTGCCGCGATACAGGATCGCGTAGTCGCGGAAATTCGCGCGCCGCTCGAACTTGTGCGCGGACAGACGGAACACCACGGATTCGGCCTCGTGCTCTTCGTCGTTGCAGGGCGTGACGGTGATCGTGTCGCCCATGCCGTGCTCGGACCACAGCTTCTTTTCGAACAGCTTCGGGTTGTTCGCGATCACGTTGTTCGCGGCGGTGAGAATTCGCACCGTCGAACGGTAGTTCTGTTCCAGCTTGATCAGATGCAGCTTCGGAAAGTCCTTGCTGAGCTGGCCGAGATTTTCGAGCGTGGCGCCGCGCCAGCCGTAGATCGCCTGATCGTCGTCGCCGACCGCCGTGAACGCCGCGCGCTTGCCGGCCAGCAGTTTGACCAGTTCGTACTGGCACGCGTTGGTGTCCTGATACTCGTCGATCAGCAGGTAGCGCAGCTTGTTTTGCCAACGGTCGCGCACCTGCTCGTTCTTCGCGAACAGTTCGGCGGGCAGGCGGATCAGATCGTCGAAATCGACCGCCTGGTAGGCATGCAGTGTCGCGACGTAGTTGCGATAGACGATCGCGGCCTGATGTTCGTCTTCGTTCGCGGCGATCGCGATCGCCTCTTCCGGCATGATCATGCCGTTCTTCCACAGCGAGATGATCGACTGGATCTTGCGGATGAACCCTTTGTCCGTCGAGCCCACCTGCTCCTGAATCATGCCGAAGCAGTCGTCCGAATCCATGATCGAGAACTGCGGCTTCAGGCCGACGTGTTCCGCTTCCTGACGCAGAATCTGCACGCCGAGCGAGTGGAACGTACACACCGTCAACTGATTGACGGGCACCTTGCGGCCTTCCTTGCCGGGCGTGGTGAGCGTCTTGCCCTCGAGCAGCTTGCCGACGCGCTCGCGCATTTCCAGCGCGGCCTTGTTCGTGAACGTGACGGCGGCGATGTGGCGCGGCTCGAAGCCTTTGGCTTCGATCAGGTGCGCGATTTTCTGAGTGATCACGCGCGTCTTGCCGCTGCCTGCGCCGGCGAGCACGAGACACGGACCGTCAAGATAACGGACCGCTTCATTTTGAGCGGGGTTCAGGCCTGCGGACATCGTCTGTGGATGGGTAATGCGGTTGAGGGCGCTTGGGTGCGGAATGCGAGACCGAAGGCCCGGGGGCATGCTGCGCGGCGCCAGCGGCTGAAACACGCGTCCCAACTGGGACGAGGCGGTTCCGGCCCGCTGCGTTGCCGCGCGAGAGGAGCGATGTTAACACGGATGGCCGCGACGGATACCTGCGACGGATGACTGTCGCGGATGCCGTGACAGACGAACTGACCGACGACGAAAGCAGCCCGCGATCGCGGCTCACCCGACGACAAAACACATGCCCGAATCAGCGCCCCTCACTGCTGTCGCAACCGGCAGCCGAACCCCGTCCAGACTGACTCCGCTAACAATCACCTACGACAACGCTGACAGTCCACCTTCGCGACATGCCACAATTGCGATGTTGCGCGCCGTCGCCACGGTGGCAAAGCGGCGCGCCGTTTTTGCAGGAAGACACGCATGTCCGCATCGCTGAAGATTGGATTGATGGGTTACGGTTTCGCCGGCGCGACCTTTCACGCGCCAGTGATCGAGCACTGCGGGCGCGCGAGCATCGCGGCCATCGCGACTAGCCGGCCCGAGCATGCGCTGGCCGACTACCCGCACGCGAAGGTGGTGGCCGATCTCGACGCGCTGCTGGCGCTCGAGGAAATCGACTGCGTCGTCATCGCCACGCCCAATGACACGCACTTCGACCTGGCGCGCCGCACGCTGGAAGCGGGCAAGCACGTGGTGGTCGACAAGCCGGTCACGCTCACCGCGGCCGACGCCCACACGCTCGCCAACATCGCCCTCGCCCGCAGCAAGCTGTTCGTGCCCTTTCACAACCGCCGCTGGGACGGTGATTTTCTGACCGTGCGCGATCTGCTTGCCAGCCGGGAGTTGGGGCGCATCACGCAATATGAATCGCATTTCGACCGTTTCCGGCCGGAAGTCCGCCAGCGTTGGCGCGAGGAGGCTTCGCGCGGCGGCGGTCTGCTACTCGATCTCGGGCCGCATCTGGCCGATCAGGCGTTGGCGCTGTTCGGCGCGCCGCAGACCGTCTCCGCGACGGTTCGGGCGCACCGCGAGCAGGCCGGCGCGCCTGACTACGTCCATATGCAGTTGGGATATGGCGAGTTCGAAGTGGTGTTGCATGCCAGCGCGCTAACCGCGCTCGTCGCGCCGAGGTTCGCGATTCACGGTACTCGCGGGAGCTACGTGAAATACGGGCTCGATACGCAGGAAGATCAGTTGAAAGCCGGTTTGCGCCCTGGCGACGAGGGGTTCGGCGCCAACAATGCGGCGGGGGTCCTGCGCGTGCTCGAGGGCGATCAGGAAGTCGAGCGAGAGGTACCGACGCGCAACGGCGACTATGCCGGCTTCTATATTGCCTTGGCGGATGCCATCCAGAACGGCGTGAAATTCCCTGTCACCCCGCAGGATGCGGTCGACGTGATGACGATTATCGAGCTTGCTGCCCGGAGTTCGGAAGAAGGCGTCCGGCTGCCGTTTGAGCGGATTCGCTGACTTTTTGCCCACGGGCCGCTTTTGGGTTATCTGGCGGTGCATACAAGCCGTGCCGCCGCCAGAGACGAAATGCCTGACAAAGCGGAAAGGAACATAACGTTACAAATAACCCCGTCTTCGCGGTCGTCGCAAATCCCCGGGAATCCGTTGCTAGCTGTACCACCACACAACGACAACGACTTCCCGGAGAGTCCATGCCCCGTATCGTCCGCGCAGTAGCAGCATGCGCCTTGCTGAGTTCCCTCGCCGCCTGCGTGGTGGCCCCTCAGCAACCCGCGTCGGCGCCGCGCCCTAATCCGCAGCAGATCGCCGATCAGCGTCTTCGTCAGGTCGACGGCCGGATCGAGAACCTGAGCCGCCGCATCGACGCTCACGTCAACCAAGGCTACTACCCGCCTCCGCAAGGCGGCGCATTGCATCACCGCCTTGACGTGATCCGTCAGGAAGCTCATGACATGGCCGCGCGACACGGCGGCGGCCTGTCCAGCGACGAACAGCGCTTGCTGAACCAGGAACTCGACAACGCGGCGCATGCCATCGGCGAATAGTCGCGCCGTTTCAGGTACGAAGCAAAGAAGCGCGGGCACCACGTCCCGCGCTTTTTTTTGATTTCCGCGAGCCCGCGGCGCCAACCCCCGTGGCCCTCTCAGGCCTTTATTTGACAAGCCCCCGGCCCTCGCGTACATTCGCCGCACGCGTCGGGAGAGCGTGCTGGCCGCAGAAAAATCGCAGGCCGCGCCGCCGAAGGGGCACACCCGCAAACTCTCAGGCAAAAGGACCGACCGCGTCGAAAAACCTGCGTCAACGCACCATCAGACTCAGGTTTTTCGCACTCTGGAGAGCGGCAGTAGCCGTCTGCATCGTTTGATCGAGCAGACTTTGGCAGGCTGCCCACCGAAGGGGCGCGCGTTTCACCGTAGCGATTGCAGCAGCATTTGAATCGCCCGGCAGCGCAATCTCTCAGGTATCGAGGACAGAGGGGTCATGCAACGCATTCGCTCGCAGCCGGCAGGCCGCGAGGCGTAGCGCCGCATGGCCTTTTTTGTTTCGCGAGATGCCCGAGGCCCCATGACCGAACTCAAACACACCCCGCTCAACGCCACCCATCGTGCGCTCAACGCCCGCATGGTCGATTTTGGCGGCTGGGACATGCCCGTCAACTACGGCTCGCAGATCGACGAACACCGCGCCGTGCGTACCGACGCCGGCATGTTCGACGTCTCGCACATGTGCGTCGTCGACTTCACGGGCGAGCGCGTGCGCGCCTTCTTCGAATACGCGCTGGCGAATAACGTCGCCAAGCTGCAAACGCCGGGCCGCGCGCTGTACTCCTGTCTGCTGAACCCGAATGGCGGCGTGATCGACGATCTGATCGTCTATTACTTCGGGGAAGATCATTTCCGCGTGGTCGTCAATGCCGGCACCGCCGACAAAGACATCGCCTGGTTCGGCCAGCTCAACGCCGAAGGCAGCTTCGGCCTGACCATCACGCCGCGCCGCGACTATGCGATCGTCGCCGTGCAAGGCCCGAATGCCCGCGAAAAAGTCTGGCAAACCGCGCCGGCCGCGCGCGCCGCCACTGAAGCATTGAAGCCTTTCAACGCCGCGCGTATCGAAGGCACGCCGTTCGGCGAGCTCACCGTCGCGCGCACCGGTTATACCGGCGAAGACGGCTTCGAAATCATCGTCCCGGCGGATCACGTCGAAGCGCTGTGGCAGGCGCTCCAGGCACAAGGCGTGCGCCCTGCGGGCCTCGGCGCGCGCGACACGCTGCGCCTCGAAGCCGGCATGAACCTGTACGGCCAGGATATGGACGACAACGTCTCGCCTTTGGACGCCGGTCTTGCCTGGACCGTCGACCTGACTTCGCCGCGTGCGTTCGTCGGCAAGGACAAGCTCGAGGCCGGCGGTTCGCAGGCGGCGTTCGTCGGTCTGGTCCTGCTGAAGGAGAACGGCAAGGCGGCAGGCGTGCTGCGTGCTCACCAGAAAGTCGTCACGCCGCAGGGCGTTGGCGAAATTACCAGCGGCACTTTTTCCCCGACCATGCAGGAATCGATCGCCTTCGCGCGCGTGCCGAAAGGCGTGCAGCCGGGCGATACCGTTCACGTCCAGATTCGTGACAAAAACGTTCCCGCAAGCGTGGTAAAACTGCCGTTCGTGCGCAACGGCAAGGTGCTGGCAGTTTAAGCAGCCAAGGCGCGCGTTATCCCTTCAAGAAAACACTGGGGGCGCCCCAGGTTTTCTTGACCCCTCGGGGGCCTGGCGCGAAGTGTCAGGTTTGGGCGGACCTTTTCATTGAATCACTACCGAATCACACCGCATAGGAGCATCCGATGAGCATCCCGGCCGATCTGAAATACACCGAATCGCACGAGTGGGTCCGCACCGAAGCGGACGGCACGCTGACGGTCGGCATCACCGACCACGCGCAAGAAGCGCTCGGCGACATCGTCTTCTTCGAAGTCCAGGCACTGGGCAAGACCGTGACGGCGGGCGACACCGTTGCCGTGATCGAATCGGTCAAGGCCGCTTCCGATATCTACGCGCCGGTTTCGGGCGAGATCATCGAAGCGAACCCGGCCGTCGCCGACACGCCGGATGGCGTCAACAGCGCGCCGTATGAAAACTGGCTGTTCAAGATCAAGCCGGCCTCGGACGCAACGCAGGAGCGTCTGATCGACGCCGACGCGTACACGAAGTCGATCGGCGCCTGAAGCACTGCGCGTTGCACCACTACGTTTAACCCGACAGGTGCGGCAGGTCCGAATTGACCGGACGGCCGCACCGGCAGGAACACCTCATGAAGCTCGAACACCCGGATCGTCTGATGAACCGCACTCCTCTCTCGCTCGCCGCGCTCGAAGTGCATGACGCCTTCGCTGAACGGCACATCGGCCCGGATTCGGCCGACCAGCACGCGATGCTCGAAGCCCTCGGCTTTGCGTCGCGCGCCGCGCTGATCGACGCCGTCATTCCGAAGACGATCCGCCGCACCGAAACGCTGCCGCTCGGCGCCTTCGCCCAGCCTAAGAGCGAAGCCGAAGCGCTCGCCGCGTTGCGCGAGCTGGCGGACAAGAACCAGGTGTTCCGCTCGTACATCGGGCAGGGTTACTACAACGCACACACGCCGACGGTGATCCTGCGTAACGTGCTGGAAAATCCGGCGTGGTACACCGCGTACACGCCGTACCAGCCGGAAATCTCGCAAGGCCGTCTGGAAGCGCTGCTGAACTTCCAGCAGATGATCGTCGACCTGACGGGTCTGGCGATCTCGAACGCCTCGCTGCTCGATGAGGCGACCGCCGCCGCCGAAGCGATGACGCTGCTGCAACGCGTCGGCAAGCCGAAGTCGAACGTGTTTTACGTTGCCGACGACGTGCTGCCGCAAACCATCGAAGTGGTGAAGACACGCGCCACGCCGGTCGGCATCGAAGTGAAAGTCGGTCCCGCCGAGGAAGCCGCGAACGCGAATGCGTTCGGCGTGCTGCTGCAATACCCGGGTGTGAACGGCGACGTGCGCGACTACCGTGCGCTCGCCGAAGCGATCCACGCAGCGGGCGGCCACGTGGTGGTCGCCGCCGACCTGCTCGCGCTGACCGTGCTCACGCCGCCGGGCGAATGGGGCGCGGACGTGGCCGTCGGCAACACGCAGCGTTTCGGCGTGCCGGTCGGTTTCGGCGGCCCGCATGCGGCTTACCTCGCCGTGCGCGACGAGTTCAAGCGTCAGATGCCCGGCCGCCTCGTCGGTGTGACCGTGGATGCGCAAGGCAACCCGGCGTTGCGTCTCGCGCTGCAAACCCGCGAGCAACATATCCGCCGCGAGAAGGCGACCTCGAACGTGTGTACCGCGCAAGCGCTGCTCGCAATCATGGCCAGCATGTACGCGGTTTATCACGGCCCGCACGGTCTGAAAACGATCGCACTGCGCGTGAACCGCATTGCTGCCTTGCTCGCTGAAGGCGCGAAGCAGCTCGGCTACACGCTCGTCAACGAAACGTTCTTCGACACGCTGACGTTCGAAAGCGGCGCGCGCACCCAGGCATTGCACGACGCCGCGAAGGCGAAGCGCATCAACCTGCGCCGCGTGAGCGACACGCAAGTTGGTCTGTCGATCGACGAAACCACGTCGCGCCGCGATCTGGCCGATCTGCTCGCCGTCTTCGCGCAAGCAGCGGGTGCGAAAGACGTGCCGCAAGTCGAGGCACTCGACGAAAAGCTGACGGCCGCCAACGCCGCGTCGGTCCCGGCTGCTCTGGAGCGCACCAGCGCGTACCTCACGCATCACGTGTTCAACCGTCACCATTCGGAAACGGAAATGCTGCGCTATCTGCGCAGCCTGTCGGACAAGGACCTCGCGCTCGACCGCTCGATGATCCCGCTCGGCTCGTGCACGATGAAGCTGAACGCGACCTCCGAAATGCTGCCGGTCACGTGGCCCGAATTCGGCCAGATCCATCCGTTCGCACCGGCTGAGCAAACCGTCGGCTACCGCGAAATGATCGATCAGCTCGAACAGATGCTGGTCACCGCAACCGGTTACGCGGCGGTGTCGTTGCAACCGAACGCCGGTTCGCAAGGCGAGTACGCCGGCCTCCTGATCATTCACGCTTACCACGCGTCGCGCGGTGAAGCGCATCGCAACGTCTGCCTGATCCCCGCTTCGGCGCACGGCACGAACCCGGCGTCGGCGCAAATGGCCGGCATGCAGGTGGTCGTCGTCGCGTGCGACGCGCAGGGCAACGTCGATATCGAAGACCTGAAGAAGAAAGCCGCCCAACACGCCGACAAGCTCGCGGCGATCATGATCACGTATCCGTCCACGCACGGCGTGTTCGAAGCGAACGTCCGTGAAATCTGCGAGATCGTGCACGCGCACGGCGGCCAGGTTTATGTGGACGGCGCGAACATGAACGCCATGGTCGGCCTGTGCGCGCCGGGGCAGTTCGGCGGCGACGTCTCGCACCTGAACCTGCACAAGACCTTCTGCATTCCGCACGGCGGCGGCGGACCGGGCGTCGGTCCGGTCGCGGTCGGCGCGCATCTCGCGCAATTCCTGCCCAATCAGATCTCGTCGGGCTATGAGCGCGCGCCGAACGGCATCGGCGCTGTGTCCGGCGCACCGTACGGCTCCGCGTCGATCCTGCCGATCTCATGGATGTACATCGCGATGATGGGCGCGAAGAACCTCACGGCGGCAACCGAAACCGCGATCCTCAACGCGAACTACGTTGCAAGGAAGCTCGCGCCGCATTACCCGGTGCTGTATTCGGGCCCGGGCGGACTGGTCGCGCACGAGTGCATTCTCGATCTGCGTCCGCTCAAGGAAACGAGCGGCATCACCGTCGACGACGTTGCCAAGCGCCTCGCCGACTACGGCTTCCATGCGCCGACCATGAGCTTCCCGGTCCCGGGCACGCTGATGGTCGAGCCGACGGAATCGGAATCGAAGGAAGAACTCGACCGCTTCATCGAAGCGATGATCGCGATCCGCGAGGAAATCCGTGCTGTCGAGGAAGGCCGCTCGGACCGCGAGGACAATCCGCTCAAGCACGCGCCGCATACGGCGGCGGTCGTCATCGCGAACGACTGGAAGCATGCGTATGCGCGCGAAACCGCCGCCTATCCGCTGCCCACGCTGATCGCGAAGAAGTACTGGCCGCCGGTCGGCCGTGCCGACAACGTGTACGGCGACCGCAATCTGTTCTGCTCCTGCGTGCCGATCGCCGACTACGAGTAAGCCGGTCCGCGAACCGCGCATTGCCTGAAGGTGGTAAGCAGGCGTTGCGCGGTTCTGTCGCTGGTGTCCGCAAACGGCTAACATCACACACCGAATCAGCCTAACGAGGAGTTTCGCATGGCGCGAAAGGTGCGATCGATGCAAAGCCGGACCCAAGCAAGGTTTGCCCAGACGTGGCAGCAGGCTTGCACACTGCTGTTGGCAGGCGCGGCCATGCTGCTGCCGCTGCGGCAGGCGCAGGCCGCGATGAATTTTTGTGCGGCGCCCGCGCTGCAAACCAGTGAGCGCACGAATGCCGATCCGGGCGTCAAGGCGCTGGTGAGCAACGTGCAGGCGCATCTGAACGACCCACCGCATGCGCTGGCGAAGCTGCACACCGAGGGCACGCTGCCGCACGAGGGCATCTACGATCAAAGCGTCGAAGCGGAAAAGGATCTCGATCTGCTGCGCGATGCAGCGCTTGCCTGGCGCGCCACCAGCGACGATCGTTATCTGAAGCTGGTGGACCGTTTGCTGGATGCGTGGGTCACGACTTACCAGCCGAGCTTCAATCCCATCGACGATACCCACTTCGAAGGCCTGATCCTCGCCTACGACATGACCGCGAGCGCGTTGCCGGTGAAAACGCGCAATGCATCGATGGCGTTCCTCACGAAGCTCGCCAACGGCTATATCGCGCAGATCGACGCGCAGCCGCGGCCCCTCAAGGGCACGTTCAAGAACAACTGGCAGAGCCACCGGATCAAGCTGATCGCAATGGCGGCGTTCACGCTCGACAACCGCAAGATGATCAACGCGGCGCAGCGGCTGTTCGACGAGCATATCGGCGACAACATCGCGCCGGACGGCTCCACGGTGGATTTTGCCGAGCGCGACGCGCTGCACTACGTCACCTACGACCTGCAACCGCTCGTGACTGCCGCGCTCGCCGCACGCCGTCACAACCGCAACTGGTTGCCGGAGAAGGGTACCAATGGCGCGTCGCTGCAAGCCGCGCTCAACTGGCTCACGCCCTATGCGGACGGCAGCAAGACGCATGAAGAATTCGTGCATTCGAGCGTCCCGTTCGATGCCAAACGTCGCGAGGCCGGCTTGCCTGGCTACTCGGGTCAATGGGATCCGAAAAACGCGACGGAACTATTTCACCTGGCGGCGCGTCTCGACGCACGCTACACGCCGATCGCGCTACAGCTCGCACCCACGCCGCCCGCGTGGCTCGCCGTGTGTTTGCCGCTGTCGGCGCGCTAGACCAACTTTTATCAGCAGGGAGCAGTAAATGGCAGTGAGCGTGTTCGACCTCTTCAAGATCGGCATTGGTCCGTCCAGTTCGCATACGGTCGGGCCGATGCGTGCGGCGCTGATGTTCGCGCAAGGGCTCGAACGCGACGGGCTGCTTGGGGCGACGGCATCGGTGAAAGTGGATTTGTACGGTTCGCTTGGCGCAACCGGCAAGGGGCACGGCACCGATCGCGGCGTGATGCTCGGCTTGATGGGCGACGCGCCGGATACGGTCGATCCGGACACGATCGCGCAGCGTCTGGAAGCGGTGAAGGCCTCGCGCAAGCTTGCTTTGCTCGGCAAGCACGAGGTGCCGTTCGTGCAGAAAGATCACATTTCGTTTTATCGCCAGGCGCTGGCCGAGCATCCGAACGGCCTCAAGCTGCACGCGTTCGATGCGCAAGGCGCGACGCTGCGCGAGTCGACCTATCTATCGGTGGGCGGCGGTTTCGTGGTGACGGCGGGCGCACCGAACACGAAGGTACTGAGCGCCGTCGAACAATTGCCGCATTCGTTTCGCAGCGGCAATGAACTGCTCGCGCTGTGCCAATCGACCGGCAAGAGCATCGCGCAATTGATGTGGGAAAACGAGCGCGTCTGGCACACGGAAGAGGAGACGCGTGCGGGCTTGCTGAAGATCTGGGACGTGATGCAGTCGTGCGTGTCGCGCGGTTGCGGCATCAACAATCCCGACGCCGATGGCAATCTGCCCGGACCATTCCAGGTGAAGCGCCGGGCGCCGCAGTTGTATCGCGCGTTGTCCGGAAATCCTGAACTGGCGCTGCGCGATCCACTGTCGATGGTCGACTGGATCAACCTCTACGCG
>NZ_JAXDPY010000483.1:0-8673 GCF_034668105.1 Paraburkholderia sp. | reverse complement strand
CATCCCTATACACGCGGCCTGCTCGCTGCCAACCCGCCACTCGTCAATCCACCGGACGAATTGCCCGTACTCCGGCGCGACCCCGCGTGGCTCGCGGACACCCATGGAGTGCCGGCATGATCGACGTACAGGAAGCGCGGATCCGCTTCAAAACAAAAACCGGTTATTTCGACGCGGTGAAGGACGCCAGCTTTCATGTGGACGAAGGCGAGGTGTTCGGGCTCGTCGGCGAATCGGGCTCGGGCAAGTCGACCATCCTGCGGGCGTTGACGGGCCTCGTGCCGCTGGCGGGCGGACGCATGCAGGTGGGCGGCCATCTCCTCGGCGCAAAGATCGACCGCTCGTTCAGACGCGACATGCAGATGGTGGTCCAGGACCCGTATGCGTCGTTGCATCCGCGCTTCACCGTCGACCAGACGCTGCGTGAGCCGCTTGTCATCAACGGGATCGACCGGCAGGAAGAGCGAATCGCGCAAGCGTTGCTCGAGGTCGGGCTCGGCCCGGCGTTCCGCTTTCGTTATCCGCACCAGCTCTCCGGCGGCCAGCGGCAGCGTGTGGCGATTGCGCGCGCGTTGATCGTCGAGCCGCGCGTGTTGCTGCTCGATGAACCGACTTCCGCGCTCGACGTCTCCGTGCAAGCCGAAATTCTCAATCTGCTGCGGCGCCTTCACCGCGAACGCAAGCCGACCATGGTGCTGGTCAGCCACAACCTGGCGGTAATCGGCTTTCTTTGCCAGCGCGTCGCGGTGATGCGCAACGGCGAAATCGTCGAGCAGCGCGATATCGGGCAGATTCGCGCGCAGCAGGTCGAGCGCGAGTACACGCGCAGCCTGTTGCTCGCGACCGAAGGCTATCAGCGCAAGGCGGTCGAAGCGATCGGCGTGGATGCGGCGTTGTAGCGTGTGTTCCATGCCAGGCGTGACGCGCGCCTGGCGTCGATGACTGCGCCGATCCTGCCTATGGAACGCGGCGATTTTTGACTCGCTTCAAATTCATGCGCGCGGCGGGCATAGTGAAACTGTCATCAGATCCCCAGCCCCACGCCAGGAACACGTATGAGCACTACTCGCCCCGCTCCTCATTCAGCCGACTCAGCGGTCGCCCCGCCATCCACCGCGCCCGTGGTCCGCGACGCCACCGAAGCCGATCTGCCCGCGATCCAGGCGATCTATGCGCACCACGTGCTGACGGGGGTCGCCTCGTTCGAAGAAATCCCGCCTTCCGTCGACGACCTGCGCACGCGCCTCGCTTCGGTGCGCGGTCATGGACTGCCGTACATGGTGGCCGAGCTCGACGGCGAAGTCGCCGGCTATTGCTACGCCACGCCGTACCGGCCACGCGCCGCCTATCGCAATACGATTGAAGATTCGATCTACATCGGCGACGCGTATCGCGGACGGGGCCTCGGGCGGGTGCTATTGCAGGCCCTGATCGAACGCTGCGAGAGCGGACCGTGGCGCCAGATGGTCGCCGTGATCGCCGACGGCGGCAGCGGCGGTTCGCTGTCGCTGCATACGCAGTTGGGCTTCGAGTTGACCGGCACGTTGAAGGCGGTCGGCTTCAAGCATGGCCGGTGGCTCGACACCACGTTGATGCAGCGGAGCCTGGGCGCCGGCGCTTCATCCGTACCGGACGATGTGGCGCGGGGACGCGACTGAAGGGCGCGCGTCTCGAAGGCATCAGGCAAACGGCTTTCCGCGAAGCGGCTTGTGAGTGGCTTCTCAGCGCCCTGCCCGCAGTCCAGCAAGCCCCAGCTCTCGGCGGCGCGTTAAAATCCGCTCATGCCCAATACGCCGCCCCCCTTTCCGCCCGCGCCCGGCGCCTCGAACGTCGCGGCCGGCGACACGCCGCGCAACGAATACACCGTCGACGAACTCGCGCGCGTCACCGATACCACCGTGCGCAACGTGCGCGCCTATCAGGACCGCGGCCTGCTCGCGCCGCCGGAAAAACGCGGCCGCGTCGGCGTGTATGACGACACGCACGTGTCGCGCCTCAAGCTGATCAACCACCTGCTGACGCGCGGCTACACGCTCGCGAACATCCAGGACCTGATCATGGCCGTCGACGAAGGCCACGATCTACGTTCGATCCTCGGGCTTGAAACCGCAATCGGCGGGCGCTGGTCGCGCGAGCGGCCGAAAAAATTCTCACTGATCGAACTGCTGCAAATGTTCGGCGACAAAGCCTCGCCGAGCGCCCTCGGCAAAGCGGTCGATCTGGGTTTGCTGGAACGCGACGGCCTTTCGTTCGTATCGGGCAATCCCACGGCGTTGGCCGCCGGCGCTACGCTCGCGAAGGAAGGGATTCCCCTCACTGACCTGCTCGACGCCGTGGGCATCGCCAGACCCCATTTCAATGCGGTCGCCAAGGCGCTGGTCGATCTGGTGGTTCGTCAACTGGACCGCTACGACGCCGACGCCTTGCCGCCGCCCGCCGACGTGCCCGCTCTGGTTGACGCGATCTGGCGTGTGCGGCCGCTCGCCATGGTGCTGGTCGAAAGCGAAATGAACCGCGCGCTGGAAGAAGCCTCCGGCGATTATCTCGGCGACCGCGTTGCGGCGATCATGGAAAAGAAACTGGGCCATCCGGCCGAAGGTACAGCCGCGCAGCGCGCTGCGGTAAAGAAAGATAAAGCCAAAAAATAGTCACTCAAGCGGCCAGCCTTGCGGAAAAGTGAACGTCGGCAGTTTGAACGACACAGCGTGATCGATTAGTTCGCGATCCGTAGCAAATCAAGTTTCAACATTATCGCTGCCCTTCGTATCCAGTCATTCAATCTGTCAAAAAGCGTGTACTGGTAGAACTTTCCGTTCGTGACGCGGTCCCTTTTCCGCACGCTTCAATCGCGTCATGTTCCGAATACCGGCTCGTCACTCGCATTACGCGGGCGCGCGGAATTCAGGTTTCCTACAAACCATGCGGCGAAAAACTCGCGCCGCTCAAGAATCAGGACCGTCAAGGCCATGCAGAATCTACTCGCTGAGATCCACCCTAACCGGTGGACCTTCCTTTGGGACGCCCTCACCGCAATTTCGATGCACCTGTGCGCGGCCGCATTGATCGTGGTGGTGGGCTGGTGGGTCGCCCGCCGCGTCGCCCGCTCACTCAACCGGCTGCTCGCAAGCCAGTCGCGCATGGACGCCACGCTGCGGCCGGTCATCTGCGACACCTGCTTGTGGAGTATTCGCATCGTCTCCATCATCGGCGCGTTGTCGCAACTGGGTATCCAGACGGCGAGCATCGTCGCCGTGCTCGGTGCCGCCGGCCTCGCTATCGGCCTCGCGTTGCAGGGCACGATGCAAAACATCGCGGCCGGCATCATGCTTTTGCTGTTGCGGCCGTTCAAGGTGGGCGATTCGATCGACGCCGGCACGGGCAACGTCTCGGGCACCGTCGAGGAAATCAGCCTGTTCACCACGCGTCTCACGAAATCCGACGGCATTTGCGAATATGTGCCGAACAGTGCGCTGTGGAGCAACTCAATCCGCAATTACAACCGCAATCCGACCCGCCGCCTCGATCTGGAAGTGGAAATCTCCGTGCGTGACGACGTCGACCAGGCGCTGGCCGCACTGCGCGATCTCGCCGTCGCCGACCCGCGCGCGTTGCAGACGCCCGCGCCGCAGGTGATGGTGGCCCGTTTCGACGACAGCACCGTGGTCCTGAACATCCGCGTGTGGGCCAATATCGACACGTTCTGGGACATGCGCTGGGACCTCGCCCGGCAGGTCCGTCAAACGCTCAACAATGCGCAATGCGGCTTGCCGGTTCGGACGCGTGAACTGCATATCGTGCAAAGCAGCGAGACGGACGAATCCGCTCCCGCTCGCGTGATCGCGGCGCGCCAGGCTTCGGTGCAATAACGCTTTAAAGCTTGTCGGCCGGGTGGATTCCGGAAAGCGAATCCGCCCGGCAATTTTCATATAGCGGAACGATCCACGCGTCCGCAGCACGTCTCTATTACCCTAAAAGCCTTGCCCGGCGGGCTTGCAGCCGCCTGAGCCTTGTGCTCGCCGCGTCCGCGCGCCATAGAGTCTCCCGTCTAACCCGCCCCTTGCGTCATCCGTTGACAGTCTCTATTGTTACATCAACCACTGTAACAGTAAGAGCGATCAACAAGGAGACGGATCGGATGAACGCACGCATGATGCCCCCCGACGACGCGGCGCCCGATGCCTGCGTGCCGATCGATACCGATATCGCCATCATCGGCTCCGGCTTTGCGGGTCTCGGCATGGCGATCCGGCTGCGGCAAGCCGGCATGACCGATTTCATCGTCGCCGAAAAGGCCGCGTCGGTCGGCGGCACCTGGCGCGACAACCACTATCCCGGCTGCGCCTGCGACGTCCAATCGCACGTCTACTCGTTCTCGTTTGCCCCGAATCCGCGCTGGACCCGCATGTTCGCGCGCCAGCCGGAAATTCGCGCTTATCTGGAAGACTGCGCGCAGCGCTTCGGCATTCAGCGTCATCTGCGGTTCGGCCATGAACTGGCGAGCGCGATCTATGACGAAAGCCGCCACCGCTGGCAACTGACATTCGCGAACGGCCAGCAATGGTCGGCGCGCGTGCTGATCTCGGGAATGGGCGGACTGTCGCGCGCGGCCATGCCGAACATTCCCGGCATCGAGACATTCAAGGGTAAAGCGTTCCACTCGCAGCACTGGGACCACAGCTATCCGCTCGAAGGCAAACGCGTCGCGGTGATCGGCACCGGCGCGAGCGCGATTCAGTTCGTGCCGCAGATCGCGCCGCGCGTCTCGCATCTGAACCTGTTCCAGCGCACGCCGCCGTGGATCATGCCGAAGGCCGACCGCGCGGTGAAGCCGCTCGAACAATGGCTGTTCAGGCATCTGCCGTTCACGCAGAAAATCATGCGTTCGGCGCTCTACTGCATGCTCGAATCACGCGCCTTCGGTTTCGCGGTTCACCCTTCGCTCATGAAGACCGCGCAGAAAATCGCGCAGCGGCATCTGCGCCGCCAGGTGCCCGATCCGCAATTGCGCGCCACGCTCACGCCGAACTACACGATGGGCTGCAAGCGGATTCTGATCTCGAACGACTACTTCCCGGCGCTGTCGCGCCGGAACGTATCGGTGACCGCCACCGGCATCGCCCGGATCGAGGCAGACGCGGTGATCACAACCGATGGCGTCCGCCATCCGGCCGATTGCCTGATCTTCGGCACCGGCTTTCAGGTGGCCGATCCATTTCCGGCGGGTGTGGTGCGTGGCCGTGGCGGCATCGATATCGTCGACACCTGGCGCGATGGCGCGCATGCGTATCTGGGTACGACACTGCCTGGTTATCCGAACTTCTTCATGATCGTCGGCCCGAACACCGGCCTCGGTCATAACTCGATGGTGTTCATGATCGAGTCGCAGGTCGAATACATTCTGCGCGCGCTGAAGACGATGAGCGCGGAACGCGCCGCTGCGATCGAAGTCCGCCCGCAAGTCGAGCGCGCTTACAACGAACAGATCCAGCAGAAACTCGGCCGCGCGATCTGGTCGACCGGCGGCTGCAAGAGCTGGTATCTCGATCCGAAGACGGGCAAGAACACGACGCTGTGGCCGGGATTCGCCTACAAATTCCGCCAGGCAACCCGCAGCTTCAGCATGGACGACTACCTCGCGTATGCGCCGGCTGCGCAGCCGTTGAGCGGGCATGGAGGCACGCAGCAGCCTGCCGCAGATGCAAATGCAGATGCACATCCACATGTGCATGCCACGACGCCGACGACCACATCCGCCGAAGCAACCTGAAAAAGCATAACGACAAGGCACCGTTCAGAGAAGACAGGAGATAAGCCAATGAAGAACTTCACGGACAAGGTAGCCGCGATCACCGGCGCCGGTTCAGGCATGGGCCGTTCGCTCGCCATTCAGCTGGCGCGCGAAGGCTGCCACCTCGCGCTCGCCGACCGCAATGCCACGAGCCTCGCGCAAACCGCGCAACTCGCCGAGGCCGCGTCGCCGCATATCGTCGGCTCGCCGCTGCGTATCACCACGCGCGTGCTGGACGTGTCGGAGCGCGCCGCGATGTTCGACTGGGCCGCCGAAACGGCCGCACAGCATCAGCGCGTGAATCTCGTGTTCAACAACGCGGGCGTCGCGCTGTCGAGCACCATCGAAGGCATGGAGTATGCCGATCTGGAGTGGATCGTCGGCATCAATTTCTGGGGCGTGGTGCACGGTACGAAGGCGTTTCTGCCGTATCTCAAGACCTCGGGTGAAGGCCACATCGTCAATACGTCGAGCGTGTTCGGCCTGTTCTCGCAGCCCGGCATGAGCGGCTACAACGCGACCAAATTCGCCGTGCGTGGTTTTACCGAAGCGTTGCGCCAGGAACTCGATCTGATGAAGTGCGGCGTGTCGGCAACCTGTGTGCATCCCGGCGGCATTCGCACAGGCATTGCGCAGTCGAGCCGGATCTCGTCGAACATGGTCGGCTTCATGCTGGAAAACGAACAGCAAGCCAAGGACGACTTCGAGAAGTTTTTCATCACCACCGCCGACGAAGCCGCACGCGTGATTCTGAACGGTGTACGCAAGAACAGGCGGCGCGTATTGATCGGCCGCGACGCGCGCGCCGCCGACTGGTTGGCGCGGACCTTGCCGGCGGCCTATCAGGCGCTGGTGGTAATGCAAACGCGCCGCATCAAACGGATTGCGGAAAAGCACGCGCGCCGTGCCGCGCAAGTGGACGGCCGGCGTGCGTGATGCGCCGCCCGACCGCGAACGCAAGATCATTCACCATCCAGTACAACCGCTGCAACCGCTCAGCACAACCCGCAGCATATAAAGGATCCCAAGGAGAAAGGCCATGATGCCGGTTCGCCGCGACCTCCGTTTCAACTTACCGCCCGAACGTGCCGCCGATTGGCACGTGCAGGGCTCACATGTGACACACTTCTTCAATGCGCTTTCGCTGCTGTTCCCAGCCGGCGAGCGTTTCTTCATGGACAGCGTGCGCCACTACCGCGACCAGATCGACGACCCCGTGCTTAAGAAACAGGTGCTCGGCTTCATCGGCCAGGAAGCGATGCATACGCGCGAGCACATCGAATACAACGATCTTCTGCAGCAAGCCGGCTTGCCCGCGCATAAGCTCGACAGGCGACTGTGGGCGATTCTCAACTTCGGCCGCAAGATCCTGCCGCATTCGTATCAACTCGCGCTCACCGTCTGCCTCGAACATTACACGGCGATGCTCGCGGGCCTGCTGCTCGAAGACGCCACCCGGATTGGCGGCTCGGTCGAAGGCTATACGCAGATGTGGACCTGGCATGCGCTCGAAGAAACCGAGCACAAATCGGTTTCGTACGACGTGTGGAATGCGGTGCTCAAACCGGGGCCCGGACGCTACCTGCTGCGCACCGGCACGATGCTCGCCACCACGCTGACATTCTGGCTGATCGTGTTCGACTACCACCTGCGTCTGATCATCGCCGATCGCAAACGCGGCGGTCACATCCGCGGCATGGGGCGCGTCGTGAAGTATCTGTATGGCCCGCGTCACGGTGTGTTTCCGCGTATCGCCGGTGAATGGCTGAGCTTCTTCCGGCCGGGTTTCCATCCGTGGGATCACGACAATCGCGCGCAGCTGGCCCGCATCGACGGTCTCGTCGCCGCGGTCGACGCCACCCATGCGGCCACGCCGAGCGCGCGCAAAACGGCGCGGCGCGGCGTGCAGGCGGCCGCGTGATACGCGACACGCTGTCGGTCGAAGCCGGCGACGTGCGGCTCGCGGTCTACGTAAGCGGACCGCGCGACGCGCCGCCGATCGTGCTGGTGCACGGTTATCCTGATTCGGCTGCCGTGTGGGAACCGGTGCGCGCGCAGCTCGACGCGCGTTACCGCGTGATCAGCTATGACGTGCGTGGCGCGGGTGCGTCCGACGCGCCTGCGTCGCGCGCGGCATACCGGCTGGAATGTCTGGCGGCCGATCTCGCGGCCGTCGCCGATGCGACCTGCGGCGCGCGACCGTTTCATCTGGTCGGCCACGACTGGGGGTCGATTCAAAGCTGGGAAGCGGTCACCGACCCGGCGTTCAAGGGCCGCATTGCGTCGTATACGTCGATTTCCGGGCCGTGTCTCGATCACGTATCGTTTGGGTTACGCGGCGGTAAAGACGGGTCCGGCGCTGATCGCGGGGAACAGTCAAAGGGACACCCCTCACCTCAGGCTGCAAAGCGCCCATTCGGCAGCGGCCTGCGGCAAACGCTCAAATCCTGGTACATCTTCTTCTTTCACTTGCCGCTGCTGCCCGAGCTGGTCTGGCGCGCGGGCGGCGCGCGCATGTGGCCGCTATGGCTGCGCCTGACCGAACGGGTGCGCGCTGAACGCGATCCTGGGCAAACCCGCAACGCGATCAACGGCCTGAATCTCTACCGCGCCAATTTCATCGATAAATTGCTGCACCCGCGCGCCCGCCATGCGCATGCGCCGGTGCAGTTCATCGTGCCGCTGCGCGATCGCTACGTTGGGCCCGGGCTTTCCATTGGACTCGAAGGCTGGCTCGGCGTGTATAGCCGCATTGAAATCGATGCCGGGCATTGGGTCGTGTTGCGCGAACCCGAGCGTATCGCGGCAGGCATCGAACGCTTTGTCGAGCGGCACCGGGCACAGCCGCCGGCAGACAGCGGCGGTTCCGGCACCTCGACGTTCAA
>NZ_JAXDPY010000482.1:0-13974 GCF_034668105.1 Paraburkholderia sp. | reverse complement strand
GGCTGTGTTCTATCGGCGGTATCGAGATCAAACAGGGCGTGGCGCTTGGGCGTGACGTGGAACTCGAGGCGCTGCGCAAGCAGCACGATGCGGTGTTCCTCGCGATCGGTCTGACGGGCGTGCGCGCCTTGGCAATGGAAGGCGAGGACCTGAGCGGCGTGATGAACGCCGTGGATTTCATCGAACAGGTGCGCACCGCGAGTGACTTCGGCACCGTGCCGGTGGGCCGCCGGGTCGTCGTGATCGGCGGCGGCAATACGGCCGTGGATGCCGCCGTGCAAAGCCGCAAGCTCGGGGCGACGTCGGTGACGATGGTGTATCGACGCGGCGTCGAATCGATGAGCGCGACGTGGGCGGAGCGCGATTTCGCGCAGACCAACGGCGTCACGCTGGTCACGCACGCAACGCCGATGCGTTTGATCGGAGAAGGCAGCGTTGTGACAGGTGTCGAATTCGAACGCACGTCGAGCGATCGGAATCAGGAGCGCTTCGTGGTCGAAGCCGATATGGTGTTCAAGGCAATCGGGCAGACGCTGGTGCCGGTGGGTATCGAGCGCGAACTGTTGACGCTCGACGGTAGCCGCATCGCGGTCGATGCAAACGGACAAACCTCGCTGCCGGGCGTATGGGCAGGCGGCGATTGCGCGGCGACAGGCGGGATCGATCTGACGGTACAGGCGGTGCAGGACGGCAAGATTGCCGCCGCCGCGATTGACGCCCAGTTCGCCCGCACGGCAGTCAAGGCCGCGTGAGACCGCCTGCAACCGCTTAAGCCACGCATCACACCAGGATAAAACAGCAGTCCCCAAGGAGCCGAACATGGCCGATCTGCGCTGTACGATTGCCGGTATTACCTCGCCGAATCCTTTCTGGCTCGCCTCCGCGCCGCCCACCGACAAAGCCTGCAACGTGAACCGCGCATTCGAAGCGGGCTGGGGCGGGGTCGTGTGGAAGACGCTGGGCCTCGACCCGCATGTAGTGAACGTCAGCTCGCGCTATGGCGCGGTGCAATGGAACGGCCAGCGTATCGCGGGCCTGAACAACATCGAACTGATCACCGACCGTCCGCTCGACGTCAATCTCAAGGAAATCGCTCAGGTCAAACGCGACTGGCCGGATCGCGCGATGATCGTCTCCCTGATGGTGCCGTGCAACGAGCGCGACTGGAAGTGGATCTTGCCGCTCGTCGAAGACACCGGCGCCGATGCGGTCGAACTGAATTTCGGCTGCCCGCACGGCATGAGCGAACGTGGCATGGGTGCCGCGGTGGGGCAGGTGCCCGAGTATGTGGAAATGGTCACGCGCTGGGTCAAGGAAGGCACGAAGCTGCCGTGCCTCGTCAAGCTCACGCCGAATATCAGCGACATTCGCACGGGTTCACGCGCGGCTTATAAAGGCGGCGCGGACGGCGTTTCGCTGATCAACACCATCAATTCGATCGTCGCGGTGGATCTCGACGCGATGTCGCCGTTGCCGATGGTCGACGGCAAGGGCACGCACGGCGGCTATTGCGGTCCGGCGGTCAAGCCGATCGCGCTGAACATGGTGGCCGAAATTGCGCGCGACGTGGAAACGCCGAATTTGCCGATCTCCGGCATTGGCGGCATTTCGACCTGGCGCGATGCGGCCGAATTCATGGTGCTCGGTGCGGGTAGCGTACAGGTCTGCACGGCGGCGATGCACTATGGATTCCGTATCGTCTCCGACCTTGCCGATGGCCTCTCCAACTGGATGGACGAAAAAGGCTACGCGACGCTCGACGACATTCGCGGCCGCGCCGTGCCGAACGTCACCGACTGGAAGTACCTGAACCTCAAATACGACATCAAGGCGCGCATCGACCAGGACAAATGCATTCAGTGCGGCCTGTGCCATATCGCCTGCGAAGACACCGCTCACCAGGCGATCATGAAAGAAAAAGATGGCGTTCGGCATTTTGAAGTGATGGACTCCGAATGTGTCGGCTGCAATCTGTGCATGCACGTGTGCCCGGTCGAGCAGTGCATCACGATGGAGCGGGTGGACAGCGGCGAATACGCGAACTGGACCACGCATCCGAATAACCCGGCACGGGTGAATGCCGGAGAAAGCGTGACGTCAGACGCGGCCGAAATCACCGAGCCGGTCCATGCGCACGCACATGCGGCAAAAGCAGCCTGAAACAGGAGCTGACGGTAGAAAAGGAAATCAGGTGAAGCGCTTGTACTGAAGCGGTAATGTTCCCTCAAGGCCTGAAGCGCCACCAGAAGCCGCGCGGGCCTCAACGATCAGTGGAGATCTTTCGATGAAGCAGACAGCGCAACCCGTCGATCCGCAGTTTGCGGCCTGCGCGCAGGGCAGCAGTCTTTATAACGATGACCTCGCACCGACCGGCGTCGCACAGCGCACGTGGCGGTGGTATCACTTTGCCGCGTTGTGGGTCGGGATGGTGATGAACATTGCGTCGTACATGCTCGCGGCCGGGTTGACGGAGGAGGGCATGTCGCCGTGGCAGGCGGTGGCGACAGTGCTGCTCGGTAATCTGATCGTGCTGGTGCCGATGCTGCTGATCGGTCACGCGGGCGCGAAGCACGGCATTCCCTACGCGGTGCTGGTGCGTTCTTCTTTCGGCACGCAAGGCGCGAAATTGCCGGCGATGTTGCGGGCAATTGTCGCGTGTGGCTGGTACGGTATTCAGACATGGCTTGGCGGCAGTGCGATCTACACGCTGCTGAACATTCTGACGGGCAACGCGCTGCACGGCGCGGCGTTGCCGTTTCTCGACATCTCGCTCGCGCAGCTCGCGTGTTTCCTCGTGTTCTGGGCGCTGCAGATCTACTTCATCGTGCATGGCACCGATTCGATTCGCTGGCTCGAAAGCTGGTCCGCACCGATCAAGATCGTGATGTGTATCGCGCTGGTGTGGTGGGCAACCTCGAAAGCGGGCGGACTTGGCTCAATGCTGTCCGCGCCGTCGCAATTCGTGGCGGGCGGCAAGAAGGAGGGTCTGTTCTGGGCGACCTTCTGGCCCGGCCTCACGGCGATGGTGGGTTTCTGGGCGACGCTCGCGCTCAATATCCCCGACTTCACACGCTTTGCCAAAACCCAGCGTGATCAGATCATTGGCCAGTCGGTGGGTTTGCCGATTCCGATGGCGCTGCTCTCGGTGATTTCCGTGGTGGTGACGTCGGCGACCGTGGTGATCTACGGTAAGGCGATCTGGGACCCGATCGACCTGACGAGCCGCATGACCGGCATTGGCGTCGGCCTTGCGTTGATCATCCTGACGCTCGATACGATGTGCTGCAATCTCGCGGCGAATCTCGTCGGCCCGGCTTATGACTTTTCGAGCCTGTGGCCAAAGGGCATTTCGTATCGGGTCGGCGGCATGATTACCGCGACCATCGCGATCGTGATGATGCCGTGGAAGATTCTCGCTACTACGCAGGGCTATATCTTCACGTGGCTCGTTGGCTATTCGGCGTTGCTCGGTCCGGTGGCGGGCATTCTGATGGTCGACTACTTCCTGATTCGCGGCACCCGGCTGGACCCGCGGGAACTGTTCGACGAGCATGGCGAGTACAGCTACACCGGCGGCTGGAATATCGGCGCGGTAGTGGCGCTCGTGATCGGCGTGCTGCCGAATCTGCCGGGCTTTTTGCACACCGCGTTTCCGGCCTCGTTCCCGAATGTGCCGGCGATTTTCAACACGCTCTATACGTATGCGTGGTTCGTCGGACTCGCGTTGGCGTCCATCGTATACAGCGCGTGGATGAAGCTGAGCAAAGGACCGAGCGCGCGCGTGGCGAGTGCATGAGTTTATGAGCGTATCCATGAGCGTACCCATGAAGCGAATGAAGTACGTAGCACCGAAACCAGCAGTTCATGAGGAGGCGGCAACATGACGACCCTGATTCGCGGCGGCACGATTATCGACGCGGAGAACACGTATCGTGCGGACATATTGTGTGCGGACCCGCAGGACGGCGGCACCATCCTGCAGATCGGCGCGGACCTGGAGGCACCGGCGGGCGCCACGATCGTCGATGCGGGCGGGCAGTATGTGATGCCCGGCGGTATCGATCCGCACACGCATATGGAATTGCCGTTCATGGGCACCACGGCCAGCGACGATTTCTATACGGGCACGGCCGCGGGTTTGTCCGGCGGCACGACCAGCATCATCGACTTCGTGATTCCCAGTCCGAAGCAACCGTTGATGGAGGCCTTCAAGGAATGGCGCGGCTGGGCCGAAAAGGCTTCGTCCGACTATGGCTTTCACGTTGCGGTGACGTGGTGGGACGATTCGGTCTATCGCGACATGGGCACGCTGGTGCATGAACACGGCGTGTCGAGTTTCAAGCACTTCATGGCCTACAAGAACGCGATCATGGCCGATGACGAAGTGCTGGTGAACAGCTTTTCGCGTTCGCTCGAACTCGGCGCGCTGCCTACCGTGCATGCGGAAAACGGTGAACTGGTGTTTCAGTTGCAGCGTCAGTTGCTGGCAAAGGGCTTTACGGGTCCGGAGGCACATCCGCTGTCGCGGCCGCCTGAAGTGGAGGGCGAGGCGGCCAATCGGGCGATCCGCATCGCCCAGGTGCTGGGTGTGCCGGTGTATATCGTCCACGTGTCCGCGAAAGATGCGGTCGACGCGATTGCGCGCGCCCGCAGTGAAGGGCTCCGGGTGTTCGGCGAGGTGCTGCCGGGCCATCTGGTGATCGACGAAGCGGTGTATCGCGATCCCGACTGGACTCGCGCGGCGGCGCACGTGATGAGCCCGCCGTTCCGTTCCGCGGAGCATCGCGAGGCATTGTGGCGCGGACTGCAAGCGGGTCAGTTACACACTACCGCGACTGACCACTGCGTGTTCTGCGCGTCGCAGAAGGCCATGGGTCGCGAGGATTTCACGAAAATCCCGAACGGCTGCGGAGGCGTCGAAGATCGGATGGCGGTGCTTTGGCATCACGGCGTGAATTCGGGGCGGCTCACGCCGAATGAATTCGTGCGCATCACGTCGACCAACGCCGCGCAGATTTTCAACCTGTATCCGCGTAAAGGCGCGATACAAGTGGGCGCGGATGCCGACCTGGTGGTATGGGATCCGAAGGCGAGCAAAACGATTTCGGTGAAGACGCATCATCAGAAAGTCGACTTCAACGTGTTCGAAGGAATGACGGTGCAGGGCGTGGCGATGCATACGCTCACGCGCGGCGCACTGGCGTGGACCGATGGCGAGCTGCGGGCTGAGCGTGGCGCGGGGCGCTATCTGAAGCGCCCGCCGAATCCGGCTTACTTCGACGCGATCCGGGTTGCCAACAAGCGCAAGGAGCCGCATCCGGTGGAACGGTAGGCCATTTGCAATCAGTCGGGCGGCCTGGCAGTGCCGCCCGCTTTTCAAGGCCACGCGTTCGCCGTGGCGCCTCTCTCCCGACACCCTCCCGCGTTTTCCCCGATGGCGCCCGGTACGCGTTCCATGGTGCGATGCATGCCGCGTCGGTCATATCTGCTGTAAAGTCGGATTCAGCGTTGTATGAGATGCTTTGGCTGTCCGCTTAGCACGCATGCGCATATTGATCGGAAACCTGATCCTTTGTAAAAACGCAGACCGTTTGCTACAGTCCGCCCACTCTGCCGAGCCTCAGCGCCGACGGAATGCCGCACACAAAACCATGCAACCGACGTAGCAAACTTTACGGAGCCACCTGATGAAGTCGATTCGTTCCATTCTACTGATCGCGCTGCTGCAAGCGGTGACCCTGAGCCCCGCATTCGCGGCTGACGAGCTTGCGCAGATCAAGTCCGCGGGCGTGTTCAAGATCGGCACCGAAGGCACCTATGCCCCGTTCACGTACCACGATGAATCCGGCAAGCTGACTGGCTTCGACGTCGAGATCGGCACGGCGATCGCGCAGCGCCTGGGCGTCAAGCCGCAATTCGTCGAGGGCAAATGGGACGGTCTGATCGCCGGTCTCGATGTGAACCGCTACGACGCGGTGATCAATGAAGTCGCCGTGACCGATGCACGCAAAGCGAAATATGATTTCTCGGACCCGTACATCACCTCGCACGCGGCGCTGATCGTGGCTTCGAACAACACCACGATCAAGACTTTTGACGACCTGAAGGGCAAGAAGTCGGCCAATACGCTGACCAGCAACTTCGGCAAGATCGCGGCCGCGCACGGCGCGGAAGTGATTCCTGTGCAGGGCTTCAACGAATCGATCGACTTGCTGACGTCGGGCCGTGTCGACGCGACCGTGAACGATTCGCTGTCGTTCCTCGACTTCAAGAAGCACAAGCCGGACGCGAAGGTGAAGATTGCCACGCTCGATACGTCGGCCGACAGCAGCGACAAGTCCGCGGTGTTGATCCGCAAGGGCAGTCCGGAATTGCAGGCGGCAATCAATAAGGCGCTCGCCGACATGAGGAAAGACGGCACTTACGCGAAGATTTCGCAGAAGTACTTTGGCAAAGACGTTTCCCAATAAGCGTCACCTGCGAGTCTGAATCATGCCGGCATGGTTGCATTTGATGGCGCACTCGCTGTGGCCCCTGTTGTATGCGGGGCTCGTATTCACCGTGCCGCTCACCTTGATATCGTTCGCGATCGGGCTTGCGCTGGCGTTCATCGTCGCGCTGGTGCGGCTGTTCGGCCCGAGGTGGTCGGTGGCGGTCGTACGCTTCTATGTGTGGCTGTTTCGCGGCTCGCCGCTCCTTGTGCAACTGTTTGTGATTTTCTACGGGTTGCCGAACGTCGGCATTGTCCTCGATCCATTGACGGCTGCGATTATCGGTTTTTCGCTGAATGTCGGCGCGTATAACTCGGAAGTGATACGCGGCGTGATCGAGTCGATACCGAAAGGGCAATGGGAAGCGGCGTATTCGATGGGGATGACGCGTTCACAGGCACTGCGCCGCGCGATCTTGCCGCAGGCGGCGCGCGTCGCGCTGCCGCCGCTGTCGAATTCGTTCATTGCCCTGGTGAAGGACACCTCGCTCGCCGCGGTACTGACGGTACCGGAGGTGTTTCAGGCGGCACAGCGGATTGCGTCGGTGACATATGAACCATTGATTCTCTATACCGAGGCCGCGCTGGTTTATCTCGTGTTCAGTTCGGTGTTGTCGTCGGCGCAGGTGCGACTTGAGCGCAAGTTTGGCCGTCACGCACTTTTCCAGGCGGGCAACTGATGATTCGACTGGAAAAAATCGACAAGTACTTTGGCGAGAATCGGGTACTGAGTTCAGTGGATCTGCAACTCGCGTCGGGTAATGTCACAGCACTGATTGGCCCGTCGGGCAGCGGCAAGAGTACGTTATTGCGCTGCGTGAACCTGCTGGAAATCCCGGAGTCCGGCTCACTTGAACTTGGCGACCAGCGCCTTGAATTCGGCCGCGATCACAAGCCATCGCGCGAGGCGGTGCTGACGATACGTCGTCGCACTGGCATGGTGTTCCAGAACTTCCAGTTATTTCCGCATCTGACGGTACGACAGAACGTGATGGAAGGCTTGATAACCGTACTGAAGTGGGACAAGGAAAAGGCGCGCGCCCGGGCGGACGAATTACTGGAGAAGGTCGGCATCGCCCACAAAGCGGACGCATGGCCCTCGACGCTATCTGGCGGCCAACAGCAACGCGTAGCGATTGCGAGGGCGCTGGCACCCTCACCGGAGGTATTGCTATGCGACGAACCCACGTCGGCCCTGGACCCAGGACTTGCCGCGGAGGTAGTGGAAGTCCTGAAGCAGCTTGCCACGGAAGGCATGACGATGTTGATGGCAACCCATGATTTGCGTCTTGCCGCCACGATTGCGCGCGACGTGGTGTTTCTGAACAATGGCGTGGTGATAGAGGCGGCCCCGTCGCGAGACATATTCATGAATCCACGCGAACCGGAGACAGCGCGTTTCGTATCGACGTTGACGCACAGCTTGCCGGACGCATGGACGGAGCAGGGCGGGACTTGAGAGAGGGTACGTGCCGCCCCGCACAGGGGCAACACTAATAAACCACTACCCAATCAAGAAAAGGCCAAAAACATTAAACAACCAAACGCTCCGCGTCATCACTCATAGCGACATCAAAAAACCGCCCTTGAGCCTCAACCCCAGCCCGGGCGTAGGCGCGATTAACCCCACTAATCACAGCCCGAATCGAAGCCGTCACCAGATTCGCATCCACCCCTACCCCAAACGCACTCCCGGCGACATCCGCCCCCGCCATCTCAGCAACAGCCACAGCGCGAGCATCGGCACCTTGAGTCAAAGCCCGCTCCTCATAATGCTGAATCCGCACAGGCGCGCCAATCGCCTGCATCAACGCATCGAGCGGCCCATTCCCTTCACCGTTCAAAACGCGCCGCGAGCCATTAATGTCGACGGTGAGCTTGATATGTTCACGCCCATCCCGCTCAGACAGACTATGTCCGACATAGCGAATCGGCGCAGTATTCTGCACATACTCCTGCTGGAACAATTCCCAGATCTGCGCAGGCGTGACTTCCTGCCCACTGGAATCAGTAAACCGCTGCACAGCCGAACTAAAATCAACCTGCAAGCGCCGCGGCAACACCACCCCGTAACCCTGCTCGAGCAAATACGCAATCCCACCTTTACCTGACTGACTATTGACGCGGATCACCGAGTCATAAGTGCGCCCGAGATCGCTCGGATCGATCGGCATATAAGGCACTTCCCAAACGGCATCCGGTTTCTGCACGGCAAGCCCCTTCTTGATCGCATCCTGATGCGAGCCGGAGAAAGCGGTGAACACCAGATCGCCGACGTACGGATGACGCGGATGCACCGGCAACTGCGTGCATTCCTCGGCGGTGCGCGCGACTTCATTGATATTCGAAAAGTCGAGTTCAGGATCGACACCCTGCGTGTACAGATTCAATGCAAGCGTCACGAGATCGACATTGCCGGTACGTTCGCCATTGCCGAACAAACACCCTTCGACACGATCCGCTCCCGCCATCACCGCCAGTTCCGCGGCAGCCACAGCCGTGCCCCGATCGTTATGCGGATGGACCGAAACGATCAACGAATCGCGACGCGCGAGATTGCGGTGCATCCATTCGATCTGGTCCGCGTAGACATTCGGCGTAGCCATTTCGACGGTGGCGGGCAAGTTGACGATCGCTTTGTGTTCGGGTGTCGGTTGCCAGATGTCGAACACGGCGTCGCATACTTCCTTGGCGAATTCGAGCTCGGTACCGCTGAACACTTCCGGGCTGTATTGCAGCGTGAAGTGCGTTTCCGGCGTGGCGTCGGCGAGACGCTTCATCGTACGCGCGGCGTTTTGCGCGAGTTCCTTGACGCCGCTCTTTTCGAGGCCGAACACAATGCGGCGGAATTCCGGCGCGGTCGCGTTGTACAGGTGAACGATAGCGCGCGGCGCCCCACGCAAGGATTCAAAGGTGCGCTCGATCAGGTCGTCACGAGCTTGCGTCAACACTTCGATCGTGACGTCGTCGGGGATATGGCCGCCTTCGATCAGCTCACGCACGAAATTGAAGTCGGTCTGCGAGGCAGACGGAAACGCGACTTCGATTTCCTTGAAACCGATCTGCACCAGCGTCTTGAACATGCGCATCTTGCGTTGCGCGTTCATCGGCTCGAACAGCGCCTGGTTGCCGTCACGCAAGTCGGTACTCATCCAGATCGGCGCGCGCGTGATGACGCGCGACGGCCACTGGCGGTCCGTCAAATTGATGGGCTTGAACGAGTGATATTTGGTAGCGGGGTTCTTCAACATTTTCATCATCCTTGGGATCGATCAGCTTGGGGCTTAGACCGGACGACGAAAACGCAAAAGCATGGCCGCCGGTCGGAAACCGGGGCTGGGTCAGTTACTGGGGAATTCAGCGGTGCTTCGGGAGATTCAGATGGAAGCGCGCAGCAGCAGACCTAGCCCGGTAGAGCGGGCTAGTAGTAGCGATAGGGTGGTCTGGGCGCGGTACATAGTGCGCAATAGGAACATATTATTAAGACGGCGTCAAGCGCGGCGAGGCGAATTCATCCGCGCCGCGTTTTCTCCGGCGCGCTTTCTCGCCAGGAAAACGGGCCGTTCGGAGGGGTTATCTTGGAGCGGACGGACTGGAACTGAAACCCGAGCCCGTCGCATTCGTCACTTTGGTTTTACGAAACGTAAGGTCATGCGATCCGACTCGCCAATCGCCGCGTATTTTGCCCGGTCGACATCGTGGCCTTCGTACGTGGGCGGCAACGACCACACGCCGTGCGGATAGTTTTTCGTGTCGCGCGGGTTGCTGTTCACCTCGCTTTCGCCGAGCAACTCGAAACCTGCGGCGCGCGCGTGTTCGATGACATAGGCCTCGGTCACGTAACCGGTGTCGATGATCTCTTGCAGGGAGGTGTCCGGCGCCGCGCGATGTTCCTCGACACCGAGGATGCCGCCCGGTTTAAGCGCCGTGTAGAAGGCGCGCAGGTTCGCGTCGATCTGACCGTCCTTGATCCAGTTGTGGATATTGCGGAAGGTCAGCACCTGGTCGACGCTGCCGTCGGCCGGAAAGCCGCTGAATTGGCCCGCTCGCAGCGTGCCGACCACCACATTGCCATAGACAGCGGGTGTGGCCGCCAGCTTGCGCGCGAATGACGCCCGCCCGGCCTGTTCCTCGGCGGCCGACGCAGGGTCCGGGCTGTCGTATTGCGCCTCGTAAAGTTTGCCGTGGTCGTGCAAATAGGGCGCGAGTATTTCCGTGTACCAGCCACCGCCGGGCGCGATCTCCAGCACGGTCTGCGACGACCTCACGCCGAAGAACTGCAGCGTTTCCTTCGGATGGCGGTACACGTCGCGTGCCCGGTTCCTGTCGCTGCGCTGGGGTCCTGAAATCGCGGCATCGAGCGAGGCGGAATCAGTGGCTGTAAAAGAGGTCGACGCGGTTGGGGCGGCGCAAGCGGCCAGTAACAGCGCGGTGCTCAGGGCCGCGAACGTGGAGCGCAGCATGCGGGCTTGGGGAAGGGGGTAGAGGTTCATGGCACCCATTATCGGGCCGGATCCGCCTGGAAAGAAATCGCCAATCGACATAACTTTATGCGCCTGCGGTATTTGACATGGCTCGGTGTGTCGGATGCTTCGCGCGGGTCACGGTTTGGGCGAGTTTTGTCGGTTTGGAGTGGGCGGGACGGCTTTGGCCAAATCCGGCGGCGCGTATTTTGGCCAGCGGCGAAGGTTGGCCGAATCCGAGCGGGCGTCTTTAAGGTCAGCGGTGCGGATTTAGCCGACTCCGAAGGCCGGTGGCGCGTGTTCAAGGTCGGCGGCGCAGATTTAGCCGAATCCGAAGGAGCAGGTGTATTCAAGGTCGGCGGCGCAGATTTAGCCGCATCCGAAGAACGGGCGGCGTATTTAATGCCAGCGGCGCAGCTTTCGCCGAATCCGAAGGACGCTGGGACGCGTATAAATAATGTGTTCAGCGTCTGTCAGCGCGCTGGGTCGCCGGTATTGGAATCGCTGACGTGATCGTCTTTCATTTCACTTTGCCGGAGGCAGGTATGAAACGAACATTGACGTCGAGGGCCGCGGCGGTCTTGCTGTGCGCGGCTGCGTGCGGTGTTGCCGCACAGGCTGGCGCGCAGGGCCTGAGCGTGCAGGACGATATCAACGCGCCGCAAAACAGTACACGTATGATGCCGAACGCGGCGCGCGGCAGCGAATATCCGACGCACGGCAACCAGCAGGCGGGCGAGCTGAATCTGAATCCGACCGATCCGCGCGCGCAACTGGTCAACGGGATGCCGAACAACACCCAGTCGGGTGGTTACGGTTCGCCGCTCGCCGGCGTGCGCACCTACGTGCAGCCACAAATGCCTGCAAACTGAGCGTTCGCGCGGGCCAAGGCCGGTCGTGCCGCATCGCGCGCTGACGGCAGCGCATCCTGGCACGGACCGCGGATTTCAGTTCTGGCGTGAGGTCCGATAGCACGATTATCGGATTGTCCCGGCGGTATCGCTCAGAGGCCGAACACGATTCGCAGCGTATCGTTCTGCACGATCACCGAGACGCCGATCGCCAACAGGATCAGCGGCAGCACCGCGGTACCGTAGCGCCGGATCGGCGCGCCCAGCAACGGATGGTCCACCAGCCACACCGCGCCGGCGCACCAGAGGCCGATCATGGCGACGAACACCAGCGAGATGAACATGCCCTCGCTGTGCGAATGACTCGCGTACAAGGGCACGTAGACGGCAAGATTGTCCGAGCCATTGGCGACCGCCACGCACGCGACTGTCCACCATGACGAGCCTGCGCCTGCGCCCGGTGCATGCGTGCGTGCCGCAGCCTGGGTCTCTTCCTCCTGATCCGGGTTGCCTGGGCGAAAGCGCGTCCACGCTTTGCTCAGACCCACGCCGATCGGCAAGACGCCGAGCAGGCCGACATAGCCGGTGGGTAACCGCGTCAACAATGCGGCGAGCAGAATCGACCCCACGATCAAGGTCAGCGAACCGGCAAACTGCCCGGCGATCACGCGACGTGGTTGGCCGCCCGCTTCCGCGAGGAATGCGAGCAAAACGAAAAGGTTGTCGATATTGGTCGCGATGTAAGCCGCGATGGCGAGCAGGGCAAGGTTGAACATGCGGGAAAGGCGGTTATTGCACAGTGGGAAAACGGGTCTATACCGCGTCAACGCGCGTTCAGCTGAAGAGGCGGGAGCGCCTGAGGCATGGCGGCCGGACAACACGATGCCGATGCAGAGCGCCGCGGTCAAGCTGTATCCCAGTCTTTTGGGCGATGGGGGCTCAGCGGTTCAATCCCTTTACCGCGCCGGGTCGCGCTGTACTGTCGGCTCGTCGCTTTCTGCGTCAGCGGCTGCCACGGCGTCAGCCGGAGCCGGAGCCCGAGTCTGAGCCCAAGTCCAAGCCCAAGTCCAAGCCCAAGTCCAAGCCCAAGCCCAAGCCCAAGCCGAAGCCGAAGCCGAAGCCGAAGCCGAAGCCCCAGCCCAAGCCCCCCGTTCCTATGCCGCTTCCGGGGGCCTCGCTGCCGACCCATCAGCCCGTAAGCTACAATTGCCGACGGCTTGAAAAACGGAACATCAATGAAGATTCGGATTCTCTCTATCGCCTGTGTCACGACCGCTGCCGCGCTGCTGGCGGGCTGCACGGCCGTCTATAAGAACTCGGATGCATGCGAGCAGTTGATGCGAAGCAAGCTGGCTGAAACGTCGCCGGATACACTGAAGATCACCCATACGGGAACCGGCATCGACGGTTCCCGGGTAGTGGTCGAAGGATCGATCGAGCATGTGGCGACGGCTTCAGAAGTTGCGGCATCCGCGGCCGCTTCCGCCGCGAAACTGGCGAATGCGCCTCGCGTGGCTTCGGGTGAGCGCGCGGCGTCAGGGGTGCCGGCGGCTTCTTCTGCTTCGGACGCTGCGGCACCTTCCGGCGTTGCGGCTGGAGCGGCCTCGGGTGCTTCGGCCGCTTCGGCGAGCGTCGCGGCGTCAGGAGTTGAAACTACCTCGCTCAAATCCGCCAAACCGAAGAAGACCACCACGGCGGCCGCCGCCGAATGCACATTTCACGGCTCGACATTGGACGCATTCAACTGGCTGGCGCCCGCAACGCTCGTCAAGCCAGCCAGTGACACTAGCCAGTGAAGCTGGCCAATTGAAATTACCCAATTGAAACTAGCTGATGAAGGCAACCAATGAAAGCAGCGAAGCCACTGATGAATACCCGTTACGTGGCTTTGCCTGCGCCCAAACTCGCGATTCACAGAGCGATCTGCCCCACCTGAAAAACAAAACCCCACGCTCCGAAGAACGTGGGGTTGGCCGGCAGTCTGAATTTCTGTCGTGCCTGTTGGCGCCGCTCAGCATCCCGCTGAGTATGTCGCGCTGTGCTTAAAGGCTACGGCACGATCCAACGAACGCACGCTGTCCCTCAAACCACCTCTCAAACCACCCCTCAAGCCACCCCTCAAGCCACCCCTCAAGCCACCCCTCAAGCCACCCCTCAAGCCACCCTTCAA
>NZ_JAXDPY010000481.1:0-6210 GCF_034668105.1 Paraburkholderia sp. | reverse complement strand
GTCTGCGTGAGCCGCTGGCCGACTCCGCACACGGTGGCTTGCAGCTGGCGCAGCGCGAAGCGGTTCGCATCGGCGGCTGAGAATCGTCCCGCGCCCAGGTGCGATCGTCCCGAGACGGCGCGCAACGGTAAAATGCGATCTTTACGCTGCCCGGCTGCTCACACTATGTACAAAGTCATTGCCACGGATCTCGACGGCACGCTGCTCAACGCCAATCACCAGGTGGATCCGTTCACGATCGCTACCGTCCGTAAGCTGGAAAGCGATGGGCTGCACTTCGTGATCGCGACCGGGCGCCACTATTGCGACGTGGCGGGCATTCGCGACGTACTGGGCATCAACCCCTATCTGATCACGTCGAACGGCGCGCGCATCCACGCGCCGGACAACACGGTGATCCACGCCGACGATTTGCCTCCAGCGATCGTGCAGCGACTGGTGCAGCCCGAAATCGTCGGTGCGCATGGCCGGGTGATCGTGAACCTGTTCACGGACAAGGCGTGGTTGATCGACCGGGATGCACCGGACCTGCTCAAATTCCATCAGGATTCCGGCTTCACCTATGCGGTGACCGATCTGCCGAAACACAATGGCGTCGACATCGCCAAGGCTCTTTACATCGGTGAGCCAGTCGATCTCGCGCACGTGGCGGCCAACCTCAAGCGCGAATTCGGCGACGCGCTATACGTCACCTATTCGCTACCGGATTGCCTGGAAGTGATGACTTCGAACGTATCGAAGGGGCGTGCGTTACAGATCGTGCTGGAGCGACTCGGCGTCGGCGCCTCGCAATGCGTGGCCTTCGGGGACAACATGAACGATATCGATCTGCTGGAGACAGCCGGCCATCCGTTCATGATGAACAATGCGAATCCGGATCTCATCGCGCGTCTGCCGGACGTACCGCGCATCGGCAACAACTTCGAAGCGGGCGTCGCGCACCATCTGCGCAAACTCTTCTCGCTCGACGACGAACTGATGTCGTGAAAGCGGAGCGGCCCGCATCCACTTGCGTGGTTGCGGGCCGCCTGTTGCACCGATTCTGGTTCGCGACCTGGCGCCGCGGGCCACGATCAGTCGTGCCATCCGCCACGGCGATCTCCGCGGCCATCGTGGCCCCAACGGCGGTCGTGGTGATCCCAGCCGCGATTATCCCCGCGGTCGCCGCGATAGTAACGATGGTCCCAGCCGCCATTGCCGTAGTACACCGGCTGCGGCGCCGCGTAGACACGGGCAGGCTGGGCATAAACCGGTGCGCCGAGCGACAGGCCGATGTTCAGATCCGTATGCGCCTGCGCGACACCGCATGCGCCCGCCGCGAGTCCAGCAGCAACCAGCAAATGAGTGACGATGCGTTTCATGTTGTTCTCCTGTGAGGCGACGTATGTTTGTCGCACAGGACCAATTTACGCATTCCGGTCGGCGCTTACTGCGACGAGATGTTACGGACTGCAAGCATCGTCGCAGGGTTTGAAAGGCGATAGAAGGAACATTCGAGCGCATTGCTCACACAGCGCGGTCCGCTCGAAGCGCCGTCTTGCAAGGCTTTGCGGCAAATCAGAACGGGCCGGCGACTGCTTGTTGCGGCTCGCTGAAAAAAACAGATAGCCGTGCCCGTAATCGGGGCTTACATCTGTATTACCCAATTAATCAGCTGCGCCAGCGGAAGCGCCAGTCGCGGCCGCGGACGGTGCGCCCGGCAGTGCCGCGCATGGGCAATCCGCAGCGCGGCCGTTTAGCCCTTGGCGGTCTAGCTTGAAACTGGCGTGCGCCGTTCCGCTTTGCCACTCGAGACGAACAATATAAATACTGTCGAAGTCGTCGCTTTGCCAACTGGGTATATCAGCGGCGTTGCCACCATGCGCGCTCATCATTTGGCGCAGCATTTTCACGATCAGCTTGTGTTCCCACGCAACGACAATCAGCTTGTCTCGATTGGCCGGATTGACGAGCGCCGTGCCGAGTTGATCGATCTGGGCGAAGCCGTACGGGGTTTGCACCGGCATCTGGAACTGGATGGCAGTCGGCTCGATGGTCGCAAGTGGGCGAACGTAGTAATAGGGATGGCCGCTGTCGTCCTTTTGCTGACCGGGATCGGGCGCGTAGATCAGATCCGGTTTGCCGAACTTGGCGGCGATGACTGCCGGCAAGGCCAGAGCACGGTTGAGCCCTTGGCAATTGAGCTGGCCGTAACCCTTGGCGGGTTTCTCACCGTGGCGCACGAATACGAGCGTTTCAGTATTGCCGTCCGCGGCATGGGCTGCGGGTAATGCCAATGCGCCTGCAGACAAAGCGCCGATGGAGAGGACGACGCCATGCAGGAATCCGCGGAAACGGGTCATCGGTAGCACCTGTGCGAGCTTAGGAAGTCGCACGATTCTAGCAGCGGGCCCTTGGCGGATTATCAAGCCGCCCGCACCGTGCGTACAAAACGGCACGGGCGCCGTAGCGCCCGCTTTGACCGCCCGAATTTGCGCACTTGCCGATCAGTCGAGCGCCAGTTCCTGCGAATTGCCGCGGCGGCTTTCGGCGATGACCGGGTACAGCACGCCTGCGATCACTGCGCCGATGATCGGTGCGACCCAGAACATCCACAACTGATCCACCGCTGCGCCGCCCACGAATAGCGCCGGGCCGGTGGAGCGCGCCGGGTTGACCGACGTATTGGTGACGGGAATGGAGATCAAGTGAATCAGCGTCAGGCACAGGCCAATGGCGATCGGTGCGAAACCGGCCGGCGCGCGCTTGTCTGTCGCGCCGAGAATGACGAACAGGAAGAAGCCGGTCATCACCACTTCGCAAATGAAGGCGGCGGCGAGCGAATAATGGCCCGGCGAGCGCTCACCGTAACCATTGCTGGCGAAACCGCTGGCGACGAGGTCGAATCCCGGCTTGCCCGAGGCGATCAACGACAGCACCAGCGCACCGAGCACCGCGCCGGTCACTTGCGCGACGATGTACGGCAGCAGGTCGCGAGCCGGAAAGCGGCCGGCGACGGTCAGGCCGACGCTCACCGCCGGATTGAGGTGGCAGCCGGAGATGTGGCCGATCGCATAGGCCATGGTCAGGACGGTGAGGCCGAACGCGAGCGAGACGCCCACGAAGCCGATGCCCAGCCCATGGACCGGGCCGGCGAAGTTAGCGGCGAGGACTGCGCTGCCGCAGCCTCCGAGCACGAGCCAGAAGGTGCCGAATAGCTCGGCAGCAACGCGTTTTGACAACTGCATGATTGGTAATCCTAAAATGGTTGACGCCTGGAGCGGCATGAATACCAAGTTCGGATACATGCCGTTGAGCGCGCAATTCTAGGGAAAGACAGTCGGATTAGGTGTCAAGAATTGTCAAAGTGAAGTCGCCTTTACCTATTATTACCTGATAAATCGCTCGTTTTACAATTCATCGACGCTTAATAATTATCAGATGATTTCTTGCTAAATCGGTATTATTGTCCATTGCCAATTTTTATAATTGCAGCTAGTCTGCGAGCGAATGAGTTCTAGAAAAGGGGAGAACCGAAATGTCTCAATATGCAGACCTCAAGGCACAGATCGCCAAATTGCAGGCACAGGCAGAGGAAGCCCGGCGCACTGAAATCGATAACGTTGTCGCCGACATCCGCCAAAAGATCGCTGAATACGGTCTAACCGCGCAAGACCTCGGCTTTGCAGTCGCCGCCAAGCGCGGACGCCCGCCCAAGAAGGCACCGCTGCCGGCGAAATACCAGGACCCGAAATCGGGCAATACATGGAGCGGGCGCGGAAAACCGCCAAAGTGGATTGTCGGCAAGAATCGCGAACGCTTTCTGATTGGCGCGGCTTGATTGTTCTGCCGGTGCAGGCGAAAGCCAATTGAAGGTTGATCGATGACCGGTGGTTTATACGCATCGCGCTAATCCGGCATGGAAGCGCATCCACCGTTGTATTAAAAAAAGCCGCCCTGAGGGGCGGCTTTTTCGGAGTAGAACCAGGTTAACTCCTGCTAACCGCTCGCGCAAACGATTCACCAGGCAAATTTACTCGTGTTTGGCGGCCGAATCGCAAAACGGCTTAAGTGGCACTAGCGCGACACAAAACGTGGCATAAGCCCGGCTTAAGCGGCTGATCGCATAGAAACGTCAGCCACTTAAGCGCGTCGTTCAACCCACCGCCACCTGGCGCAATACCGGGCGGCGCGTTGCTTCGATCAAGGTCGAATAGCCGTCGACGTAATTCTGGGCCATCGTTTTCGAACTGAAGCGGCGCTCGAACTGCGCGCGGATTTCGGTGCGCGACAGTTCATCCAAACGCTGCAGCGCGGCCACGGCGCCTTGAACGTCCTCGACAATGTAGCCGGTTACGCCGTGGTCGATCACTTCCGGGACCGAACCGCGGTTGAAGGCGAGCACCGGCGTGCCACACGCCATCGACTCGATCATCACGAGACCGAACGGCTCCGACCAGTCGATCGGGAACAGCAGCGCCTTGGCGCCCGACAGAAACTCAGGCTTCTGCGCCTCATTGATTTCGCCGACGAACTCCACGTGCGCCATGGAGAGCAGCGGTTCGATTTCCTTCTTGAAGTATTCCTGGTCGACCTTGTCCACCTTGGCGGCGATCTTCAGCGGCAGACCGCTTTGTGCAGCGATCTTGATAGCTGTATCGACGCGCTTCTCCGGACAGATACGACCGAGGAACGCCAGGTATTCCGGCTTCTTGTGCGTCTGCGGCGTGAGCAAGTGCTCCGGCAGGCCGTGATAAATCGTGTTTAGCCAATTGGCCTGCGGCAGCGGCGAGCGTTGCGAATCCGAAATCGACACCACCGGCACGTCCGAGAACGCGTCGAACACCGGTTGCAACTCCGGCAAGTCGAGACGGCCGTGAAGCGTCGTCACGAACGGCGTGTCCATGGTCGTGAAAAGTGGAAACGGCAGGTAGTCGAGGTGAAAGTGCAGGACGTCGAACTCATGCGCAACCTTGCGGACCTTTTCCATCATCAGGACATGCGGAGCGAGCGCATCGCGAATCGTCGGATCGAGGCGCAGCGCACGCGGCCAGCACGCGTCGAGGTTCGCGGAGGTGACCGAATCACCGCTCGCAAACAGCGTGACGTCGTGGCCGAGATCGACCAGGGCTTCGGTCAGATACGAGACGACACGTTCGGTGCCGCCATAGAGCTTCGGCGGGACAGCTTCATACAGCGGCGCAATTTGTGCGATTCGCATGCGTTTCTCCTGTTCAAAACGGCTTCGCACAACGGCGCTCGGCTTGAGCGAGGAGCGAATGCCTGACGGACGGTTGGGCGCGGTAAGCCGCCGCCCGGGGGTGTTCCGAACTTGCATCGGGTTATCCCTTAGCCTCATTATCGGGATTGGCCGCGCTAATTCGAGTTATTTTTCAAACACTTAACGTTGTTACAGCGCGAAACATGATGTGTTACAGGTCGGCGGGGAGGGCTCATTCGATGGTCGGGGAGCACGACTGGCGGGACGTTCAAACGCTGGAAATGAAGAACAAGGCCGGATTTCAGGGCTGAAGCGCGGCCTCTACACCGAGTTCATTACACAGAAGTGAAAACGTCTTATAATTCTTTCTCACCTCAATAGGGTGAGCTTCGCGAGCTACCAAGGCTCACTAACTAGTTCACCTTTTGGCTACAGCCTCATTCAAAGCGCATCGCGAGGCACAGGCTGCGCGCCGCTTAGTCTACTCCAGACTCCTTTCTGACCTCTTCTTGTAGGAAAAATTCCTACAAGAATGACGGCTTAATCCGCCAGGTAGACTGGGTGTCTGTCCGATTTTCGTCTGCTCCCCCTTTCGACACAATGCTCGCAAGACCAGAAACGAGCCGATTCGTGTGGTTTCAATCGCGCGTTCGAGCAAACGTTTCCGTAACGGCCTGACCAGCCAGATACACCCCGGGGGAATCATGAGCGCCACCAGCGAAATGCTCAATGAGATCAGAGAAGTCAACCTGTCTTATCTCCTGCTCGCGCAGCGTCTGCTGCGCGAAGACAAGCCAATGGGCATGTTTCGCATGGGGATCTCGGACCAGTTAGCCGACGTACTCGCCAATCTGTCCTTGGCGCAGACCGTGCAGCTGGCGGCGTCCAATCAGGTGCTGTGCCGTTTCCGTTTCGACGATCATGCCGTCTTGTCCGCTCTGGCGAAAAAAAGCAAATCCAGCGCCGTGGCTCAGGCGCATTCCGCAATCCTGATGGCAAGCCAACCTGTC